>CALVUM010000001.1 GCA_944363605.1 uncultured Bacilli bacterium
GCAAAATAAAATAATAAAAAAAGAAAAATATTCGTCAAATTAATTTGTAGAATAAGAAAAGTGTATGATAAAATAAAACGCAAATTTCATGCACTTTTTTGTATGTAGAAAGTAGATGAAGGCAAAAAGAAAGAAGAAGCGGTAACTTCTCCTTTCGATAGTTTTAAATGCCCTTCATCAAGGAAATTACTATGATATTTTTAAATCCTTCAAAAGTCAAGCAATTTGGGTTATTTTGTCTAAATCACATAAAAAAGAGAGAATTTTTAATAAATAGTAAAATTTTAAAAGATTCTTTCTTTTGGATTTATAAAGTATTTAAATATTCGCTTGCCTTGATTGCTGCAATTGTGCCATCATTTGTTGCCGTTGTTAATTGTCGAACTTGTTTTTCTCTTACATCACCAGCAGCATAAAAGCCCGCAACGGGAGTTTCTAATTCATAATTTGTTTTTATATAACCATTTGGGGTTAACGGAACAAAATTTTCTAAAATTTTGGTATTTGGAACATGTCCAACAGCCACAAATACACCATCTACTTTAATTTCTTTCTCTTCATTTTGTTCATTTAAAGTAACGCTTTGTACTTTGTCTTCACCATTCACGCTTTTAAGAGTCGCATTTAAGATAAACTCGACATTTTCTTTTTCTTTTAACAAGCTTACTTTTACAGGTTCTCCTCTAAAGGAATCACGACGATGAATTAGATAAACTTTTTTACAGAGATTGGCTAAATAATTGGCATCATCAATTGCTGTATTGCCACCGCCAATCACGCATACTGTCTTTTCTTTAAAAAACGCTCCATCACAAGTAGCACAATAGCTGATTCCAGAGCCTAAAAATTTTTCTTCATTTTCTACTTGAAGTTTTCTTGGACTTGCACCAGTCGCATAAATAACTACTTTACTAAGATATTCTTTTTGACCAACAGTTACAGTAAAAATTTCTTTATTTTTTTCGATCTTTGTCACTTCACCATAAATATTCTCTACTCCAAGTTTTTTTGCTTGATCCGCCATTTTTTCTCCTAATTCCATTCCAGAAATTTCTCCAAAACCCGGATAATTTTCTACTTTAGATGCTTGAGTGATCTGGCCTCCAAAAACACTTTTTTCAATAATCAGCGTTTTTTTTAAAGCTCGGGAGGCATAGATACCTGCTGATAAACCAGCAGGTCCTCCACCAATAATTATGATATCGTAAATCATATAGCTACCTTGCTTTCTTCAGCGTATTTTGTGATATTCGATGCATTAGGAATTTTTTCTCCTTCTTTTGTAATTAAAGTTGGCGCTTGAGTGATTTCTAATTCTTTAACAAGTTCTGGATTCTCTTCTGCCTCAATTACATCATAGGAAATTTTTGCTTCATCTAAGGCTCTTTTGGCAAGCTGACAGTTCGGACAAGTTTTCGTTACAAAAAGCATAGCTTTAGTATTTGCTTTTTGAGCTTTTTTAGATTCTTTTTTTTGGTCTTTTTTACATTCTTTTTCAAAACCACTAGCAATCGTATACGTTACCCGGTCTTTAAATTCTTGACTTTTTCCATCATTCCAATTTTTTACTGGTCGATAGTACCCCGTAATTCTACTATAAATTTCTGCTGGTTCTCCGCAAATTGGACATTTTGTTTGTTCGCCGGCTAAATAACCGTGTTCTTTACAAATTGAATACGTTGGAGAAAGGGTATAATATGGCAAAGCGTAATTTTCTGCTATCTTTTTAACTAATGTTGCTGCACTCTGCCAACTTGGTAATTTTTCTCCTAAGAAGACATGGAACACAGTTCCTGATGTATAAAGGGTTTGCAATTCATCTTGAATATCCAATGCTTTAAATACATCTTCCGTATATCCAACTGGTAAATGAGAGCTATTTGTATAATATGGAGTTCCATTTTCATTTGCTGTGATAATATCAGGAAATTTTTCTTTATCGTGTTTTGCGAAACGATAAGATGTGGATTCAGCTGGAGTGGCTTCTAAGTTATATAGATCCCCATATTTTTCTTGATAATCGCTTAGTCTTTCACGCATGTGATTTAAAACATTAATCGTAAACTTTTGAGTTTCTTCATGAGTTAAATCTTTTTGTAACCAACAGGCATTTAATCCCGCTTCATTCATTCCAACTAGACCAATAGTCGAAAAATGATTATCAAAAGAGCCTAAGTATCTTTTTGTATAAGGATATAACCCTTCTTCTAAAAGACTTGAAATCACAGTTCTCTTTGTTTTTAAACTGCGCGCTGCAATATCCATTAAATTGTCTAATCGTTCATAAAAATCTTTTTCATCTTTTGATAGATAAGCAATTTTTGGCATATTAATCGTTACAACGCCAACACTTCCGGTTGATTCACCACTTCCAAAGTAACCACCTGATTTTTTTCTTAATTCTCTTAAATCTAGACGAAGACGACAACACATACTTCTTACATCACTTGGCTCCATATCACTATTAATATAATTTGAAAAGTATGGCGTACCATATTTACTTGTCATTTCAAATAATAATTGATTGTTTTCTGTTTCACTCCAATCAAAATCTTTCGTAATAGAATATGTTGGAATAGGATATTGGAATCCTCGACCATTGGCATCTCCTTCAATCATAATTTCTAAGAATGCCTTATTGACCATATCCATTTCTTTTTTACAATCTTTGTATTTGAAGTCCATCTCTTTTCCACCAACAATGGCAGGTAGTTCTGCTAAGTCATTTGGAACTGTCCAATCCAAAGTAATATTTGTGAAAGGTGCTTGGGTTCCCCATCTACTTGGGGTATTTACACCATAAACAAAAGATTGAATGGCTTGTTTTACTTCATAATAGGATAAATTATCTGCTTTTACAAAAGGTGCTAAGTAAGTATCAAAAGATGAGAATGCTTGCGCCCCCGCCCATTCATTTTGCATAATGCCTAAGAAGTTAACCATTTGATTG
Source organism: uncultured Bacilli bacterium (assembly GCA_944363605.1). Classification (GTDB taxonomy): domain Bacteria; phylum Bacillota_I; class Bacilli_A; order RF39; family UBA660; genus Ventrenecus. The sequence goes on from CALVUM010000001.1 coordinate 2,951, forward strand.
CATAAAGTGGAAAGATGCTTAGCAGGACTCGATGTAATCTTTCCTTCAATTCCCCCTAACCCTTCTTGAATTAATTGTTTTAGACTCCAACCTGCGCAATAACCTGTTAGCATCGATAAATCATGAATATGAATATCCGCATCACGATGAGCTTTAGCGATTTCTTCATCATATACTTCACTTAACCAGTAATTTGCTGTAACAGCACCGGCTTCACTTAAAATTAACCCACCGACTGAGTAAGTAACAGTGGAATTTTCTTTTACGCGCCAGTCTTCAACTTTGACATAACTATCGACAATTTTTTTATAATCAATCATGGTGTTTTTGACATTACGAAGTCTTTCTCTTTCTTTACGATATAAAATATAAGATTTCGCAACATCTGCATAACCAGCATCAGATAAAACTTTTTCCACACTATCCTGAATGTCTTCTACATCAATGATATTCTCTTTGATTTTTTCTTCAAAGTCTGCTGTTACTTTGAGGGCTAATAAATCTAAAACACTATCACATGTTTCTTTATTTACTGATTCAAAAGCTTTTTCCATGGCTTCTGATATTTTTTTGATGTCAAAACGGACAATTTTGCCATCACGTTTCTTAACTCGATACATAAAATTTTCCTCCTACCTTTTACCAAGCCCATTATAGCAAACTTTATTTTTCTTTTAGTGTGATTTTTGCAACAGTTAATTTCTTTTTTTTAATCATTCAAAAAAAGCCTTATTTTAAAGACTTTTTCTATTTAAATCTTATGTAAATCGAACATGTAAAATTAAATACCTCGTAAGTAAACATTAGCAGAAACTTTTAAACATTTCTGATACATTTTTTTTAAAGTTTCCTCATGGTAAGCATGTAATCCTTTTTTTATTACATCTTCACTATCTCGGAATTGTTGTAAATAAAGTTTAGAAGGATTAATCCATTTTACGATTTTTAAAAGATCCTCTTCTTTATGAAATTCTTTTACGACTGTTGTTCGAAATTCATGTTCGATATTTGAACTTTTAATCATATCTACTGATTGTTTTATTTTTTCTAAATTGATGAATACACCAGTTGTTGTATCATATTTTTCTTCACTATTTTTAATATCCATTGCAATGTAATCTAAAAGATGGGCATCTAATAATTCTTTTATTTTTTCTGGAAATCCACCATTGGTATCTAATTTGATCAAAAAACCCAAATCTTTTACTTTTTGACAAAATTCTTTTAAATCTTTTTGGATGCACGGTTCTCCACCTGAAATACATACTGCATCTAACTTACCTACTCGCGATTTTAAAAATTCCATAATTTCATTTTCCTCTATATACCCATCATCTAAATGTGTTACCAGTGAGGCATTCTGACAAAATGGACAACGAAAATTACAACCACCTGTAAAAATTGTACAAGCGATTTTTCCGGGATAATCTAAAAGAGTTACTTTTTGAATTCCTTTAATTAACATATTTCATTCTTCTTTCTAGAATCAAAATATTCTTTTTTGCTATTCATAAACTCTTGAAGATCCATTTTCAAATATTTGAAATATTCTTGATAATAGACACTAACTTGTTCCGGATAAATCCTATTTAAAATCTTGCTCCAATTTTCGATCATCAATGATGGAATTTCTAAAAATAAATAAAATGGTTCTAAAAAATATTTTAAATTCTCTTTACCACAATTTTTTTCAAAATTCTTTATTGCCAATTCCCATTCTAAAAAACGAGATTCTTTATTTCCTCTAATAATTAGATTAAAAAGACCACACGCAAAATTGCTTTTTAATAAAATACTTAAAGAAACCTCACATAAAGTAAAAGCATCCACTGCATCTATTCGATAAATTTCATTTTGATGTTTTAAAACCTCGATATCATCAGATTCTTCAAACAAAGCTTCTAAAGAACGCATTTTAAAATAATCTTTCCAATTCTTTATATTACTTTTTTGTTCTTGAATTTTAGAAAAATTCATTTTTTCACTATTTTCTAAATAAGTAATCCCACACACATAAAGTGATTTAAAATTGACTGTATTTTGTTTATCTAAAACAAATAATTTGACATCGGGTATTTTTATTCCTAAATAATTTCCTATTTTACTATACATAAATTCATTACATGCACAATCTATATGTTCATGTTTTACAAGGTATTTTTCATTCGGATTCTTTTTATTACAAGCAAGTAATAATTCTCCACTATCTCCAGAATTTGAAAAAAATGTAAACTCATAATCTTTGGCATATAAAATATCACTAACATCTTTATTTGTCACCACATAAAACTCCTAACCTTATAACTATAGAAAAAAGGCGAATTTCTCTTCACCTTTATTTTAAATTAGCTAATAATTCATCTTTTTTCATTGTAGAATAGCCTTTGATGCCTTGTTCTTTTGCTAGATTTTTTAGTTCAGCCAAAGTCATTTTACTATAATCATTTGTTGTTTTTTCTTCTTTAGATGTTTCTGCTTTTGCTTCTTTTTTTTCTTCTTCTTTATTCTCTGCTTTTTTGCCACTTTTTAAAGCATCTTTAGCAATGTCTACTAAATCTTTAAATGCTTCTTTGTTATCAATTGCAAGTTCTGAAAGCATTTTACGGTTGATAGTGACACCAGCAATATTTAAGCCATTGATAAATTTTGAATAACTGATTTCATTTTCACGACATGCTGCATTGATACGAGTAATCCATAATTTTCTGAAATCTCTTTTCTTTTGTCTTCTATCACGATATGCATAAGCTCCACTATGGAAAACTTGTTCTTGAGCTGTTTTATATAATCTATGTTTACTTCCAAAGTATCCTTTTGCTTCTTTTAAAACTTTTCTTCTTCTTGTTTTGGAAACAGTTCCACCTTTAACTCTTGCCATTTTTTACACCACCTTACTAGATAACAGATTTAATTCTGCTAGCTTCTCCTTTACTTAATGTTCCTTTGTTACGTCTTTGACGAATTTGTTTTGCACTATCCTTATTGGTTTTATGGTTACCGCCACTTAATTTATAAGTTAAGTCACCATTTTTCTTTTTCTTGAAAACTTTACTACTTGCTTTATGTGTTTTCATTTTTGGTCCTTTTGCCATACAACATTTCCTTCTTTCTTTTATTTTTTAGGTGCTAAAATGATGAACATATTGCGACCGTCTTGTTTAACGGGAGCTTCAATTATGCTTACATCATTTAATTTTTCCGCAAATCTTTCTAAAACTTCCCGACCTAATTCAGGATGAGCCATTTGTCTTCCTTTAAAGCGAATAAAGCCACGAACTTTATGCCCTTTTTCCAAGTATTCTTTCGCATTTCGAACACGAGTTTCAAAATCATGAATGTCGATACCAGGAGAAAGACGATATTCTTTTAATTCTTTATTCGACTCTCTTTGTTTTTTGCTTGCTTCTTTTTGTTTCTTTTTCTTTTCATAACGGAATTTATTATAATCCATTATTTTACCAACAGCTGGAGTAGAATTTCCACTCATTAAAACTAAATCTAAGCCCGCAAAATTGGCGATTGTCTTTGCATCTTCCAAACTCTTAATTCCCATTTGTTCCCCATTAGGTCCAATTACCATTAATTCACTCACTCTAATCTCATCATTAATTGGTAATTCGTCTGTTTTCTTTGCTATGTTAATGCACCTCCATACAATGAAAAAGGCAGATACCCAGTATCCACCTATTTTATACTTTTATAAGAATTTTTTCTTTTCAAAGCATTTTACCTAGCACTTAAGCACTCAGGTGAACGGTGGATCCGTTTCTTTCTTTTTCTATAACGATATTCATTTTACTAAAAAATATACGAACTGTCAACCTTTTTTACAACTACTCTACCTCTTTTTTCCATAAACTATGAAGATTACAATAAGAATATATTATTGCTCTACCAGTATATGGCAAATGAAGTTCACATTTTTCTCCTGGTTTAAATAAAAATTCAATAATTTTATCTTCTGTTTTTATCATAATCCATTCAATAAAATGATTTTCTTCCATTACATGATTTACCCGAATATACATTTCACCATCTTCAATATGAACTTCTGGAATATGACGTTCAAAGCTTGCATCTACACTATTAGGAATAATATCTTCCATTTCTTTCTGACAACATATAAAATTGCTATTCTTTTTGTTTTCCACAATTTTAATAATTGCTCCGCAGACAGAGCATTTTTTTAATTTTAATTCTTTCATTTTTTATTTCCTTCCTTTATTTTCGGCTTGCACAGCTGTAATGGCTACCGTGCCAACAATATCTGTAACTGAACAGCCTCGTGACAAATCATTAACTGGCGCGGACATTCCTTGGGTAATAGGACCATAGGCATCAGCATGTGCAAATCTTTGAACTAATTTGTATCCAATATTTCCAGCATCTAAATCGGGAAATATTAGGACATTCGCTTTTCCTGCTACGTTGCTATCTTGCGCTTTAAATTGAGCTACACTTGGAACAATCGCTGCATCTAATTGTAATTCGCCATCAATATTTATTAAAGGCGCTAGCTGTTGAGCCATTTTTGTAGCATTCAAAACCTTATCTACATCTGGATGTTTTGCACTTCCTTTAGTAGAATGAGATAGCATAGCAACATAGGCTTTTTTTCCGGTCAAAATTTCAAAACTCTTCGTGCTATCAATAGCAATATAGGCTAACTCTTCACTTGTTGGATTTTGAACTAAACCACAATCTGAAAATACGTAAATTCCATTTTCTTCATACTCACAATTTGGAATTTCCATTAGGAAAAATGAAGAAACTAATTTGGCATCTTTTTTTGTTTTAATAATTTGCAGTGCTGGTCTTAATGTATTTGCTGTTGAATGGCATGCTCCACTTACTATGCCATCAGCCATATTTTCTTTAACAAGCATGCAAGCAAAATACATAAAATCTTCAGTTAAAAGACGATTTGCTTCTTCTAAAGTCATTCCTTTTTCTTTACGTAATTCATATAATTTTTTAGCAAATTCATTAGTTATATCACTAGTTAATGGATCAATAATTGTCGCGCTTGCTAATGCAGGGTGAGTTTTTACTATATTTTCTTTATTCCCTAGTAGAATTATTTGAGCAATCTCTTCTCTTATAATAATTGTGGCAGCATCTAAAATGCGTTCATCCATTGTTTCAGGTAAAACAATTTGCTTTTTTTCTTTTTTAGCTCTTTCTTTTATTTGCTCAATAAACTTCATTTTTCTATGCTCCTTTATATTCTTTGCAAGCTTCATCAAGGTCCCTTAATAAATTATCAATATCTTCTCTGTTATTCGTCCTGACACCACTCGCGTATTTATGCCCTCCACCATGATATTTGGAGGCAATCTCATTAATTATTGGTCCTTTACTACGAATATTTACTTTATACAGATTATTTTTAGAATCGTGAGTAACAAAACACCAAACATAAACATCTTTAATGTAATTAAAATCATTAATCATATTTGATGCGGTTGCAGAGTCTACATGATATTCTAAAATGGTTTCACTTTTAATATCAACATATGCAAAACCATTTTCTGTTACTAGTAAATTGTCTGCTAAAAAACCTCGAAAACGGATTTCTTCAATTGGTCGTTCATAAAGTTTTTCATATAATTTAGTAAATGAAATTTTACTTCTTTTTAATAATTCTGTTGTTATTTCAAATGTTTTAACTGATGTATAAGAGAGTAAAAAACGATCACTATCTGAAACAATTCCTAAAAAAAGGTTGCTCGCTACATCATTAGAAAAATTCCATTTGCATTTGATAAGCATTTCACTAATCATTTGGCAAGTACTACTAGAAGTTTCATCAATCCACTCGATACCCCCAAATTCTTCTTCAAAAGGATGATGATCAATTTTAATTACTTCTTTAAATTTTAAACCTTCTACACCATCAATTCGGTAAAAGTTTGGGACATCAGTTGTAATTAATAAGGCATTATGTAAGGAAGTGACATCTATTTTATCTAGATTTCCGTATTTTTTAAATTTGGATACACCTGTTCCTACTGCATAAACCTTTTTTTTGGGATAACGTTCTAATATTGCATCTCTTAAGGCTAGCTGGCTACAAATAGCATCTGGGTCTGGTCCAATATGTCTTGCAATAACAATAGTGTTGTATTGTTTTATTTTTTTCCCTATTTTTTTTATGATGTCACTTTGCATTTATGTACCTCTTTCTATTTTTCTGCTAATTCATATGTATCTCTTGCAATCATTACTTCTTCATTTGTTGGAATCACATAAACTGGAATGCTTGAATCATCTAATGTGATTTTTCCTTCATGAATGTCATGATAACTTGCAATTTTCTCATTAAATTCTCGGTCAAGTTTTACACCTAAAAATTCTAATTTTTCAACAATTTTACTTCTTTCAAAAGCTCCGTTTTCCCCAACGCCGGCTGTGAATACTATGGCATCACAACCTTCTAATTCGAAATAATATTTAGCTATATAATCAACTATTCTTTTGACAAACATATTTAAGGCTAAAACACTTTTTTCTTCATTTTCTTTTACTCGATCATAGATATCACGCATATCACTATATCCTTCTGATATCGCATATACTCCACTTTTTTTGTTTAAAATTGTATCGATTTCTGCTGGCTTTAACCCTGTTTTTTCCATAATATAAGTAATCGCTGTTACATCTACATCTCCACATCGCGTCCCCATAATTAAACCTGCATTCGGAGTAAATCCCATGGAAGTATCAATAGACTTACCATTTTTTACAGCTGTAATACTAGCTCCCGAACCAATATGACAAATAATAAGTTTTAAATCATCTCTTCCTAACATTTTACTCATATATTCGGCGATATATTTATGACTTGTTCCATGAGCTCCATAACGTCTCACTTGGTATTTTTCATACCACTCCATTGGAAGTGCATATAAATAATTTTCTTTTGGCATAGTCTGATGATATGCTGTATCAAATACTACTACTTCTGTTGCATTTGGTACAACTTTTTTCGCTGCTTTAATTCCTAATACTGCGGGTGGATTATGAAGAGGTGCTAGGCTTGATAAAGAATCAATATCCTCTATTACTTCATCTGTTGCTAAAACACTTTTATCGTAATGATCTGCCCCTTGAACAACGCGATGACCAATTCCTTTAATTTCATTTAAAGAAGAAACAATTTTTAAATCAATTAATTCTTGCATTAATATTTGAAAAGCTGTTGTATGATCTGGCAAATCCACTTCTTTTCTTATTTTCTCACCATTCATTTTAATGGTATAAAAACTTTCACCAATCCCAATTCTTTCAAAGTAACCACTTGCTAAGGCTTTTTCTTCTGGCATTTCAAATGCCGTAAATTTTAAAGAAGAACTTCCAGCATTTACTGATAATATTTTCATAATTTTTCAACTCCTAATACTATTATACAAAATATTTACTCTTTTTACCATTGTAAAATTCTTAATCAAAAATCTAATCGTTAAAAAAAGAAATCAATTTAACTTTTTGATTTCTTCTTCTGTTAGGCCTGTAAATTCCATAATTTCTTCTATGGTTTTATTTTTTGCTAACATTTTTTTAGCAATTTCCACTTTTTCTTGTTTGCTTCCTTGCTTAAATCCTTGTTCTAAACCACGTTCAACTCCTAGTTCATAAGAACCTTCATTGTCTTCTTTGTGTTTCTCTTCTAAATCATAGTATAAAATGAAATCTCCATTGCCTGTTAAATCTTCTACTTTTTTGACCATACCTTTAAATCCTT
>CALVUM010000002.1 GCA_944363605.1 uncultured Bacilli bacterium
AAGGATTTAAAGGTATGGTCAAAAAAGTAGAAGATTTAACAGGCAATGGAGATTTCATTTTATACTATGATTTAGAAGAGAAACACAAAGAAGACAATGAAGGTTCTTATGAACTAGGAGTTGAACGAGGAAGCAAACAAGAAAAAATTGAAATTGCTAAAAAAATGTTAGAAAAAAATAAAGCCGTAGAAGAAATTATGGAATTTACTGGCTTAACAGAAGAGGAAATCAAAAATTTAAATTGATTTCTTTTTAAATGGGTTAAATGTAGCTTATGTCCAATTCTTTTTTTGATGAAATATTTAAAAATAATTGATATAATAAAATAGTTAAGAAAGTATTGCGTGGTTATATGAAAAAAATAATAATTCTATTACTTACAATATTAAGTGTCGCCTGTATATACAATACGATGAAAACTTCGAAAATAAATACTACTTCTACAGACACTTTAAATTTACTTGCTCAAAATAATGATTCGAATAAAACAGTTTTATTAATAGCCGCCCATGGGTTAGGAAAAGACTGTAATCATGCAAGTACAACGATGAATGGAACAAATTATTATGAAAACATAGAAGCTCGAAAATTAGTAAACCAAATTGCTGGGTATTTAGAAGATTTAGGAATCAACTACGAAATTGCCAATCAAATTGTCGGAGATGCTTATTGGTCAAATGATCCAGCTACAAGAAATGCAGCTAGAAATTGTACAAATCCAAATACAAATAGTTGTTGTGGCTTTAGAACAGCATCAATAGGCACATATGGCTCTACGTTAATGAATCATGTAGATGAAAAAGGCATTGGAAATTATTCTTTGGTACTAGAAGTTCATTTTAATGGTGGAGGCGGAAATTATACTATTGTTTTTGGAAGAGATAATACAACTGAAGCTTCAGGGTTACAATTAGCGCAATCTGTTGCAGATGCAATTGGTGTAGGAAGAGGAGAATATAAAAGAGACACAGATCCCGGAGCAACAAGCGTTGGAAGTTTAGGAACAATTTCGAATTTTTATGCCAATAGAAGTATTCCAGTTTATTATTTAGAAACTGCTTTTATGGATAACCAAAGTCAATTTCAGTCATATCTAAACAATCAAAGTGAAGTTGCTTCTACAATTGCAAACTTTATTGCTGAAAATGCTCCAGGAGCAACAAATGATGGAACGGGATCAATGTATGTTGGTGGCGGAAGAACTGTCGATCCATATCCAAACGTATTTGCAGATATTGATATTTTTATAAGAGATAGCGAAGGATGTGGCACTGTATTTATCGATGAATTTGGAAATTATACAGAGCTACATGAATTTATGGAAGAACTATTTAATTTAATAAAAATAATCACACCAATTATTGTGATTGCATTATCAACATTTGATTATATTAAAGCAATTTCTTTATCTAATGCTGATGAGATGAAAAAGGCAAACGCGAGAACTATTAAACGATTAATTGTGGGATTATGTATCTTTTTCTTACCTTATTTATTAGAAATATTATTTGAATTATTTGGTCTTTACGATATTAGTACGTGCGGAATAGGAGAGTAATTTTGCCTAGTAATCAGAAATAAAAAATGATATAATAAATGAGAGTGTGAATTACTATGAAAAAAATAAAATATATAGTGTTAATTATTTTGTTTTTCTGCTCAACTTTAGAAACAAATGCAGCAGAGTGTCAATTAACCGAAGAAAATATAGTTACTTATACCGCAGGAAGTTATGCTGATGTTCCCTATTGTACTAGTATGACTTCTTCCTGCAGTGGAAGGAATAATTTATGTACATCCGGATGTTTTCCATTAACGATAGCTTCCATTTTAGCAAGTTATGGAGCAGACGATGTAAAGCCCCAAAATGTATCAAGTTATTTATGTTATAACTACCCTGATGATACTCAAGCTAGGCAATATGGAAATATTATTCGAAGTCAGTCTTTTTTTGATATGTTTGATATGAAAATAGAAAAAATAGCTGGTAGTATGACAGGAATAGATAATGCTCTCAGTCAAAACAAAGCTGTTTTAGCTTCAGTGACATCAGCCAGTCGTTTTTCTGGAAGCTCAGGACATTATGTAGCCATTGCTTTGAAAAAAAATGACCAATACTATGTAATCAATACAGCTAAAGTGAATGAAGCTTATCGAACAAGTGGCTGGTATTCAAAAGAAGACATAGAAACCCAAGTAGTAAATTGTATAAATTCATCTATGGGATTATATACCGTAATTCCCAATAATTGTTCAAATGTATCTTCAGAAAATACAACGACAGGTGGCGAAAAGTGTGATCCAAATACTACAGGAAGAACTGAGGATTGTTATTCGGATTGGGGAGAAATTTTTGGAAATATTGAAACTGAAGAAAGTGATGGCTGTAACACGATCTTCGTCGATAAAAATGGAAACTATACAGACTTATATGATTTTGTTCAAGGATTATTTACTTTAATAAAAATAGTAACTCCGATCATTGTAATTGCATTATCAACATTTGATTACATCAAAGCAATTACCGCTTCAAATGCTGATGAAATGAAAAAAACAAATAGTAGAACTATAAAAAGATTAATTGTAGGCTTATTCATTTTCTTCTTACCATTTATTTTAGATATTTTATTTGAATTATTTGGTTTATATGATTTAAGTAGATGTAATATAGGAACGTAAAGGAGGTGCAAATATGACAAGTATATATTCAATGTCTCTTTTAGGAGATTGGGCAAATAGCATTTTTCAATCAATAATGTTATGGATTGATAGTGTAGTTTATTGGTTTGCTGCCCAATGTTATCAACTGTTTATGAAGTTATCTATGGCTCAAATTTTTGATAATAATTTTTATAGTGATTTTGCCAATCGAATTTACTCGATTTTAGGTGTATTTATGCTTTTTTATCTAGCTTATGCTTTATTAAATGCCCTTGTAGACCCGGATAAATTAACTAAAGGGGATAAAAGCGTATCTAAATTAGCTTCAAATTTAGTTATATCCTTAGTAATATTAGGCTTATTACCTGCAACTTTTGAGTATGCTTATCGATTACAAAATTATGTTCTATCTTCGAATGTGATTGGCTCATTAATTTTTGGAACACCAACAATAGATCCAACTGATGATTCAGAAAATAGCATGATTCGATATGGGGATGCTATATCTTTTACAGTATTAAATACTTTTTTGAATTCGGATAATTACAATGTACGATTAAGTGATAAGTCAAAAACTTGGTTTGATATAAAATATGAAATACTTCATGATGGAGTTTATAGTTCTTTACCTGGATTAGCAGATTCAATTGTTCATGGAGCAAATCTTGTAGGAGAAAATGCAGGACAATCAGTAACGGTTGATTATAAAGTTGTTATTTCAACAATAGCAGGTATTTATTTATGTTATATTATGCTCTCATTTACTTTAGATTTAGGTGTACGAGTAGCTAAATTAGCATTTTGTCAATTAGTTGCACCTATACCAGTAATCATGCGAGCGATGCCAGGAAAAAAAGGAACTTTTGATAAATGGTTAAAACTAACTCTTTCTGTTTTTTTCGAAATATTTGTTAGAGTTGCGATTATGTATATTTCTATTTATTTAATTAATGGGTTAGTAGACAGCGATATATGGGATAGTTTCTTTAGCGGAGGAATTCAAGGAAAGCTAGCATTAGTGGTTATTATTATGGGTATTTTAACTTTTGCTAAACAAGCTCCAAAAATGATAAGTGATGTATTAGGAATAGATTCAGGAAGCTTAAAATTAGGAATAGGCGAGAAACTTAAAGCAGGCGGATTCTTCAAAGGAGCATCAATGGCTGGAGTTGGACTAGGAATGCTTGGAGCTGGAGCAACAGGCCTTGTTAGAAATGGCATAAAGGGACTTCAAAATACTTGGGCAGATGCAAAAAGAGGAGATATTTGGGGTACTGCTAAAAGTTTTGGTGTAGGTGCATTATCTGGAATAGCAGGCGCGACATCAGGAATGTTTAATGCCTATACAAATCCTAAAAACATGAAAAGTATAAAAGATGTTGCTAAGCAAGCCGGAATCGGGGCTCAAAAAAGTACTGAAAATAGAGAAAAAAGAGCGAGTTATGTTGCTAACCATAGATTAGATATTCCAATAGTAGGAGGAATTGTCGGAAGTATGTGGGGACATGCAAAAGATGTAGGCTATGGTATTGGAGAATGGGCTGGAATGGATAGCTTAGAATCTTTAAAAAAATTACAAAGTGGAGCTCTGGAAGTTAAAGATGCAAGAAAAGCAGTTGATGATAGAGCAATGGCAATTTTAAATCGTGATAAAAACAAATTAAAATCATTGCAACAATATACTGTAAATGGGGTTGGAACTTTTGATAATTATGCAGATTTATTAAATGAAATAAATAGAATGAAATCAACTGGGTACACTAGCAACGGTACGAAAGCAAGCGCACACATGATAACGGAAATGGAAAAAATTGAATACGATATGAAAGAAGCGATGAAAAAGGATATTATAGCAGGTTATGATTTAACAACGGGAAGAAAAGATTATTCTAAATATGATAACGAATTAAAAGAGCTAGTAACTGCTTATCGAACAAAAGCTTTAAAAAATTCAACTATTATATCTGAAAATTCAAAAGATGCTGCATCTACACAAAACTTTTTGGAACAAGCTGTTGCAAATCAAGATCAAAAGTTAGAAGATTTTGTTATGAGTGATAATGTAAGAAAGCTTTTTGAAAAAGATAGTAACGATGCTATCAAAAGTGCTACTAATGAAATAAATACTAAAGTTGCTGCAAGAATCGAAAAAGAACAAGAAAAGAAAAAATAGAAAGGGGATAGATTATGGATCAAAATTATTTAATACCTGCGAATACCAAAAAATCAAAACTTATTTTAGGCTTCTTTACTCCAATTGATTTAATTATTTTTGGTGTAGGTGTTACAGTAACAATAATCATGTTATTAATATTTCAAGGAATGTCTTTCAATATGGCAATACTTATATTGATGCCAGCATTAATATCTGGATTCTTAGTCATTCCCGTACCTAATTATCATAATGTCTTGCAATTAATTACAAATATTGTTACATTTATATTGAATAGAAAGAGGTATTATTGGAAAGGCTGGTGTTATAAAGATGGCGAAAAATAAAAAAGAAGAATTATCAAGTAAATGGAGTGAAGATTGGGTACCATTAAAAAATATCATGAATGGAATGATTCAATTAGAGAATGGTGAATATGTGACTGGTGTAAAAGTAGCTCCTAGAAATATTTTCATTTTAGATGCTGGGACTAGAGATAATGTGATTTATCAATTAAGAAATTTTTATAATGCAATTAATTTTGAATTTTGGTTAATTGTCGCGGATCGTCCAGTAGATATAAATGTTTATCTTTCTCAACTTCAAATTCTTTACAATCAAGCAACAAATCCAGTTACAAGAAAATTAATAACTCAAGATATTAATAAAGCTAATATGTTTATGAGTGCTGAGTATAATGTAGTAGATACAGAATATTACATTTTATTCAAGGAAAAAAGAATGGATGTTATCCAAAAAAGATTACATACTTTGATTAGTAATTTGGCTAACTGTGGTTTAAATAGTCAACAAACTAGTAACAATGATTTACGAGTTATTTTAGATAATTTCTTTAATGGTGGCCAAGCCACAACTTTTAGCGGGATGGTGAGTCCATAATGAATTTAAAAGCACAAATTGCCCCTAAGGGGATTGAATTTAAACCAACAGAATTTATGATGAGTGGTCGATATTGTACAATTTTAACTATTGTAAGTTATCCCAAATTTATTCAACCAGGATATTTAGCCAATTTAACGAATCTTTCCGGAATAAAAATAGTCGCGAAACATATCCCTATTGAATTATCTACTTTACAAAGAATGATTAATAAAGAAATCGCTGATTTAAAGAGTCGTTATCAAACGGAACACGATAAAACAATTCAAGAGAGAATTCGTCAAGACTATGAATCATTAGAACAATTTATTTCAATGTTAGTAGCAACTCAATCAAGAATTTTTGATTTTCAATTACACGTTTTAATTTCTGCCGAAACAAAAGACGATATGGAAAATAAAAAAATGCAAGTTCGAAATTATATTGATGCTTTAGGAATGCGCGGAATACCTTTAATGTTTGAACAAGAAAAAGTCATTAAATCTATGATTCCAATCTTTCCAAAACAAGATGTAGAAGATCGTGTTGGAGCACCGATACCTTCTGTTACAATCGCAGCAATGTATCCATTTATATTCGATAGCATCAAAGACCCTGGAAATAGTACCCTTTTTGGAGTAGATTTTTCAGGTGGAGTCATTTTATTTAATCAATTCTTATATCAAATCAAAAAAGAAAACAATCGAAATAATGCGAATATAATTATACTTGGTTCTTCTGGATCAGGAAAGTCAACCGCAGCAAAATTATTACTTCGAAGCCATATTCGAAATGAATATAAACTAGTATGCATTGACCCAGAAGGCGAATTAGAAGAAATGGCATTGTCAATGGGAGGAGATTTCTTAGACCTTGGAAAAGGTGGCGAATTTGGAATGGTAAACCCTCTTGAGATTGTTATTGATGCGGATGAAGAAGAAATCAATCAAGGTCTAGGATATACGGTTTTAACAAGAACCATTCAACAATTAAAAGCATTTATGAAATATTATTCACCTGATATCGAAGAAGACGTTTTAACCATGTTTAGTGAAGTAGTACAAGATACTTACAAAAGATATAAAATTGACTATGATACAGATTATACGAAATTTACCAGTGAAGATTACCCGACATTTGATGATGTTTATGCAACGATAAAAGGAAGACTTTTATCAATGACGGAAAGAACTCATGAACGAGATGTTATGGAACGACTAGAGTTGAAAATTCGTCCATTAGTTAAAGAACTTCGTTATTATTTTACAGGACATACAACCTTAAATATTCAAAGTGATTTTATTGTATTTAATATTAAAGAATTAATGAATGCCGATGAAAATGTTCGTAATGCGTTATTCTTTAACATTTTAAAGTATGCATGGGGACTCTGCTTAGATCCAACCGTTAATACAGTAATGTGTGTCGATGAAGCTCATGTGTTATTATCCACTAAAAATGAACTTGGAGCTGAATTTTTAGCCCAAATTCAACGACGCAGTAGAAAATACAATACAGGAACCATTATTATTACTCAACAACCGACAGATTTTGCTGCACCAAGTGTTATAGTTCATGGAAAAGCTATTTTTGATAATGCTTCTTATTATCTAGTAATGGGATTAAGAAAACAAGCAGTTGATGATTTAGCTAAACTAATTGACTTAAACGAAAGCGAAAAAGATAGTATAAAATACTACAATCAAGGCGAAGCACTATTTGTCTGTGGAAATAGAAGAATGAGAATTAATATAATAGTAACACAAGAAGAATTGGATTCATTTGGTTCAGGTGGCGGATTATAGAAAAGAGTGAATTTACTTTCTTCACTTTTTTTAGTTAAAATTTGTAAACAAGAGCAGAAAAATGGTTATTACAAAGAGATTTATGATATTATGAAGATAAATAGAAAGAGGTCTACTTATGAATGAAAATATTCAAGAATTTATTTTAAAATTAGAACCTGTATTAAATGAACGAGATATTAAAATAAAAAGAAGAAAGGAACTCATTAAAGATGTTAATGATTTTATAAATCTTTTACCAGAATTAAATCATGTAATTACGGATTTAGAAGAGTCTTTTGTCAAAACCAACGATGAAAAAGTAAAAGCAGAATTAGATTCTTATTTGAAAGAAAGAGTAGTTTATTATGATACAATAAAGGCTTTTACAAAAGAAGCGTTAGATCTTAAAAATGAGTTAGAAAATATTCCTGAACATATAAGGGAATTTGAAGAGAGAATTACTAGATTGTTCTACCAAAGAAGGGAATATGAAAAAAAATGTGAATATTATGAAAACCAAGAGATATTAGCTAGTGACAAAGAAGAAAAAGAATATGAAGAATCTTTGGTAGCTTTAGAAAAAATTGATGTAGAAATTCAGTCAATATATCAATTTTTCATAGAACAAGATTTTTCAAAAGAAGAACCTTTAGAGGTTGTAGAAGAAGTCAAAGATTTATTGCTTCCTGTATCTACACCTATGGAAACCGAGAATTTAATCAAAGAGCGGGATAAAATTTTAAAATCTTTACAAGAGATTGAAAATTCTAAAGGACGTAAAATAACATATAAGGATACCTATCAAAATCAAGCTTATGTTAAAAAAATTCCTCGTCATCTTCGTGGAAAATATGGTATGTTAATGAGAGAATTGAAAAAAATTGAAAAGATTTTAAACAAAGAATATCTACCAAAAATTGCAATAGAAGGAACTTTGTTTGATAAAATGTCTAAGAATCAAAAAATTCAGTATTTAGCAAATTTAATGCTTCAGATTGAAGCTTTTACTGATAAAAGTTTGCTTCCTTGCATGATAAATGGAAAAATGATTCCGGCTGAATATAAAGAAATTTATGAAGAACTAGTTTATAATATTAAAAAGCTTGAGCATGAAAAAATAAGCTATTACAGGTATGCAATAGACTGGCGTACTTATGAAAAAATGGATGTTGTTGGAAAATTAGATTATATAGATGATTTAGCAGGGAAAATAATAAATAATTTTATAGATACACCGAAGACAGTTTTGTGGAATGGAAAAAAATATGTAATAGATGAAAAAGATGTTTCACTATTTTGGAAACTTATTGAAATGTTTGAAAAAGTCAATGAAGAATGTCAAAACAAAGTAAAAGAGTTAGAAAGTGAAAATGAAAGAATATTACATGTTTCTAATTCGACAGAATTAGAAACAATAAGTTTACATAATGAAATTAGAACAATTCCAAAAACTTCTTTTAAAGAGTTTATTCAGAATGAAATGATTAAGAATAGAATTGAAAGTTATGAAGAAAAAATAAATAAAATGGTTTTTGATGAATCATATTATGAATCTTTAGATATGGAACAAAAAGTTTCTTATTGTAAGGACTTGATAAATCAAATTCTCTTAAAAAAATGCCAAAATCCAGTAAAACTCTTCATGGATGGACAGAGCGTAGAAATTGATGCTAAATACACTGAGACTTTTACAAAAGCTGTTTCAAAACTCTTTGAATTTAGAAAAAAGAACGATAGTTTAGATATAATGATAGATGAAGAATATGTAAAAACCTTAACGGATGAAGAAAAATTAAATTATTATACATTAATGGTATATGATATTTGTCAAAAACCAATTACAGAAAAAACATCTCAAGAAATACAAGGGAATATGTATTACTTTGATAAAAAGTATGCATTACTTATTGAAGTATTAATAAACAGAATGAATGCTCTTCGTGAGAAAATTTCTAAACCAGTTAAAGTAGAAAAAGTAGAAAAACCAAAAAAATTAGATAAAATTAAAAAAATCTTGAAAAAGAAAGCTATTCAAATTGCTTTATCTATAAGTGCTTTAACTGCATTTGTTGGAATGGCTTCTTCATTAGGAAAACAAAAAACAGATATAAAAGAAGAAATTGTAATTGAAGATCAAAAAGAAAATGATCTAGAAACCATTGCCATTGATGATGTAGAAAATTTTGAATCAACACTTGTGGAACCTATACAATTAGATGAGGATTTTATTTTAGAAGAAAATTCTAAAATATACACGAATACGGATTTAAATGAACCATTATCACCTAAATATCAAAATGATTCATATCGAATTGTTGCTATGAACTACCAAATGCCCGATAAAACAATAATAACAGTTAATAAGGAAGATCCAAATAGACAAGAAAAAATAGGAAATATTTTATTAGCTGGTGGAGTTTTACAAAGCGTTTCAGGAGTTGCAAAAAGTGGAGAAGAAGATTATTTAAAAAATAAAATTCCAACAGGTGTATTTGATGTAAATAGCATTAATCTAGAAGGGGACATTGGTAAACAAATCAGTGATTTAGTAGATCAAGAATTAGGAGGAAGAAGTAGATAATATGAATTATGAATTATATGATATTTTAACAATTGATAATAAAAAATATATAATTTCATCTATGATTATTGAAAATAAAAATATATATTATTTGCTTTTGGAAACGGATTCTCAAGAAAATATAAATTTTAAAAGCACAAAAATATATAAACAATTAGCAATAAATAACTTAGAATCAGATAAACTTTATCCCGTATTTGATGAAAAAGAACTTAGTGTTGTAACAAAATCTTTATATGACGCAATGCAATTTGATGTAAAATCAGAATAAAAAGGCTAAGAATAAAACTCTTGCCTTTTTTTGTGAGAATAAAGGATGATTTCAGAAATACTATGGTCCAGTAGGTCCAGTAGGTCCAGTTGGTCCCGTAGGTCCAGTTGCACCTGTAGGTCCCGTAGCACCAGCTGTTCCAGCAACACCAGTTGGTCCAGTTGCTCCCGTAGGTCCCGTAGCTCCAGTTGTTCCGGCAACACCAGTTGGTCCAGTAGCACCCGTAGGTCCAGTAGGTCCGGTCGTTCCAGTACCAGTTGGTCCCGTAGGTCCTTGAGGAATAGTTAGATTAATCGAGTAAGCATTTCCACCTAAAGAGTTTATAGAGGCTGTAGCTGTACTTCCTGGTGCCCCAGTAGTTACTGTTCCTATTGCTAAAGTAATCGCCGGTCCAGTTGCTCCCGTTGGTCCAGTTATTCCAGTAGGCCCCGTAGCTCCAGTAGCACCCGTAGGTCCTGTAGCCCCAGTTGTTCCTGCAACACCTGTGGGTCCAGTAGCACCCGTAGGCCCCGTGGCACCAGTAGCACCTGTAGGACCTGTTAATCCTTGAGGTCCCGTAGCTCCTGTAGGTCCGGTTGTGCCTGTTCCAGTAGGTCCAGTCGCCCCCGTAGGCCCAGTAGGACCTGTTGTTCCAATTCCACTAGGCCCCGTAGCACCCGTGGGTCCAGTAGCACCTGTAGGACCGGTAGGCCCCGTAGCTCCAGCTGGAATAACAAAATTTAAAATGGCATTTTGATCTGTACCAGCATTGACTACTGAAGGGGTACTTCCAGGAGTTCCTTCGGTTGTAGTTCCCACAACAATCGTTGCAGGTCCGGCAGGTCCTGTCGGTCCAGTTGGTCCAGTTATACTTCTGGTTCCACAGCAACATCCTTGACTTGGATGTTGTTTTTGATAATCTTGGACATAATTGTATGCTCTTTGATAATCACAATTATTATTCATAACCATACTCCTTTCTATATAAGCATATGAAGAAATAGAAAAAATGCCTGTACTTTTTACTATTTTTTTGTTATTCTTAAAAAGAAGTGAAGGAGTTTTATATGAATTTAATTATTAAAGATTTAAAGAAAAATTTTGAAAAAAAAGAGGTTCTAAAAAATATAAATTTTTCTTTTGAAAGTGGAAAAATTTATGGTTTACTAGGAAGAAATGGTGCCGGTAAAACAACATTATTTAACTGCTTAAATGAAGATTTAGACATTGATTCAGGTGAGTTTTATTTAGAAAATGAGGAAAAAATCAAAATTGAAGCTCAAGATATTGGATATGTTTTATCAACTCCTAACGTTCCAGAATTTTTAACAGGTCGGGAATTCTTAAAGTTTTTTATTGAAATTAACCAAGAACGTATAGAAAAGAAAAAAACAATTGATGAGTATTTTGATTTAATAAAAATTGAAACGGAAGATCGTGATAAATTATTAAAAGATTATTCTCATGGCATGAAAAATAAAATGCAAATGTTAGTAAATATTATCATGAATCCAAAAGTTCTTTTATTAGATGAACCTTTAACAAGCTTTGATGTAGTAGTTGCTGAAGAAATGAAAAATTTGCTAAAAAGTATAAAAAAAGATCATATTATTATTTTCTCAACACATATAATGGAACTTGCTTTAGATTTATGTGATGAAATTGTTTTACTTAATAAAGGTGTTTTAGAGCATGTAGATAAAAAGACACGCAAAGATGAATCTTTAAAAGAAAAGATTATTGAAGCCTTAAAAGAGGAGTAGTTATGCTTAAATCGTTTTGTATCTCATTTCGTTTAAGAAATGCCTATCGTGTAAATAGTATCATCTACTCTTTAAAACAACTTCCAATTATTAAAAAAATTTTGCCAAGTGCTTTATATAAAAATAAAGCAATAAAAATTTCAGGAAATATTGTGAGTATATTATTAGAAATTTTAAATATATTTTTAGGAAAACTTCTATATTTATGGTTGATGATTTTTTCATTTTTAAGTTTATATCAAACAGAGAATAAAGACACATTTCTTCATTTATTTTTCTTTTTAACATTAGCTGGGGCTATTTTAAATACTTATATGTTTAATCCAACGAAAGACAAATATTACGCTATGATTTTAATGAATATGGATGCTAGAGAATATACGCTTAGCAATTATATTTACGCCATAAGTAAAACTTTTCTTGGTTTTTTACCATTTACACTTCTTTTTGGCTTTTTTGTTGGATTACCGATTTGGCTAAGCAGTGTCTTACCTTTATTAGTTTGTTCAGCAAAAATAACTATGGCAACAATAAATTTAAGAAAATATACTAAAGAAAAAAAAGTGATCAACGAAAATAATCCGCCAAAAAGTTATTGGGTTTTTCTGTTCATTTTCCTTCTTTTGGCTTATGGAATACCATTTTTAAATATAACAATAAATGAACGAATCTTTTGTTTTCTGCTTATTATAAGTATCGGAATAGGTTTATTTTCATGGCTTCAAATATGGAAATTTTCTTATTATCGAAAAGTTTACAAAGAACTTCTATCGAACACAAATATTTTTCTTATTAATGGTAATAACAAACAAGAAATTGTTCGATCTTCTTCTTTAAAAAATATTGAATACAATGAGCAATTTACAAGTAGTAAAAAAGGCTTTGCCTATTTTCATGATTTATTTGTCAAACGCCACCGAAAGATTTTAACTTTAGCCATAAAAAAACAATCAATAGTTTTACTTTTTCTATTTTTGTTTTCCATCATTGCTCTTTTAATAAATAAAGATATTCATCAAGAAATTAACAACTTGTTACTAACATATCTACCATATTTTGTATTTATTATGTACCTATTAAATCGAGGCCAAACTGTTACAAACGCCATGTTTTTAAATTGTGACCACAGTATGTTAACATATCGGATTTACAGGACGCCTAAGGTAATTTTAGGAATCTTTAAAGAGCGTTTAAAAACATTAATTTCTTTAAATTTAATTCCTGCTACTATACTAGGAATTGCTTTACCAACATTTCTGTTTATCACTGGAGGAACGAATAATCCATTAAATTATGCTGTACTATTTGTTTCCATAATTGCTATGAGTATTTTCTTTTCTGTTCATTATTTAGTAATGTACTATTTATTACAACCTTATAATGTGGAAACAGAAATGAAAAGCAGTACCTATAGTGTAGCACAATTTTTAACTTATTTTATTTGTTATTTCATGATTAATTTGCATTTACCAACTCTTTATTTTGGAGCATGTTTAATTTTATTTTGTATTCTCTATTCAATTCTTTCTTTATTTATAGTTTATCGTTTAGCTCCACAAACATTTAAACTAAGAAAATAAATAAAATGCTTAAAACTGTTTGATAAATTCGATATAGAAAGAAAGTTTTATAAGAAATTTTGGTATCACTTAAAATCCCCTTTATTTGTAAATGGATGGAAAATCCTCCAAAACTAATAAAAAAGATAGCCAAAATTTCTTTTAATTTATAGGAAATATCCGCGTGTACGAGTGTATTTAATCCTTGACTAATTTCAAAAATTCCAGAAAAAATTGGGATCTGTAATGGATTAAGAATTTGATTTAAAATAAAGAAAATAGTCACAGTACCTAGAATAAAAAGAAGTGTATTCATGGTCTTTTTTATGCTTTTTGAAAAAAAAGCGCCAAACTCTTCTCGTGAATAAGGTTCTATTTTTTGCAAAATAATCGTTTTTTTTCGTAAACAAAAACCTAAAAGCAGATTTATCAAATAATGCAAAAGAAGGATTTTTAAAACCGTATATATATCGTTTGGAAAAATTAAAGTAAGCATCGTATATAAAAATAAAGGATTGCTAAAAAAAGAAAAAGCAAGAACATGGCTAGCTTCTACGGCTGATAAATACCCTTGTTCATGTAGATTTTTGATAGTATACGCATTAGCAGGAGAACCAGAAAAAGAAGAAATAAAAAAAGCAAAAGCTCCATAGGGACTTGTGTGAAATACTTTTTGAAAGAAAGGCCCAATCCACTTACACAAAATTCCTGGAAGATCAAAATAGATAAATAAATCACTTAATATCATCATTGGAAATAAAGAAGGAAATAAACGCGTAATAAAGAGTTCACAAGAAGCTAAAATGGCCTCATGTATTACCTCATTATTTTTAAAAAGAATAATGGTAAAAATTGTTAAAAAAAGTAAAGGGCCCTTATTTTGTTTCATAATAAATTATATGATAAGAAAAAATTTTTTTGTAAGAGTTTTTGTCAATATTTGTCAATTTTTTCTTGGAGTTTTTCATAATAAAAGAAAATTTGCTATAATATTATAGTGGAGGATAAAATGACTAAAAAATTTATTGAATCAGGTAAACGTTTTATAAAAGAAAATTATAAATTTTTTATTGTATTGATTTTCATTCTTATTATTTTTGGCATTCAATTGCCATATAAAATTTATACGCCAGGAGGCATGGTAAATTTAAGTGAACGAATCAGTGTTGAAAATGGGTATTCATCTGAAGGAGAACTTGGAATGGCCTATGTTTCAATGGTTAAAGGAAGTGTTCCATTTCTTTTACTTTCTTATTTTATACCCGATTGGGATATTGTGCCGGAAAGTGAAATCACATATGATAATCAAACATTTGAAGAAACTGTTCAAGCAGATAAAATTGCGACTCAACAGTCTATTGATGCAGCGATTATTGCAAGTTATAAAGAAGCAGGAAAACCTGTAACAATTGAAAGTGAAAATGTCAATATTACATATATTGAGAGTGAAGCGGATACTAATTTAAAACTTTTTGATCAAGTTTTAAGTATTGATGGCGAGAAAATCAAAAGTACGGAAGAACTGCGGGCGATTATCAATTCTCATCAAAAAGGGGACACTGTCGAGGTAATTGTTTTAAGAGATGAAAAAGAAGAATCTTGTTATGCCAAAATATATGAGACGGATACTGGTTTAAAAATTGGGATTGCAATTACCGTAACTTATAATTATGAGGAGGAACCCGCTGCTTCTATTAAAATGAAGCAAAGTGAATCTGGTCCATCAGGTGGATTGATGATGAGTCTTGCAATTTATAATGCTTTAATAGAAGAAGATATTACAAAAGGAAAAACAATCATTGGAACGGGAACAATTGATATTGATGGCAATGTCGGAGAGATAAGTGGCGTAAAATATAAACTTATTGGAGCTGTTCATGAGGATGCCGAAGTATTTTTAGTTCCTGAAGGAAACTATGAAGAGGCAAGAAAAGTAAAAGAGGAAAAAGGATACGATATCGAATTAATCAGTGTCAGTACTTTAAAAGAAGCGATCGAAGCTTTACGAAACCTTTAAAGAAGATATCAATAGATGTTTTTTAAAATAATAAATTCATGGAAAAAATACATGTTATTACGCAAAATCAAAAAAAATTGAGAATTGCGTAATAGTGTTTAATGAAATAGCATAATTATTTTGTATAAAAATCTAAATCTTTTCGCATAACTAATGTGAAAGGATTTTTTTATGGCAAAATACAAAGTAGAATTAACTGGTGTAAATACTAGTGAATTAAAAGTTTTAACAAATGAAGAACAAATGAGATTATTTAAGGAATTACAAGCAGGAAATGAACAGGCCAAAGAAGAATTAGTAAAAGGAAATTTAAAACTTGTTTTAAGTGTCTTACGAAAATTTCAAAATACTAAAAACAATATGGATGACTTATTTCAAGTAGGAGTCATTGGTTTAATTAAAGCGATTGATAACTTTGATCCTTCTTTAAATTTAAAACTTTCAACTTATGCAATTCCATTAATTATTGGCGAAGTAAAAAGATTTATTCGTGACAATCAAAGCTCAGTAAGAGTAAGTAGAGGCATGAAAGATTTTGCCTATCAAATATTGGGATTTAAAGAACAGTTCTTACAAAAAAATGGCTATGAACCAACTTGTGAAGAAATCGCTCGGTATTTTAATACCTCAATTTTTCAAATATCTTATGCATTAGATAGTTTAAAAGAACCAGTAAGTATTTTTGAACCAGTTTATAATGATGGAGGTGAGCCAATATATTTGGCAGACCAACTCGCGGATACCAAAGAACAAAATGAAGAAAGAGATATGCATATTCTTTTAAAAAAAGCGTTAAATAAAATTCGCGAAAGAGAGCGAAGAATTTTAATTGAAAGATATATTATAGGTAAAACACAAATGGAAATTGCTAAAAAATTGAGTATTAGTCAAGCTCAAGTCTCAAGAATTGAAAAAAATGCTATTAAAAGTTTAAAAAGAATTATGAAATAGTACATTTATACGAATTTTAAAAATCTGTAATTTCTAAAGAATCAATTTAAGAATTTGGCTTAGAGAAATTTTAAAAATTGGTTCTGTTTTTCTTACAAAATCTAGTAAATTGGCAATTTGACCTCACATTTCTTCTTTGATATAACTTGACTTAGAAAGTGAGGTGAAACAATTGGACTTAAAAATACAAGAAATTAATATGCTCAATGATGCCATGTTTAAAAGTATAATGCGTAGTGAAGAAGCTAGACCTTTACTCAATAAGTTTTTACATTTTTTAACGAATATTGAAATGGAAAAATTAGAAGGGGCTATATTCATGGGTGGCGAAATACCTAAAAAAAATCTCAAAGAAAAAGGAAAAATTTCAGATGTCTTAATTAAAGTAGACAATTGCCAGTTGATATTAGAAATTAACCAGTATGATACTAAAGACATTTTTGATAAAAATGCCAGTTATGCTTTTGCTCTATCAACTGTAAGTAATAGAATAAATGAAAAAAGAAAAAAAGTCATCTTAATTAATTTTGATGCATTTAATCGTTTTAAAACGAATACT
>CALVUM010000003.1 GCA_944363605.1 uncultured Bacilli bacterium
ACATTAAAATTGTATAAAATCCAAATTATACATGTTATTTACATATATCTAGTACATCATAAACAATACGCATTAAGTAAAGACCTTGTGGTGGCACAACACTACATGTAATTTTTTGTGAAGAAGAAAGTGCCAAAGACACTTTATCTATAGAACAAGATTTTTTTCCAACATCTAAAAGTACTCCAACAATGTGCCTTACCATATATCGATAAAAACACGGTCCGGTTATATTAATAATTAAAAAATCCCCTTCTTTTTTTAGATCAATTCCCGTAATAACAGCATCATAAAAATCGCGTTTTCCAGCTACAAAATTATGAAAATCATGTTTTCCCAAAAATAACTGAGCACATTGTTTCATCAAATCAAAATCTAAAGATTGATAATAACAATAAGCATAGTCCATATAAAAAGGATTTTTCTTGCCTAAATAAATTTTATACTGATAAGTTTTCAATATTACATTAAATCGCGCATGAAAACAGGGATCTACTTTTTCTATTTGTTCAATCGCCACATAAGGCGAAAGCAAACGATTTAAAACATATTGTAATTTATTTGGAGAAATATCTAAATCCAAATCAAAATGGATACACTGATCTAAAGCATGCACACCACAATCAGTCCTTCCTGCCCCATGAACAAGTATAGGTTTACCAGCCAATATTTTTAATGCTCTTTCTAATTCATTTTGAACTCCTTTACCATTATTCAAACGTTGAAAACCCCAAAATTTGCTTCCATCATAAGAAACCCTTGCTAAATATCTCATTGTACACCTCGATATATGGCCTTTAAAGTCTCATTAAAAGTAATTTCATGATCCACTTTATGACCTTTTTTTTCTAAATATTTAATGAGTTCTACAGTAAAAGGCATCGCGACATATTTATAAATCTCATCGCTATAAAAGTCCTCTATATATTTATATTTGCCATTTTTAGTAAACAGATAAAAGCCCTTCACTGTTTCACAAACAAAATTCATATCATTCTCAATTAAAATAACTTGAATATTTTTTTTATACATTAAGTTGCGCATTAACCGTTTAAAATATTCTTTCTCTGCATCTAATAAATCCTGAAAGAAAAACTCACATATAAGTACTCTAGATTGCCAAAGTAAAACTTTAGCTAACTGTACTTTCTTAGTTTCTTGCAAAGTCAAATGATTCATTAAAGCTCCTTGACGATCTAATGAAAATTTTACAAGTTTTAAAGATTGTAAAATTTTTTCTTTACTTTTGTTTGTCTCTCTTTCTAAATAAGAAATAACCGAAATCTTTTTCTCTATTTTTTGATGCAAAACATATCCTGAATCCTCATTAGTAATTACATTTTGAATTTTAACTGGAAAATGAACAAGGATAGAAAACCGATCTTTTAATACAAACTGACTCATTTTAATTTCCATAATGCTTTCTCCAATTCTTCTTTGCTCATACACAGATGATCAATTAATCCATATAATTCTAATTGTATACTCATATTAATATAAAAAGGAAGAGAAAATCCCAAACGCTTTAAATATTTTTCTTCCTGTAAAACAAGTAAGGTTTGGCCTTCAATAGCCATTTTATCTTGTTTGACAATCATTAAATAAGTAGAATATACCGTATCTTCAATTTGATTTGTCACATAAAAACATCCTATTTTTTTCTTGCGCATAAAAGAAAAAATATATGCCAATTCTTTAGCCGAAAAAATCCAATGTAAGTCTTCACAAAAAAGAAAATCCGGTTTTTCTAAAAGAGTTAAAACAAAAGCAAAACGATATTCTAAATGTGTTGAAACTTTCATAATTTTTTGAACAAAACGTTTCCAAGTCACATCTAAGTGTAATGAAGCAATTTCTTCTTGCCAATTACTTGCATCTTTTTTTTGCAAAAGATAAAATAAAACTCGACCATTAGATTGAATTAAAGAAGAATTTTTAAAAAGTGTCTTTAATAGTAAAGATTTTCCTGAACCACTTTCACCAAGTAGACATACTGCTGAATTTTTATCAAAATCACAAGCAAAATCTTCTAAAATAGTTCGACCAAATAAACGCAGATTAAAAGGCTCTATATGACAATACTTCTTTTCCATATACATCACTACTGTCTATTTTAAAATAGAAAAAAAAGAAAAGAAAGGAAAACTTTCTAATCTTCTGTAATTTTAATAATAAATTCTCCTGGTAAACTATACATATATTTCTCTCGAGCATAACGGGCGACATAATCATCATCATGAAGTTTGGTTACTTCACTCGTTAAACTTTCTTCTTCTGCTAACAAATTATTATAATAAGTAGTCAAACTAGATATTTGTGTCTTATTATCCATTATTTGTAACCAATCTTGAAAAATAGACACAAAAGAAAGACTAACAATGCCTAAAAAAATCACTGATAAAACCATAAATCTTTTACGAGCTTTCCGCGAACCCTTTTTTTTCATTGCACCCTTCCTATCTACTAGAGATAAGTATATCATTTACGAAAAATTTTTTCAATTTTCTCGGGCAAAAAAAATTCTAACTTGACATGCCTATGTAAAATATCAAAAGTTACAAAACCAAAAAATACAAATAACAAAAAGTAAATATGTAATACACCATCATTTAATAAATACATTAGATACACATAAAGTAAAACAATATTAATGACAAATAAAATGGTAGTTAAATACTTCATCACAAGCGAATAAGTCTCGGATATTTTAAAATGCCATCTCGTTAATATATGAAATCCAAACCCAAAAAGGAAAGATAATAAAAAAGAAAAAAGTTGAGTTATTTCATCCATTATTTAAAGAGCTTAGCCATAAAGCTTTCTTCTTTAGAAGCTTTTCCTTTAACATTATCCACATATTGATAACTCGTAATCTTTCCTTTAATTCGTACATTGCCATCATGAGTATCTAATTTTAAAATTTCTAAGCCACTACCTTTTAATAAAAGCATGCCCATTGTTGTTTCTAATAAAAACTCTTCATGATCAAAACTATTGATTTTTTTAACACCTGTAATATAGATTTCACGCCGATCAATAATTTTTACTTCATGATTTGCTGGTACTAAAGGCACAACATTTTCTGTTTCCATTTTGATCACCTAGAAAAATATATGCCAAAAGTATTAAAAAAATTCTAGTCGCCTAGAATTTTTATTCTTCAGAATCCGGTTTATTATATTCTTCCAAGATTGCATCAGTAAACATAGCTCGTACATCAGGATTAATAGGATGACAAACATCTCTGTATTCACCTGTAGCTGTTTTTCTGCTTGGCATTGCAATAAATAACCCATTATCACCTTCAATGATACGAATATCATGAATAGCAAAGGCATCATCAATTAAGACAGATGCAATACCTCTTAATCTTGAATTTTCTTTTGTGATCTTACGAACACTTACAGATGTAATTTTCATCATTTATTCTCCTTCTAAAGTCATCCAACTTATAAATATTGTATAGCATAAACACACAAAATTCAAGCTGTTTACGCCAATTTAACAACAACATCGCCAATTATTACATCAGAATAATTAAAACTTTTCTGAGTTCCATTAATAAGTACCGTAAAAACATAAGGATAAACCCCTGTTACCGTACCATAATATTCAAAATTTTTATTTCGTAAACCATAAACTTGAACGGTCACATTTTTATTCATATAACTAGCGATTTTTTCTCGAACTATATCAAGATTCATAATCCTCCTATCTAGGAAATCCTACATACATCATACCATTACTGATTATGCCACCCATGCCATTTGCCCCATATTTAGTTTTAGCAAGCAAACTTACTAAATCAATTTGTTTATTTCGTTCACTCATCGCAAGCACTGTTGCAATAATCGCTGGATCTAAAGCATGAATATTTACCCTTTTAGGTGAACTTGCAAAATTAGCACCAGCTTTAATGAGTTCTTCATAATTACTTTGACATGCTCCAGCTATAATAACCAACTTCTCATGACTTTTCTCATACTTGCGAGCTTCCTTAACAGCTTTAACAAAATTTTCAGTATTTTTATAATTTTTTAAATCCTTAACTCCACCTTTTTTAGGATAATAAGCGTCATGTCCCGTAATAATTACAATATCAGGTTGATATTCTAAGAGTAAATTGCGAATTTGTTTAGAAACTTCCTTTTCATCAATTTTTTTTCCAACCGCCATTACCTTATTTTTTTTATAAAATTTTAAACATCTTTCTAAATACTCTTGATCGGCATCAATATGTAAAACCTTTCCTGGCAAATAAAAAAAATCTCCTCGCATGGAAGAATCATCTAATAAAAACTCATCATCATCTTCCTCACGATCTTCATTCACGTATAGCATTAAATCTTCTAAAGGAGCATCTGCATATAATCTTACCTGAACTCCTTTTAAATAGGCTACTTCACCACGGATATTCAAGATTTTAAATACAACATCATGATTATAACTAATACGTGTGACCAGATCACCTACTTGAAATACCATAATCTTCACCTAAAAAACTATATGAAAAAAAGAAGAATTTATTCTTCTAAAAAAAACTCCAATCACACTTTCATAAAAGTATTCTAAATTATAAACAACGAAAAATCGCCACAAAAGCTTCATAAGATAATTCTTCAGCTCGAGCGTTTTCTGACAAACCATATTTATTTAAAACTTGCAAAATTTTATTCCAGTCATACATTTTTAAATTATTTTTTAATGTTTTTCTCTTTTGAGCAAAAGCTTGTTTCAAAAACTCAAAAAATTTTAATTCATCAAGACATACTATATCCGTTTTTCGTATTAATTGTACTACCGAACTAGTAACCTTAGGAGGTGGTGTAAAAGCTTGAGGAGCTACATCAAAAAGCACTTGAACTGTAAAAAAGTGTTGAAGAAAAACCGTAAAATACCCATAATCCTTTGTTTTAGGTTTTGCACTAAAACGACTTGCCACTTCTTTTTGAACCAAAAGGGTCATTCCATTAATAGGTAAATTGCTCTCCATGATATGTTCAATTATCGGTGTAGTAATATAATAAGGTATATTTGCAATAACATAAATATTCTGATAATCTTTATGCAAATCACTTTGAATATCTCGTTTTAAAAAATCATCAAAAATAATTTGCACATTTTCTTTTTGAAAAGGTAATAAGGTATTCTTTAATCTTTCATCAATTTCATAACAAAGTAAATCACTAGGCTTTTGTACTAAAAATTTCGTTAAAGCCCCCATACCCGGTCCAATTTCAATAATAAGATCATTTCTCGTCACATCAAAACTAGATGCAATTCTCTGTAAAACACTTTCATCTTTCAAAAAATTTTGTCCTAAACTTTTTTTTGCTCGAATATCCATACTATAATCGCTTCCTTAACAAAAATATATCATAAATAAAAAAACTTATCTAGATTAGACAAGTCTTTAATCATTCCATCCGATACGAAGTACATCATAACTTTTTGTTTTACGACCCACATACTTAGAAGCAGCTTCCTCACTAGGCATTAACAAATCCAAATCATTTCCTAAAACTCCACGGTCTAAAACAATAGCAACAATTGGATCTGAAGAAATACTAGGAAGCTCAAAGCGAACTACAGAACCACATGGCAAATTACTTGAAGACGCGACTATTCTTACCGTTCCATACTCTTCATCTGGATAAGTAGTAGTTCCATCTTTAACATAATATTTAGAACAGGCTAAATTGCCACTACACAAAGGACAATTTGCTCCATATCCCGTAATATCTCCAGTAAATGTATCTTTCGCACTATATAAATCATTCTGTAAATCTTCTTCTAATTTCAAAGCCATCGTCGATAAATTAATCACTCGATTACTTGCATTATTTGAAACTGTTGTCATTTCTTTTGAAGTACTAACATTTGCTATAAAGACAAATAATATCAATAAAATTAGTTGCACACTAAGACAGATATTTCTTTTTAATTTTACCATTAGGACACCTCGTCTTATATAGACATAATAGCACACCTAATAAGAAAAGTCAAAAATAGCCTGAATATTTTCCTTAGTAACTTTTGCCAATTCTTCTAAAGAAATATTCAAATATTCACAAAGATAGTCAGCAATATTTCGTATATACTTAGGCGAATTTTGGGTTCCCCGGTAAGGATGAGGGGTTAAATATGGACTATCTGTTTCTAAAACAATAGAAGAATAAATCTCTGGTAAGATTTCTTTTAAATGGCTATTCTTAAAAGTTACAACTCCATTAATTCCTATTTTATAGCCCATTTTAATATAAATCCGAGCTGTTTCTAAACTTCCTGAAAAAGAATGAATAACACCTTTAACAGTAGGATACTTCTTTAATACCTCAATTGTATCTAAAGTCGCTTCTCTAGAGTGGATAACTACCGGCATATGATATTTCTCAGCAATTTTCATTTGAGACTCAAACAACTCTATCTGAGCTTCCCTGTTCTCTTTACTATAATGATAATCTAAACCAATTTCCCCAATAGCAAGAATTTTGTTGTTCTTTATATGTTCCTCCAAAAAAAGGATATCTTCCCTTTTATAATTCAAAACTTCTTCAGGATGAATACCTAAACACCCATAAACACATTCATATTTTTTTACAAGTTCTAAAACTTCTTCATTACTTTTACTACTACAACCCGCGACAAAAAAAGCCACAACTTGAGCTTCTTTTGCTTCATTTAAAATATTATCTATATTTTCATAATATTCTTTATATAAATGACAATGTGTATCAACGAACATGCTATTCTCCTTTTGTACTTTCAATTTTCAGCAAGCTTCTTCGGAATATCCAACCTCATAAAAATAGGTACTGGTTCTAAAACATAATATTCTTCATTTTCTAAATATCCAACATCTAAATTATTTGAAGCAATTTGTCTTAAAATTTCAGCCGAAGTATCAGGTAAATAGGGAGATAAGAAAATTGCACAATTTCTTATTCCTTCAAGCAAATTATAAAGTACCGTCTCTAACCGTTCTTTTTTCTCCTCTTCCTTAGCTAAACTCCATGGCATAGTGTCATCAATATATTTATTACTTGCTCGTAATGTTTCAAAAATTTCATCAATAGCAAGACCAATTTCCAACTTTGCCATCTTTTTCTCTACCCGTTCTTCTAAAGAATTGATACTCTCTATATAAGAACTATCTACTTCATGAGATACAAATCGATTTAAAACTTTGCCATCAAAATATTTATTGGCCATCGATATAGTTCGATTTACTAAATTTCCTAAAATATTAGCCAAATCACTATTAATTCGTTCCATAATAAGCTCATAAGTAATCGTACCATCACTTGCAAAAGGAATTTCATGTAAAACATAATAACGAATCGCATCAACACCAAATAAATTTACCAAATCATCCGCATACATAATATTTCCTTTACTCTTACTCATCTTATCATTATTCATAAGTAACCAAGGATGTCCAAATACTTGTTTAGGTAACGGTAAATCCAAAGCCATCAATAAAATAGGCCAATAAATCGTATGAAAACGAATAATATCTTTTCCAACTAAATGTAAATCAGCTGGCCACCATTTTTTAAACTCATCAGTTTGGTTATCTACGTCATAACCAATATTAGTAATATAATTAGATAATGCATCTATCCAAACATACACAATATGCTTATCATTAAAAGGTACTTTTATTCCCCAGTCAAAAGCTGTTCTAGAAACACACAAATCTTGTAAACCTGGTTTTAAAAAATTATTTAACATTTCATTTTTCCGTGATTCTGGTTGAATAAATTCTGGATGAGTTTCAATATACTCAATTAATTTGTCCTGATATTTAGACATTTTAAAGAAATAAGATTCCTCACTTTTCTTGGAAACTTCTCTACCACAGTCTGGGCACTTTCCATCCACTAACTGCGTATCTGTCCAAAAAGATTCACAAGGTGTACAATACCATCCCTCATATTTATCTAAATAAATATCTCCTTTTTCATATAACTTTTGAAAAATGTGTTGAACAACCAATTTATGATGTTCGTCTGTCGTCCGAACAAATTTATCATAACTAGTATTCATAACATCCCAAATCCGTTTTATTTCCCGGGAAATATTATCCACATATTCTTGAGGACTTAACCCAGCATCTAAGGCTTTTTGAGCAATTTTTTCACCATGTTCATCAGTTCCCGTTTGAAAATATACATCAAATCCTTTTAATCTTTTATAACGAGCAATTGCATCAGCCAAAACAATTTCATAAGTATTACCAATATGAGGCTTTCCCGAAGCATAAGCTATTGCTGTTGTAATATAATATTTTTCCATAAATCTCTTCCTTTCAAAAAATAGTAAAAAACATCAAATTATTTCCCGGGAAATAATTAAATAAAAAAATCATGAACATAAGGACGAGATTACACCCGTGGTACCACCTTATTTCATGATTTTATCATGCACTTAATCGATAACGCCATAAAAGCGATTCAACTCCAGAGCCATCTTCTACAATAAACCTTTGTCTAATTTCAGCTACCTAGACTCTCTAAAAAAGGTTACATTATATACTCTTTCCTTCCCCGTTGATTAAGATTATTTTAGCATAGATTTTAAAAAAGTCAAATGAAAGAAAATCAGTTTACAAAACATCAATTTTATGAATTAATAATTTAGCCAAAAATTGCAAAAATCTTTTTTGTTCATTAGAAAAAGTAGAATCATTTAAAAAGACCATTAATCCTACAACATCGGTAGAAATAATAAGCGGACAAATATAATAATAATAGGGCTCAATTTCCTCTAAAAGACTCTCCTTAGTTAAAGACTCATAAACCTCTCTATTTTCAAGAAATTTACTTAATCTTGAATTTAACGAAATATGTTTATATTCATTTTGAAAAGAAGCAATAACCTCTTCTCGGTCAAACACAAGAATCTTATAATTCATAATTTCATTAGAAAATACACATAACTGATTTGCTAATTCCTGATAATTTAACAATCTCGAATGCTTTTGTAAACAAATACCATTTGAAGAAACAAAAATTTCTAAATTTTCTCCATCACGAATTCCTAAACTCCTTCGAATTTCCTTTGGAATAACAATTCTGCCTAACTCATCAATTTTTCTGATCACACCAGTATCTTTCACTTCTTAAATTCACTCCAATCTAAGAAATATTGTGTAGAATTTTTCAAAAATTATACTTCTAAATCTAAAACAATTTTCTGAATTAATTTGACAACATCATAAATAAAATGTTGCTTCATATTAAGTATATTCAAAGAAATAGAAATTCTTTTATTTTCATATTTTAATTGAAACTTTGGGTTAATATTATACGCTTCCAAAAAAAGCTTATCTCCCTTAATTTTTGAAGAGATTTCTTCTGGTAAATAAATGGTAAGAAGCCTGTCTGTTTGGCGGACTTCTTTAATTTTCAGTTTATCGGCCAATTTTTCAAACCATTCTTCATACATATAAACTTCCATTTGTGGAGTAATTGTCCCAAAACGGTCAGTTAATTGAGCTTTTATCTTTTCTAGTTTTTCTTCGGAATCCACTTCATTAATCATTTGATGAATTTCAATTCGAACCGATTCATCTTCGACATAATCTGAAGTAATATGTGTCTCAACATTAATTAAAGAATCACTACGTTCATCCTCTTCTAGCACAACCTCTCCTTTTAGCCTTTTCATTTCCTCTTCAATCATTTTCATATAAAGACTTATACCAACCGAATCAACAAATCCTGCCTGTTCACTACCTAAAATATCGCCAGCTCCTCTTATTGATAAATCACGCATGGCTATTTTATAGCCACTACCAAGTTCCGTAAAATCCCGAATAGCCTGTAATCTTTTCACCGCAATATCATTAAGAGTTTTTTGTTTTTGATATAGAAAATAAGCATAGGCAATTCGGTTACTTCGCCCGACACGTCCTCTTAACTGATAAAGTTGACTTAAGCCAAAATAATCAGCATTATATATAATCAAAGTATTGGCATTAGGAATATCAATTCCCGTTTCAATAATCGTTGTACTAAGCAAAATATCAAATTGATGACTCACAAAATCTTCCATAATCGTATCTAACTCTTGTTTATTCATCCGACCATGCGCATATCGTATTCGTGCTTCCGGAACCAAACGTTTCAATTTGAAAAGAATTTCTTCAATAGTCTCGATTCGATTATATAAAATAAATATTTGTCCATCACGGGCTAATTCTTTGTAAATCGCGTCTTTAATTAGCATGTCATTCTCAGCAATTACATAAGTTTGCACTGGATAACGATTTACTGGCGGTGTATCAATAATAGATAAATCACGAAGCCCTGAAAGAGCCATTTTTAAAGTTCTAGGTATCGGAGTTGCCGACAAAGTTAAAACATTTACATCATTTTTATATTTTTTAATTTTTTCCTTATGAGTAACCCCAAATCGTTGTTCTTCGTCAACAATTAAAAGCCCCAGTCTCTTAAATTGAACATCATCACTTAATAAGCGATGTGTCCCAAAAACCATATCGATCTTTCCTGATTTTAAATCCTCAAGAATCCTCTTCGTTTCTTTAGGTGTAGTAAACCGATTTAACAAAGCGATCTCAACAGGATAATCTTGAAATCTTGCTAAAGCCGATTCATATTGTTGTTTAGACAAAATAGTTGTTGGACATAAATAAAGAACCTGATAATTGTTACAAACTGTTTTAAACATTGCTCGAAAAGCTACTTCCGTTTTTCCAAAACCAACATCTCCACATAATAATCGATCCATTGGAACTGCATTATCTAAATCTTTTAATACATCGGCAATCGCGCGATTTTGGTCCCTTGTTTCTTCATATTGAAAACTTCTTGCAAAAACTTCTTCCTCTGGATAATCAATATACGAAACGCCTTTTACTTGACTTCTTTTTGCATATAACTCAATAAGCTCCTTAGAAATATCATGAATTCTTTTTTGAATAGACTGCTTTTTCTTTTGCCATGCCGTTGAACCAAGCTTATTAATTTGAGGTTTTAAACCATCTTTATCACTATATTTATAAATAGTTGATATTTTCTCAACTGGCACATAAACTTTATCATTACCTAAATAGGATATTTGAACATAATCTTTTTTAATACCATGATTTGTTAAAGTAACTACTCCATTATAAACACCAATTCCATGGGCTCGATGAACAACATAATCGCCTAAAGACAAAGAATCTAACCCATGAATCTTTTTTCCAATTCGAATCGGATTTTTATAAACAACTTCTTGTTTAACTTCTTCAATATCAAATTCACTAATAACAACTAAATCATCCCAAATAAACCCCTTATTCATTTTTCCTTGAATAATTTGGATTTGATTCGGAAGAACATGATCATCTTTTAAAATAATTGACCCATCAAAAAGTTCTTGAATCGACTTAATTTGATTACTTTTAGATAAAACAAAAACAACGGTTTTCTTTTGCCGAATATATTGCAAAACAGTCTCCTGTAATTTCGTAAAATCTCCTCGAAAATTCTCAATTTCTCTAGTAGTAAACCGAATAACCTGTTTTTTATTTAAAGAATTTGTTACTTGATTAAGAAAAATTTGTTTTCTTGGTTTCAAATCCTCTAAAAACCAAAAATGCTTTTTACCAATTGTCTGTTCCTCTTCATTAAAATGCGTCATTTCTAAAAGAAGTTTTTGATAACTACTGTCTATTTGTTCAGCATCAAAAGTAATTAATGTAGTATCTCCTAAATAATCATATAAAGAACTAGGTTCCGTACTGATAATTTCTTCATTAGAAGAACATTGGATAGAAGAAACGTTTTCCAAAGATAACTGTGTATTTTCATCAAAAAAACGAATGGATTCGATCGTCTCACCAAAAAACTCAATTCGTACGGGATGTTCTTCTTGATGAAAAAAGACATCGACAATAAATCCTCGAACAGCATATTCTCCTGTAGAAGTAACGATAGAATCTCGTTGATAACCTAAATTTTCTAAAATTTGAATAACTTTATCTCTAGAAATATCCATCGATACTTTTAATTCAATTTCTAAATTTTCTTGCTCTTTCTTATTAGGTAAAAAACGTAGATACCCCATTAAATTCGTAATAACAATATATTGACCTTCTTTAAGTTTCTCTAAAGTCTCTAACCTTTTAAGTTTTAATTCTGGAGAAACAGCTAAAGCCATTGAAGTAAAAAAATCATCCATTGGAAATAATAAAACTTGATCTGTAAGTGTTTCTAAAGAACGAAAAAGTTGATTTGCCAAATAAAGATTACTCGTTAAAACAAGAATATTTTTCTTTTCCTTTTTAAAAGCTTCTAACACGTAAAAAGCGGATAACTCATGCGTTAATCCCTCTATCGTAATTCCATCTTCAAAAGAAAATTTTTCAAAAAAATTCATCCAAACTCCCCCTTAATTAAATTTATTCATCGTTTTCTCTATCCCATAAGAAATAAAGTATTCAATAATTTCCTGATATAAAGAAGAACTGTCCTTTAATTGGTTAATTTCTTTTTTAGAAAATTTTCCCAATACATAATCAATAACCGACTCTCTCTTATCATGTGAAATACCAATTTTCAAACGACAAAAGCCTTCTGTCTGTAACGAAGAGATAATCGATTTAATTCCATTATGTCCGCCTGAAGAACTATTTATTTTAAGTTTATAAGTTCCAAAAGTCAAATCTAAGTCATCCTGAATTACCAAAATGTCCTTAGGTAAGATATGATAATACTGGGCAATTTTATGAACCGCAATTCCACTTAAATTCATAAAAGTTAAAGGTTTAACAAACAAAACCTCTTCATTACCCATTCTCATTTTTGAAACACATGCCTGAAACTTCTTTTCAACCTTAAAATCATGAATAAATGAATCTAAAATCATAAAACCAACATTATGTCGGGTATTTTCATATTCACTACCTGGATTTCCTAAACCTACAACCATTTTCATTCAAATCCCTCAATTCTTAAACAAATTTTGATAAGTCTCTAGTCCGCCTATACATATAGGTGGTGCAATTTTACAACCAAATTTCCCATTTTTCACTAAAGTTACTAAAACAATAATTGGAGCTTGCTCTATTTTAGAATGAACAAACTGTATTCTTTTAATACCTAAACCATATTGATAAGCATAAACCATAATTTCATCTAACCGATCAGGAACATGAACTAAAAAGAATCTTCCTTTGTCTTTTAACAAATAACTTGCCATCCCAATTAATTCTTTTAAATTGATAGTTATCTCATGTCTTGCAATACTTTTTAAAGAATTTTGATTCACAAAATCAGGATTATGATATTTAAAATAAGGTGGATTAGACAAAACAACATCAAAATTATTTCCCGGGAAATAATTTCCCAATTCCAAAACACTATCTTCAATAATGGAAACAGCATCTTCCATATCATTTTCTCTAATAGAATCTCTAGCTAAATCCGCAATTTCTTTTTGAATCTCCACTCCAATAATTTCTTTATGGTATTTATAATGTAACAAAATAGGTATAACACCATTTCCAGTACACAAATCAATTATTTTCTCATCACTCTTACGAATCGTTGCATATTCAGCAAGTAAAATAGAGTCTAACGAAAATTTAAAACCATCTTCATATTGATAAATTTTTAAATTTGGATAATCAAACAACCAATTAAGCTGCTTCTTCATTTTCTAAACAAATCTCCCGTAACTCATCATTAACCAAAACTTTATATTTTCTATTTAAAATATCCACACTTTTAACCTTACCTTCACCATAAGGAGTAGAAACAGTTTCCCCAACACTAGGCATTCCTTGTCCTGCAAGAATATATTGCTCATCCTCATAAGCTAAACAACATAATAGTCTTCCACAAGCTCCATTAATTTTCGAAGGATTTAAAGCTAAATTCTGATTCTTAGCCATATTCATTGTAACGGATTCCAAATGAGTTAAATAATTTGCGCAACAAAGACCACGACCACAAACGCCAATTCCACCAACATGAAAAGCTTTATCACGTGCACCGACTTGCCTTAATTCTATCCGGGTATGATAAATACTAGCTAACTTCTTAGCAAGTTCTCGAAAATCCACCCGTTCATCTGCAAAAAAGTTAAAAAGCAATTGCTTACGGTCAAAAGTAAATGAAGAATCAATAAAATTCATATTCAAATTTAGTTCTTTACTAAATTGACGTGCTTTTTTCAAAGCTTCATCTGCATCTTTTAAATTTTTTAAATATTGTTCATAATCTTTTTTTGTAGCAATTCGCAAAATATTTTTTAATTCATTCGTATATTTAAAAGAAGCTTCTTTATCCATTTTATTAACTACTCTACCAAACTGCTCCCCTTTTTCTGTTTCAACAATTACTGTAACTCGATTTGGTATTCGTAAATGTTGACCATTAAAATAATAAATTTTTCCTTTATCTTGAAAAACAACACCATATATATTCAAAATCTATTCACCTACCTCCAAAACAAATCGATCTAAAACTAGTGAGATGTTTAAATTATAATTCAATTTATCTAAAATATCTAAAATTAATTGAATTTTTTGAAAAAAATAACTCGAATCCTTTTTTAATAAAAACTTAAACCTTTCAAACTCAGTATCTAATTCTTCAATATTTAAAGAAACTTGATATAAATTTTCATAAATTCTTAATAAAGAATTAAATAACCAAAAAGCATCTTTTTTATCTTTTAATAAGGGTAAAAGAGTCTCACGATTATAAAGTAGTGCTTCATTATGAACTGTTTCAATTTCTAAAGCATAGGAAATAGCCATTTGAAAGTATTCTAATGGAATATCAGTAGTTGCATCATAATCATAATAATCTAAAAGAATTTGGCATCGACTTTTAATCGTATCAAGTACATTTTCTTTATTATTCGTAATAAAAAAACCAATTATATATTCTTCTGGTTCCTCAAGGAATTTTAACATCGTATTAGCGCTAGCCGAATTTAAATATTCAGCATCCATTAGAATATACATATTATATTTAGAAAAAACCGGTTTCGTTTGAAAAGCTCTTTTTAATTCTACTATTTGTTCCTTTTTAATATTTTGACCATCAGGATAAATTGTCAGTAAACTCGGTAAAGAATGTGTTTCTATCAAATGACATAAATTACAATTTTTGCAATTTTCTTGATAATCATTTGGACAATTCAAAACTTTTAAAAAATGCAAAATTGTCTGATAACATTTTTCTTTATCATTTGTTTCAATTAAAAATGCATGAGCTAATTTTTTCTCATGATAAGCATGAACAAGTTCTTGAAAAATTTTGTTATCCACATCTCTCACCCAAGATTATTTTACTATAAAATATAAAATAATTAAAGAAGAAAGACCAGGAACACCTAATAAACTAACCACTCCAACCGTAATGACATTTATTGGAATATATATTTGTAAAGAAGAAATAAAATAATTTAACCCATACAGCATTAAAAAAGCAAAAACAATTTTTTTAACTATTGTATATATTTTTTTTATCATAGGCAAATATCTCCTAGTAATACATATGAAAAAAATCGGATTTCATTCCGATTTTAGATTATAATTTTTGAATTTCATTTGACAGATTAACAAATAGCTCATCAGTATAATATTGACGATCATATAAAATCCAACCATCACTTGGCTTTTGAACTTGAGGTAATATTTCACTAGCTAAAGGCTCTCCAAAATTTTGAACATCTGCTTTCGCATTTTCTAATGAAAATTCTACTCTTAATTCATAATC
The DNA here is from genome assembly GCA_944363605.1 of uncultured Bacilli bacterium. Classification (GTDB taxonomy): domain Bacteria; phylum Bacillota_I; class Bacilli_A; order RF39; family UBA660; genus Ventrenecus. The sequence continues at coordinate 15,744 of CALVUM010000003.1, forward strand.
CTTCGCTTGCAAATCTGATTCAATTTTAAGAATTTGAGAACAGAATTTAGCTTCTTTACTTTGTTGTGTAGCAAATTCTTCAATTAAAGAAATAAATTCTTCTTTAATAAGCATTCCAGAAGTTATCTCTTCAATAATTGCACAATTTTTTAGAGTTCCCTCTTTATTAAAAGATTTAGTAACCGGAGTAACTTCTTGTCCAAGATCTATTTTTTCTAACTCTTTAGCAATAATCATTTTTATAACTTTAAACATATCTAAATCTAGTTTTGCTTCGCTATTAAGACCAATAGCTAAAATTATACATCCATAAATATGCTCAGCAAATGATTCTAATCTTTCATTGGTAATTCCAACTTCTTTCCAACCTGTCCGAATACCATATTTTAATTTATTAGCCATTTGATAAAAATTAATTACATTCTTATATTCCATAAAAATTCATCTCCTTACATGTAAAATATATCATATAAAAATATAAAAGTAAAATTTTAATTACTAATCCGATATAATTTTTCGGTCAAATAATGCTTTATCTAAAGTCATCATATCCAAATATTCAATTTCAGTACCCATTGGTATTCCATGAGAAAGACGACTAATAACAACATCTTTTTGTTCAAAAATAGCTTTAATGTATAAAGTTGTAGTCTCTCCTTCAATAGAACTTTTTAAAGCTAAAATAAGCTCAGGATGTGACAAATCTTCCACTCGTCGCATTAATGAAGATAAATTAATATCCTCTGCTCCAATATTTAACATGGGCGAAATAAGACCGTTTAAAACATGATAGACTCCCTTATAATTACCAGCTCGTTCAAAAGCAAAAGCGCTTCTATAATCTTCTACAACACAAATCAAATTTTTGTCTCTAGAATCATCAGAACAAACCGAACATACTTCTTGATCCGTCAAATTTCCACAGATAGAACATGGGCGTAACTCTTTTTTTCCATTTAAAAGAGCTTCACGCATATTTTCTATATCTTCCATAGACATATCAAGAGTTGCTAAAGCCATTCTCTCAGCACTTTTTTTCCCAACACCTGGAAATTTTTGAAAAGAATCAACTAAATTTTCAAAGCTTTTTGGATATGCTCCCATTTTACATCAAACCATCTAACATTCCAGCATATTGTCCCATTTTTGACTGAAATTCTTTATCAATTTTTTGAATAGCATCCTTAGTCGCTAATACAATAAAATCCTCTAATAACTCAATGTCTGAAGCATCTAACCCATCTTTTTCAATTTTGCATCGAACCATTTCCTTTTTTCCATTTAATGTAACTTCGACAAACTCATATTTCCCGGGAAATAATTGAGCATTAATTTCCTCTTTCTTTTTTTGTAAATCTCTCTGCATTTTTTGAGCTTGAGCCATTATATTTTGCATATTCATTGTAAACACTTTCCTTTCAAACCATTTCTATTTTATCACGATTAAATACATTTGTGGCAATTTCTTCAATTTCTGACTGCATTTTTGGTTTTAATTTCTCAATTTCTGATTCTGATATAAGTGTATAACTGCCACCATTTTTAATTTTCTGAGCATATTCCTGTCTTTCTTTTTTCCACTCGACTTCACTTAATGAAGCAAAATAAATTGGAGAAGAAAAATAAGACTGTAACTCGTAAGACAACTGATCAGCATTTTTATTTAACAAATATACTGTGCTTTCTAATTTCGAAGTTAAAATACAATACGTATCAGAAGCTGCGACTACTGTAGAATCTAAAATAAAAGATTTAATATTCGGACTTATTTTATCATTATCAATTGCTTTATTCCAAACATCTTGAAATATCTTTAAAGCTTCTTTTTTAGCTTCAGCAAAACAATTATTTACCCGAATTTCAACCATTTTTTTGATATATTCTTCTTCTAAACTCTTTTCTTGAGTAACTTGAGGAATTTCTTTTTCAACTTTTTCCTCCATTTTAGGCTTTTCATCTAAAGTTTGCTCCGCTTTTGTTCCCTTTTCTAAAATCTTATTCACATTTTCTACATAGTTATCCACATTCTTTGTATTTTTTTCTTCAAAATTATCTAAAAGAATCATTTCAATTAAAACAAAAGGATTAATATTAATATTTATCTTATTTAAACAGTCATTCAAAGCAAAAATAATTCCTTTAACTTGAGAATAAGTAAATTGGCCTATATAAGATCCAGAAGCAATAGAAACAGCAATACCAGATAATTCTTGAATAATTTTCTTAATAAAAACTTTATAATCAGAAGAAGTACTAGCTAACTCTTGCATAGACAAATGAACTAAAGAAATCTCACGATTTTCCACATTTTTAAGCAAATCTCGAATAAATTTCATCGAAATAGAACCATAATTAGTTAAAATACTTTCAATAGTAATCTCCTCTCCTAAAGAAGATAATTGATCAAGCAGACTTAATGCGTCGCGCATTCCTCCTTCAGACAAATAAGCTATTTCTGTAATAGCCTCTTCTGTAATTGATATGTTTTCTTGTTCACAAACATAACGAATTTGTTTAATCAAATCCTCAAGAGAAAACTTTTTAAAATTAAAACGTTGACAACGGGATAAAATCGTTATCGGAACACTTTCCACATTCGTAGTTGCCATAATAAAAATTGCATGAGCAGGAGGTTCTTCCAATGTTAACAACAAAGCATTAAAAGCACTTGTGGTCATCATATGAACCTCATCAATAATATAAATTTTATATCTTCCTTCTGTTGGAGCGACTTTCACATTATTAATCAGTTCACGAATGTCATCCACACCATTATTAGAAGCCGCATCAATTTCAATTATATCAGGGCTCTGTTCAAAAGATAAACATGCATTACACTTTCCACAAGCTTCTCCATTTTCTAAATGTTCACAATTAATCGTTTTGGCAAAAACTTTTGCAGTACTTGTCTTACCAGTACCACGTGGCCCCGTAAATAAATAAGAATGAGCAATTTTATTGTGGATAATAGCATTTTGAAGCATTTTAACAGTATATTCCTGCCCTACAATATTTTTAAAACATGTTGGTCGATATTTACGATATAAGACTTTATATTCCATAAAAACCCCACTTTCATTATAAGATAAATATATTTTAAAATCTAATAAATATTATACCACAAAGACTATCTTTTATCTTTAAAAAAATCACTTAATAGTTCATGATACATTTGTTCGTTTTTAAGATCATTTATCTTTAAAAATTCACTATCAGAAAACTCTTTTTTAAAGGACAACTTATCTAATAAAAAATAAATCTTTTTTATTCGTGACTGCTTAATAATTTCCATACACATTGAACAAGGTTTTAACGTAACATAAAGTTCACAGTCGGCTAAATTCCATCTATTAAGTATTTTTGAAGCTTTTAAAATCACATTTATTTCGGCATGACCCAAAACATTATGTTCTAATTCTCTCGTATTATGTGCCTTTGCAAGAATTTTATCATTCTGAACAAGAATGGCTCCTATAGGAACATCATCTTGTTGATAACTCTCCTTTGCTTCCTCAATAGTTGCTAAAACAAATTCCTCTTTCATTTTTCCTCCATAAAAAAAGTGCACACAAACAGGGATTGACGTGGCTGCTATCTTCCGATCCTGACCAGATTACAATATATTTGTTGCACGTATAAAGAATAACAAAAAAAACTTAAACTTGCAACAAAAATTACAATGTTTCACGTGAAACATTGTAATTAAAAAGTTATATATTATCAACATACGCATAATAAAAAAATTTTAATTAAATCTTCTTAAAAATATCTAAAAACAAAGTTATACACTATATGTTTCACGTGAAACATATAGTTACAAACAATTATTTCCCGGGAAATAATTTTATATTTAATTTATTTATGATTAATTTTTTGCTTTTATTAATCTAAATACGTTTTATAATAGATTTTAAAGACAATTAATTATTAAAAACAAACAAATAGTAATATTTAAAAAATTAAGATTTAACAACCTAGTATATAAAGTAAAATATACAAGATCCTAGTTTTTTTCATAAATTAAATGTATATATTTTTATAAAAATTCAATGTTTCACGTGAAACATGTTATCCACTTGAAATAACAAAATATTAAATTTTAAAATATATTTGAAATAAAATGACAATAATAGCAAACATATACATTTTTTATTACAGTAATTCTAAAATATTTTATGAAATTAAATTAATTTTAATAATTTCTTTTAAAATAAAGATAAATATTAACTGAAAAATAGACTATCTATGTTTCACGTGAAACATAGAGTTACGAACAATACTTTTAGAGAATTACCAATTTAAAAGTAGTTAGAAAAAAGTTGATTATTTTAAATTAATAAATTATTTTTTTTGAGATTAAAAGAGTAATTATTAAAGCTATTTTACATTTTATAATAATTTAACAACAATGTTTCACGTGAAACATTGTTATTCACAACGTTGCATTATTAAAATAAGAAAAATTTTATAAATAAAAACGCTTTGAAGTGTTAGATCATAAGAGTAGTATCAAAATAATGAAAGAAGCAAAATTATAAACTTTTGAATTAATCAAAATATCTATTAAAAACAACAAGTCATTTCTACAAATATTTAAAAAACAAAAAATTATCTTTATTTATGTTTCACGTGAAACATAGGTTATAAACATTTAAAAAAATCACTTACAAAAAAAATAGCAATGTTTCACGTGAAACATTGCTAAAATAATTTAATTAACTATTTTCTTCAGCGGCAATAACTTCCTTTTCCTCATGATCTACTATACTAATAGTAGCAACACTTTGATTCTCTTTTAAATTAATTAAACGAACACCTTGAGTTACTCGACCTAAAGTTGATACCTGATTTAAAGGTAAACGAATCAACATACCAGTATTTGTAATAATAACTACATCATTATTCTCCCCTACTAGCTTAAATGAAGCAATGGAGCCATTCTTATCGGTAATATTTAAAGCTTTTACACCTTTACTTCCTCTACTAGTCTCACGATATTCACGAACGTTTGTTTGTTTTCCGTAACCTTTCTCGGAAACAATTAGGATCTTATCATCATCTGTTGCTATCTCAGCACCAATACAAACATTTCCGTCTAGATTAATTCCACGAACACCACTAGCTGTTCGTCCCATAACCCGAATCTCATTTTCATTAAATTTAACCATTCGTCCAGCACTAGAACCTAACAAAATCATATCGTTACCCTTAGTCTTACGAACACTAATTAACTCGTCATTCTCTCGTAAAGTAATACATATTTTACCATTAGTACGAATATTTTCAAATTCTTCTAATGAAGTTTTCTTAACAATACCTTTGCGAGTGGCAAATAATAAGAATTTAGATTCATCATCTTTCATAATCTTAATCATTGAATTAATCGACTCATCCTTATCAATTTGTAATAAGTTGATAACTGGAATTCCTTTAGATTGACGACTAAATTCTGGAATTTCATAGCCTTTTAAACGATAAACCTTTCCCTTATTTGTAAAGAATAAGACATAATCATGAGTTGATAAGTTAAGTAGATGCTCAACAAAATCCTCCTCATTGGTTGCCATACCTTTTACTCCAACACCACCACGGTTTTGCGATTTAAAAGTATCAGTAGTTGTTCTCTTAATGTAACCTTTATTTGTTAAAGCGATCATAACATTTTCCTCTGGAATTAACGATTCATCTTCAATAAATTCAATAGCTGTCATATCAATATTAGTACGACGCTCATCAGCGTATTTATCCTTAATTTCTAACAATTCCTCGCGAATAATAGCTAAAACCTTCTCATCGCTTGCTAAAATTGCTTTATATTCTTCGATTTTCTTCAATAAATCAGCTAATTCAGCTTCAATTTTTTCACGTTCTAAACCTGTTAAACGACGTAAACGCATTTCAAGAATCGCTTCTGCTTGAATTTCATCCAACCCAAAACGATTAATTAAACGTTCCTTAGCAACATCATCTGTATCCGATTCACGAATAGTCTTAATAACCTCATCAATATGGTCTAAAGCGATCTTTAAGCCTTCTAAAATATGTACTCGAGCTTCTGCTTTTCCTAAATCAAATCGAGTTCTTCGAATAATAATTTCCCTTTGATAATCGATATATTTAGCAATAATATCTTTTAAAGGTAAAACAACTGGCGATTTTTGATCGATCATTAAAAAATTTATACCATAAGTTGTTTGTAACTGCGTATGCTTATATAAATTATTTAAAACGACATTAGCATTCGCATCTCTTTTTAAATAAATGACTACTCGAACTGGATTTTCCAAATTCGATTCCTCATGTAAATCACTGATACCATCCAAAATCTTGTCGCGAACTAACTCACCAATTCGTGACTGAAATTCAGCTTTATTAACCTGATATGGTAACTCAGTAACAATAATCCGCGATTTTCCATTATGCTCTTCAATTTCAACCTTACCACGAATCGTGATACTGCCCCGACCCGTTTCATAAGCTTTTTTAATACCACTATTACCTAAAATAGTCGCACCCGTAGGAAAATCAGGACCTTTAATATACTGCATTAAACCCACAGTATCAATTTCAGGATTATCAATATAAGCTACACAGCCATCAATAACCTCGCCCAAATTATGTGGAGGAATATTCGTAGCCATACCTACGGCAATTCCCATCGTACCATTTACTAAAATGTTAGGGAATCTACTTGGTAAAATTTCTGGTTCTTTCTCAGTTTCATCAAAATTTGGCGTAAAATCAACAGTATCTTTATTAATATCTCGTACCATTTCCAAAGACAATTTCGAAAGTCTTGCCTCCGTATAACGCATTGCAGCCGCGCCATCGCCATCCATATTACCAAAATTTCCATGTCCATCAACAAGCATATGCCGAAAACTAAAAGGTTGAGCCATCCGAACCATCGCATCATAAATTGAAGAGTCCCCATGTGGATGATATTTTCCCATTACATCTCCGACAATACGAGCACTTTTACGATGCGGTTTATCAGGTGTATAACCAGATTCATACATAGAATACAAAATACGTCTATGAACCGGTTTTAAACCATCTCTAAGATCTGGAAGAGCTCTGGCCATAATAACACTCATCGAATATCGAATAAAGGAATTTTCTACTTCATTAATAACATTATTTTCAACAATTCTATCCATATTCCAAACCTCCTAAATATCCAAATTTTCTACAAATTTTGCATTTTCTTCAATAAAGGCTTTTCTTGGAGAAACATCTTCTCCCATTAAATCAGAAAATACTTTATCAGCACCCATCGCATCTTCCACCGTTATTCTTCTTAAAACCCGGTTTTCTATATGCATTGTTGTTTCTCGTAAATCAATAGCATCCATTTCTCCTAAACCTTTAAAACGATTAACTATTGGTTTAGCATTTGGTGGTAAAGTCGCACGATACTCAGCTAGTTCTTCATCAGTTTGAACATACTTAATTGTTTTCCCATATACCACTTTATATAAAGGTGGTTGAGCAGCATAAACATGCCCTGCTTCAACAATTGGCCTAAAGAAACGATAAAATAAGGTTAAAAGTAGAATTCGAATATGATCTCCATCGACATCGGCATCGGTCATAATAATAATTTTATGATAACGCAACTTAGATAAATCAAATTCTTCCCCAATTCCGGTACCAAAAGCAGTAATAATTGTTCTAATCTCCTCATTAGCTAAAGCACGATCTAAACGCGCCTTTTCCACATTCAAAATCTTCCCGCGTAATGGCAAGATAGCTTGTGTTGCTGGGATTCTGGCATCCTTAGCAGAACCACCGGCAGAATCTCCCTCGACCAAAAAAATCTCAGAAATAGTCGCGTCCTTACTAGTACAGTCGGCTAACTTACCTATTGTATTAAACCCATCAAGCGCTGTTTTTCTTCGAGTTAATTCCCTAGCCTTTTTAGCAGCAAGTCTTGCTCGAGATGCCGTCATACATTTGTCGACGATTACTCTCGCAGCATCAGGATTTTCCATTAAAAATCTTTCTAAGCCATTTCCAAAAACATCACTAGCAATTTTCTTTACTTCACTATTTCCTAATTTCGTTTTTGTTTGACCTTCAAATTGAGGATTTGGATGCTTACATGAAACGATCATAACAATTCCTTCACGAACATCCTCACCCGTTAAACTATCATCATTATCTTTTAAAAGCTTATTTTGCTTAGCATAATTGTTAATAATTCTGGTTAAAGCTTGCTTTGCTCCATCTTCATGAGTACCACCCTCGGTAGTATGAATATTATTCGTAAAAGAATAAACCGCTGCATTATAACTATCATTATATTGCATAGCCACTTCGATTAAAACATCGTCTTCTCTACCCTCGACATAAACAACATCATCAAATAAAGGCTGTTTATTTTTGTTAAGCATTTGAACATATTCAATAATCCCGCCATTATAATGGAAAATTTCTTTTCGCTCATCTTCTCGATGGTCAATTAAAGTAATTCTTATTCCTTTGTTTAAAAAAGCCATTTCTTGAAGTCTTTTATATAAAGTATCCCAATTATAAATAGTTGTTTCAAACATTGTTGGATCCGCATGAAAAGTAACTGTTGTACCAGTTCGATCCTCACTACATGAATCAACCACTTTCAAAGGTTCTACAGGATGTCCACCATTCTCAAAACGTTGAAAATAAACTTTTCCCTCACGATAAACACGAACCTCTAGCCAGTCAGATAAGGCATTAACAACCGAAGCACCAACACCATGAAGACCACCAGAAACTTTATAACCGCCACCACCAAACTTTCCACCAGCATGTAATACCGTAAAAATCGTTTCAATAGTCGACAAACCAGTTTTTTCATTCATTCCAGTAGGCATTCCACGACCATCGTCTTTAACCGTAATAACATTTCCCTTTTCAATTTCTACTTCAATATCATCACAGTAACCAGCTAGCGCTTCATCGACCGCGTTATCCACAATTTCCCATACTAAATGATGGAGTCCTGCTTCATTCGTATTTCCAATATACATCCCAGGACGTTTACGAACCGCTTCTAAGCCTTCTAAGACTTGAATCGCGCTATCACCATAATTATTTTCCTCTTTCATGTTCACTCTCCTCCACTACTTTTCCATTTTGAATATGAATTTGTTTATAAGATAAATAAGGCAAATTCAAGTTATCCACATCTGTAGTCGTAATAAAAGTTTGAATATCTGTTTTTAACAAATTCAAAATATTTTGAATTTTTTCCCCATCTAATTCACTAAACAAATCATCTAAAATTAATATCGGATAAAATCCTTTACACTCCCGAAATACCTCTATTTCACTAAATTTATAAGCAATAATTGCATTTTTTTGTTGTCCTTCACTTCCATATTCTTTCAAATCACGATTATTTAGCAAAAATTTCAAATCATCCATATGAATACCTATAGAAGTTTTCCGGTAATCTACATCCTTAGCTTGCGATTTTTGATATAACTCCCCTATTTCTTCATCATTTAAACCTTTATAAGAAGAAACATATAAAATCTTCAAACCAGAAATTCCCGTTATTTTTTCATAAAATGTAGAAATATGTTGATTAATTTTCTCAAGAAATTCCTCACGTTTTTTATAGATATAACTTCCATACATAATCAGTTTATCCGTCAAAATTTTTAGATATTCTGTTGAAGAATTCCCATTAATCGCCATCTGTTTCAAATAAGAATTTCGTTGCTTTAAAATTTTATTATAAAGATTTAAATAGCGTAAATAAGGGATATCTAATAAAGAAATAGAAATATTCACAGTCTTTCTTCGGGTACTTGGAGTATCTTTAATAAACCGTAAATCATCAGGATGAAACAAAACAATTGGAATTTTCGAAATATAATCAGAGATTTTAGCCACTTTATCATGATTAATTTGAACCTTTTTCCCATCTTTACTAAGTAAAATCTCATAAGTAGTCGCGTGGTTATTATACAAAGTTCCTTCAATTTTACACATTAAAGCCGTATCTAAAATCAAAGTTTTTTCATTTACTAATCGAAAACTCCTTGTTAAAGCGAGTACATAAATAGCTTCAACCAAATTTGTTTTTCCTGATCCATTCTTTCCATAAATAAGATTAAGATTTGGATGAAAAGATATGGATAATCGAGTATAATTTCGAAAATTATATAACTTTAAAACATCAATCCTCATATTTTTGCCCCTTAATTTTTATTTATAGAAAAAATATAGGTATACTAATACTCCTATACCTACATACATTATAACACAAAATAACCCTACATAACAGTTTTTTTTGCAGTTTTTCGCCCTCTTAAAGCACTTTCTAACCGAGTTGCTCGAAGAACTTGATTATCAATAATTCCATAAGAGGTTTTAACCGCAATTTTTATTCCATTTTGAAAAACAATAAACATAATATCTCCATCACGGTAATAGGATTTAATATATTTTAACCGAATCCAATTACTATTTTCTCTTGTATTAGAAGTTGGAAAAAAAATAATTTCTTTAGATTCTTCTACAATAATAGGTGCCTTATAATTAACACCTATCATTGACTCAGTTCCTTTTCGTCTTCCATCAAGTGAACTTCCAAAATATCGACAGCTATCTTCCATAATTTTATTAGAAGGTTGTTCAATGATATAATGATCATTAAGCTCATATACCTCCGAATAATTCTTATCAATAGATAAAATTGCTAAAGTTTCATCATTAATTTCATACTGCGTCTGCATAATTTTCCCCCATTCATATGAAAATTGGTCTTACCCTATCATATAAAGAAAAAGAAAAATGTCGAAAAAACAAAAAGGATCTACTTTTCCAAAAAAAAACTGCATTTTCACAGTTTTAATAGGTTTTTATAGGTAAAATTAATTGAATTAAACTTTCATCTGTCAAAGACTTAAGTACAATTGGTTTCACATCGTTATTTAAAAGGATCAAAATATCTTCATCTTTAATCGTTTTTAAAGCATCCATCATATAACGGGCACTAAAAGAAATATCAATTGAAGATTTCTCATCTGTATCAATAGTAATTCTTTCCTCAGTCTTACCAATTTCCGAAGCATAAGAATTAATAATCATTTCTTTATTTTCTATTTTCATTTTAATAATATTTTTATCTTTACCTTGAGTTAATAAAGCAGCTCGATCAACGGCTCCCATAAACTCACTTTTTTTCGCTTGAACAATAATTTCAAATTCAGTTGGAATCAAATTAGATGTATTTGGATAACTACCAGATAAAATATTCGTTTGGAATTTTAAATTTTTATATTGAAATAATACTCGATTATTAAAGACATTCATATAAACTTCTTCATCATCAACCAAAATATGTTCTAATTCTGTAATATTTTTTCCAGGAATAACTATATTTACATCAGTATCTACAGGAGTTTCCAATTTAATATTTTTCTTCGCTAAACGATAAGAATCAGTCGCAATAACTTCAAATAAATCTCCATTTATCTTCATATTTAAACCAGTTAAAATTGGTCTTAGTTCCTGAGTTGATATCGCAAAAGACGTTTGATTAATTAACTCTTTTAAAATATCTGCTTTTATAACAATTGGATCTTTATGAGTTATCAACTTAATAGCTGGATATTCACTAGGATCTAAACAATTTAAATTATATTGATTAAAATCAGAATAAATTTTAATTTTTAAACTATCCATCATTTCAAAGTTAATAACATCACTAGGCATCTTTCTAATAATATCCAAAATATATTTACTACTTATAATAATAGTCCCAGTGCTTTCAATATTTCGAATTAATTTACTTTCAATAAAAGATTCAATTGTTAATTCACTATCACTAGCGGTTAACGTTAACCCCTCCTCTTTTAATTCAAATTTAATACCATTAAGTACAGGAATAACATTTTTTGTTGATATCCCTCTTACAACATTATTTAAATTTTCTAATAATACATTTTTTTCAATTGCAAATTTCATTTTCCTACCTCTTTCTTATTTATATTAATATATTCATATTATTAATGCTGTGGATAATGTGTATAACTTTTAAAATGTCTTTAAAATAAACAAAAATTGTCGAATTTTCATGTTTATAACTTTCCACATCGTAAAAAGATATCCACATCATATTTTATTTTGAATCTCTTTCAACTGTTGTTCTAATGCTGGATTCTTCTTTAAATCACTTATTATTTTATCACAAGCGTGGATAACTGTCGAATGATCCCTACCCCCAAATTCTAAACCAATTCGATTTAAATTTTCTTCCGTTAAAGTTCGCGATAAATACATCGCGATTTGCCTCGGATAAGCAATATTCACACTTCTTTTCTTTCCTTTTAAATCATCAACCGTGATTTTATAATAATCAGCAACGGCCTTTTGAATACTTTCAATACTACTTCTTGTATAAATATTATGATTCACAAAATCTGCTAAAGCTTCAATTGCAAAATTTAAATCAACTTTATCTGGAACGATCATCGCAGTATAAGCTAATAGCCTGTTTACCGCTCCTTCAAGAAATCGAACATCATTTTGACAATTATTCGCAATATATTCGATAACATTTTCATCAATTTTATTAACAATCGAAGTATTTTTTAATTTAGACCGAATAATTTTACATCGAAGTTCAAAATCTGGTGGATAAATATCAACAGGAAGCCCCCACATGAACCGGCTTCTAAGCCTTTCTTCTAAAAGCTTTAAATCATCAGGACTCCGGTCCGAGCTAATAATTATTTGTTTATTTGCCTGATGTAAAGCATTAAAAGTATGAAAAAATTCTTGTTGAGTCTTCTCTGCTCCTACTAAATATTGAATATCATCAATAATTAAAACGTCCACTTCCCGATATTTCTTTTTAAAATCAGCAGCAACCTGAATATTATTCCCCTTATTTTCGTTATTAATAATATTAATATAATCATCTTTAAACATTTCACTTGTCGTATATAAAACCTTTTTATTAGAATGTTTTGTAATATAATTACCTATCGCATGCATTAAATGAGTTTTCCCAAGCCCACTCTTACCATAGATAAATAAAGGGTTATGCACTTTTCCAGGTTGCTCAGCAACGATCATTCCCGCAGTTTTAGCTAAACGATTTGAATCCCCTACTATATAATTTTCAAAATTTAAATCCGAAATTAAATTGGATTCCCACTCTTGCTCTACAGAAATCGTTGGTGTATTTACTACTTGAACAAACTTATCCACAGTATCCACATTTTGGGGTTTTTCCTCTTCTTCATTTTGAATCTCTTCTTTTAATAAAAATTCAAATTCATAATTATGATTCGTTATTTTATAAAAAGCATCATCAATTAAAGTATAATAGTTTTGAGTTAAAATACGTTTATGAATTTCCATAGGTACTTGAATATAAACTTTATTGTTTTGAATTTTAATTAACTTCAAATCGTTAAACCAAGCATGAAAAGAAGCGGTATTGACTTCTGGATATATTTCGTCTAATACAGATTGCCAAAGATCTTTTTCACCCATGAAACCACCCCGCTTTAACATTTATCAACATTATTCTACACTTTTTTCTTTCAATTTAAAAGACTAAAATGTATACTAACACACTATTCACAAGTTATCAACAAAATAAATATCGATAAATAAAAGAAAAAATATAGTTATCCACATTATGAACATTTTTATTTTTTCATAAATGTGCATTAGTGAATAATGTGTAAAAAACTTATCCACAGCATGTGAATATGTTCATAACTAATAAAAAAAGTAGATTTATAAAGAAAAAATTCTTGAAAAGTAAGTGGATAGTTATACACAATGCCTGAAACATTCAGTAATTGTTGACTTTTTCTAGTTTTTAATATTATAATAAGGGAGCTTTAGAAAAAAGGAGGGAAGAACTATGGTAGGAACTTATCAACCAAACAAACGTAAAAAAGCTAAGAAACACGGATTTTTTGCACGAAAAGAAACAAACATTTTAAAAAATAGAAGAAAAAAAGGACGTAAAAAATTATGTAAGTAAAACCACATCTTTTATGTGGCTTTTTTTATATATAGAAAGGAAGAGCACTTTGAAAAAAATAGAAATGATTAAATCTCATCAAGAGTTTACTGAGATTATCAAAAAAGAAAAATATCTAAAAAATAAAAATTTCTCTATATATATAAGGAAAGGAAAATATTCATTTCCACATTATGGTATTGCCGTTTCCAAAAAACTAGGAAATGCCGTAGTAAGAAATAAATTAAAAAGAAGGATGAGGGTTATTTTAGACGAATGGAAAAAAGATTTGAAGTACAATGAAGATTATATTATAATAATGAAAGAAAGCGTGCGTGATTTAACTTTTCAAGAAATGCAAGAAAGCTTTCTAAATTTAATGAAACAAAGGAGCAAATATGAAAAAACAAAATAAAATTTTAGCATTCGTTTTATTAGCAATGATTTTTTTAGCCAGTGGCTGTGGTTCGGACGACTACTTAAAAGATGAAAATGGAAATATCCTAGTAAACGAAGTAACTGGTCAAAGTGTTCAAAAAAATATTTTATGTCAACCAGAGAAAGATTCCGAATTATATAAAATATATGAAAGTCATGCTGATCAAATGGAAACGCCGGTAAATGAGTTACCATCATGTAAAGATTTTAATTTATCATCAAATAAATATGATGGGTTATGGCAAGCAATACTAGTTAGACCTCTTGCATTTATCATCTTACAAGTTGGTTTCTTATTTAATAATTTTGGTATATCCGTAATGCTAGTCGGTTTACTAATCAGATTAATCATCATGCCATTATCAATTAAAAGCATGCGTCAATCAAACAACTTACAAAAAGCTCAACCAGAAATTGCGCGTATTGAAAAAAAATATGCGGGAAAAACAGATAGTGATTCTATGATGGCCAAAAGTCAAGAAACAATGATGGTTTATCAAAAATATAAAATAAATCCTGTTTCAGGCTGTTTAGTGGCTTTAATCCAAATTCCGTTGTTCTTCGCATTTTTAGCCGCGATAAACGAAGTTCCAGCTATATTTGAAGGAGAACTTTTTGGAATGCATTTAGGAATGACACCATGGAAAGGATTAGCCGAAGGTCAATATATATACATTGTTTTGATTTTCTTAATCGTCGCGACAACCTATTTATCATTTAGAAATACAATGAAAAGTAATCAAAATAATGAAATGATGAAACAAATGAATTTCATGGTAATGTTTATGATAATAAGTATCTCCATAGCTTCATTTAGTTTGCCAACCGCAATAGCATTTTACTGGATCGTTGTAAATGGTTTCTCAGTAGTTCAAAATTATATTATAAAAAGAATATTAGCCAAAGATCAAAAAGATCCAAAGGTTATAGATATTAAACATAAAGAAAAGAATATAAAAGGAAAGAAATCAAAGAAAGAAGTGAAGTAAAATGCCAACAGTAGTAGAAGCAAAAACCTTAATTGAAGCAGTCGAAGAAGCAAAAAATCTTCTTCATACAGACAAGATTTTTTATACGACTGAAGAAAAAAAAGGTGGTCTTTTTAAAGGAAAAACTTATCAAGTTTCCGCAATACCTTATCCAGAACTTTTAGAAGAAATGAAAAAATATTTAACAGAAATTACTGAAGGATTAGGATTAGAAGTAAAATTTGAAACAAGTATCGATGAACAAATTTTCAATATTACAATGTATTCAGATAATAATTCAATTCTAATTGGCAAAAATGGTCAAACTTTAAAAGCCTTAGAAACAATGGTTAAAGCAAAAATAAATGTTGACTGGCATATTCATCCAAAAATAGTCTTGGATGTCGAAAATTACAAAGAAAAAAGAATTGCCACTTTAGAAAGACTTGCTATCCAAACGGCTAAAGAAGTAAGACAAACTAAAGTTGATGTAGTTTTAGAAGATATGAACTCCTATGAAAGAAGAATAATCCATAATAAATTAGCAAATTTTAAAGGGGTTTCAACAATAAGTGAAGGAGAAGAGCCACATCGTCATATAGTAATAAAAGCAGAGTAATCTGTTTTTTTTATAATTATTTCCCGGGAAATAATTACTTTTACATCTTCCCAAAATAATGGTATAATACCCGCGAGTGGAAGTGATATTATGGATAGAACAATAGCCGCGATTTCAACAAATAATATTGGAGTTGGTGCGATTAATATAATAAGGATAAGTGGAGAAGAAGCAATAGAAATAGTAAGTAAGATATTTACCAACAAAAAATTTCCAAAAGCTCCATCTCATACAATTCATTATGGTTTTATAAAAGACAATGAAAAAATCTTAGATGAAGTCTTAGTTATGTTAATGCGCGCTCCAAAAACGTATACTAAAGAAGATGTAGTAGAGATTAACTGTCATGGTGGTTCAATGACGGCAAATAAAATAGTAGAATTACTATATAAAAATGGCGCGGTTCCAGCGGAACCAGGTGAATTTACCAAAAGAGCATTTTTAAATGGCCGCATAAATTTGCTAGAAGCAGAAAGTATTGAAGATCTACTAGAAGCCAAAAATGAAAATGCAAGAAAAATGGCTTTAAATGGGGTAAGTGGTAAAACGACAAAACTTATCGAGTCCTTACGCGAAAAAATGGTAAGTTTACTTGCCAATATCGAGGTAAATATTGATTATCCAGAATACACGGATGAGCTACAAATAACGAAAGAAAATATCACGCCAGTGCTTACAGAAATAAAAGAAGAATTAAACAAAATTGTTGAAGAATCCCAAAATGGCAAAATTATTAAAAATGGTATTAATATAGCTATTATAGGTCGTCCAAATGTTGGGAAATCTTCACTTCTAAACGCCTTGCTAGAAGAAGATAAAGCAATAGTAACCGATATTTCTGGAACAACAAGAGATATTGTTGAAGGAAGTATTATTTATCAGGGAATTTCTTTTAACTTTATTGATACAGCAGGAATAAGAGAAACAGAAGATATTGTGGAAAAAATTGGGGTAGAGAAGAGTAAACGTGTTCAAGCAACATCCGATTTAACAATTCTCGTTTTAAATAATAATGAAAAACTCACAAAAGAAGATGAAGAATTGCTAAAAACAATCATCAATCAAAAAGCAATAATTTTTATTAATAAAACAGATTTAGAAAAAAAATTACCAGAATTATCAATAGAAAAACCAATTATTTATGGTTCAACAAAAGAAAGAAAAGGAATAGAAGAACTAAAAGAAGAAATCATTCAAATTTTTTCTTTAGAAGATGTAAGTCATAAAAATTTAGCCTGTTTATTCAATACAAGACAAATAGCTTTAGCAAAACTTGCTCTTCAAAGTATTAACCATGTTATTAAAGAAAATAAAAAAGATATTCCTGTAGATATGCTAGCAATTGATATTAAAGAGGCTTGGGAAAATTTAGGAAAAATCATTGGCGAAGCATACGAAGAAGAACTAGTAGATAACATATTTAAAAGATTTTGCTTAGGAAAGTAGGTGAGAAAAATGGAATACGAAATTATAGTCGTAGGTGGCGGTCATGCCGGAATAGAAGCATCCCATATTTCAAGTTTTAAAGGACATAAAACACTTTTAATAACTATAAATAAAAAAAATATTGGGGACATGCCTTGTAATCCATCAATTGGTGGTACAGCAAAAGGAATTATTGTACGGGAAATCGATGCTTTAGGAGGATTAATGGGTCAAATCGCAGACGAATCACATTTTCAAATCAAAATGCTTAATAACTCGAAAGGACCAGCAGTTCGTTCCCTAAGAGCACAAGCAGATAAAATAACATATCCTAAAAATATGCAAAAAACTTTAGAAAACATGCCGAATCTGGATATTTTAGAAGGAACTGTCGAAGACCTAATTATAGAAAACAAAAAAGTAAAAGGCGTAGTATTAGAAAACGGCGAAAAAATTTATGCCCAATCTGTAATTTTAACAACAGGAACATATCTAAAAGCAAATGTATTAATTGGAAGTGAAAATACACCATCAGGTCCTCATGGCGAAAAAAGAAGTAATCATTTAAGTGATAATTTAAAAAAATATGGTTTTACAATACAAAGATTAAAAACAGGTACTCCTCAAAGAATTAAAGCAGATTCCATTGATTTTTCAAAAATGCAACCAGAATATGGGGATGACAAATATTGGACTTTTTCTTTTGATAAAAAACCATCTTATAAAATAAATGAACAACAAAAATGTTTTCTAATCTATACAAATGAAAACACCCATAAAGTGATTTTAGATAACTTAGATAAATCAGCGATGTATGGGGGATTCGTAACAGGCATAGGACCAAGATATTGTCCAAGCATTGAAGATAAATTAGTAAGATTTAAGGATAAAGAACGTCATCAATTATTTTTAGAACCAGAAAGCCTTTATTATGATGAATGGTACTTGCAAGGCTTTTCCACATCCATGCCAAGAGATATTCAAGAGCTTATGGTTCATAGTCTAAGTGGTTTAGAAAATGCAGTTATCTCAAAATATGCTTATGCTATAGAATATGATGCTATCGATCCACTACAAATCACGCCTTCTTTAGAATCAAAAGTAATCGAAGGTATTTTTACAGCAGGTCAAATTAATGGAACAAGTGGTTATGAAGAAGCAGCAGGTCAAGGCCTAATCGCAGGTATCAATGCTTCATTGAAACTAGAACAAAAAGAACCACTAATTTTAAAAAGAAATGATGCTTACATAGGTGTTTTAATTGATGATTTAATAACAAAAGGTACAGCTGAACCATATCGTATGTTAACATCGCGTGCGGAATTTCGCTTAATTCTCCGTCATGACAATGCGGATTTAAGATTAAGAGATTATGCTCATCAAGTTGGAAGTATTACAGAACAACAATATAAAAATTATCAAGAACGATTACAAAAAATTCAAGAAGGCGAAAAATATTTACAAGAAACAAAATTAAAAATCACACCAGAAATTAAAGAAATATTTGCCAAAAATCAAAAAGAAATTCCAAATATAACAGATAGTTTATACAATTTATTAAAAAGACCCGAAATCACAATCGAATTTTTAGAAAAAATAATCGAAATCCCTATGGATAATCAAACAAAAGAAGAATTAGAAATTCAAATAAAATACGAAGGATATATAAAAAAAACGTATAAAGAAGTAGAAAAAATGAAAAAACTAGAAGAAAAAATGATTCCAAAAGATATTGATTATCAAAAAGTCAAAAACTTAGCTTCTGAAGCACGTCAAAAATTAGAAAAAGTAAGACCAATATCTCTCGGACAAGCAGCAAGAATTAGTGGAGTAAATCCATCAGATATTTCTATTTTAAGTGTTTATTTAAAGAAAGAGTATGGAAAAGATGAATAAAGAAGAATTTTTAAAAGAAACTCAAAAATTAAATATAAAAGTGACTGATACAATGCTTTTTCAATTAGAAACATATGCTGACTTTTTGTTAAAATATAATGAGCATACAAATCTCACAGCTATAAAAACCAAAGAAGAAGTTTATTTAAAACACTTTTATGATTCTTTAACCCTAATAAAAATTGAAAATTTAGAAGAAGGAAGCTTATTAGATGTCGGAACAGGTGCCGGTTTTCCAGGGTTAGTTTTAGCCATAGTTTTTCCAAATTTAAAAGTAACACTACTAGATAGTAATAACAAAAAAATTACCTTTTTAAAAGAATGTATTAAAAAGCTTAACTTAAAAAATGTCGAAACAGTGTATAGTAGAGCGGAAGATTATACTCGAGTCCATCGTGAAGAATATGACTTTGTCACATCAAGAGCAGTCGCAGATTTAAGAATCTTATTAGAATTAAATATTCCAGCTTTAAAAATAAAAGGGCATTTCCTAGTCATGAAAGGAAATGTAAATGAAGAATTAGAAAAAGCTAAGCAAACCATGAGGATATTATCTTCAAAAATTATGAAACAAGAAATTTTTGAACTTCCAAATCAAGGCGGTTTAAGAACACTTGTGAATATTGAAAAAGAAGAGTCTACTGATTTAAAATATCCAAGAACATATGACAAAATAAAAAAGAAAGAAATTAGTTAAAAATGTCTAAAGTAAGTAATATTTTAACAATGTTGGAACTTCTAAGTAGTGGAAGAAAATATAATATTCAAGAATTAGCTGAACAACTAGAGGTATCTAAGCGAATGATTCGCGTTTACAAAGAAGAATTAGAAAAATCTGGAATTTATCTAGATAGTATTAAAGGACCACATGGCGGATACGTTTTAAATCAACAAATTCATGTACCAAGAAGATTTATTAATCAAGCCCCAATATATATAGAAGGAAATGAAAAATTTAATAAATTAAGCCAAGCAATCAAAACAAGAAAAAAAGTCTTAATTGAATATTATCAAAAAGACTTTAAAAGTACCTCTAAAAGAATTATTGAACCATATGATTTATTGGTTTTAAATTATGAATGGGGTGTCGCAGCATATTGTGAATTAAAAAAAGAAATTCGTCATTTTTACTTAAATAGAATAAAAGAACTTCAAATTTTAGAAGAAAAATATTAAGTGACAGATATATTGCCACTTTTTTTGTTATATTCTTTTTGAAAGAAGGAAAGAGAAAATGACAAACAATTTACATAAGTACACAGAACCAGCAGAGAAAAATTTTACAAAATTAGAAGAAAGAATAATGGAAATAAATCAGCCAGATAATGAAGCTTTAAAAAATTTTCAAAACTTATTTACAAAATTAGCAAAAGATAAAGAACCGGTTTTAATAATAGCCACAGGAGGTTCAAAAGTAGTTGCTTATTTTTTAAAAAACATTTTAGAAAAAAGACAAGTTATTACAGAAGTAATTGAACCAAGAGATTATTTTTATAAGCTAAATACTCAATGCTTTAAAAAATCAATCATTATCTCCGCAAGTGGAAAAACAAATGGGCTAAATTCAATAATAAATAAAAGAAAACCAGAGTTAGGATATGAAAATTATTTTATTTGCCAAAAAAAACAAGAAAAGGAAAATACAACGGTAATTTCTTGGGGACAAAATATTTCATTTCAAGAAAAAAGCTTTATTTCTTTAAGTACATCTTTAGGTCCTATGGCACTAATATTAACGGCAGAAGAAAATGAAAAAGGAAATACTGAAATAAATCAGTTAATTAAAACATTATTAAAACAAGCAGAAGAGAAAATAGCAAAAATAAAAGTTGATTTTTCTCATTCAAAAATTTTATCCATATTAAGTGGTTATGATACAGAAGTAGAGGAAGCAATTTTAGAATCAAATTTAACAGAGAGTGGTTGCATCGCTCCAGTTATTCATGATAAAGGTTCTTTTTGTCATGGCAGAAGTAATTTACTTCTTTTGGATCCTAAAAGTCCAATTATTTATCTCCAACATGAAGAAAAAGAATTAGATAAAATACTAAGAAATATCCTTCAAGAAGAACATCCAAATATCTGTACATTAGACACTTTCGATTTAAATGAAAATCAACTATGGAAAACTTATTATCTATCATTGCAAGCCTATTATTTATCCTTAAAGATTGCCAAAGCAAAACAAATGGATTTAACTATGCCAGAATATAATCCAAAATTAATAAAAACCTTATATCCATATAAAGGAGAGATGTAATATGAATTTGTGTTTTGTGTCACATAATGATAAAAAGAATAATGAAATGAAAACATTTTTTAAAGAAAAATATGCTACAGATATAGAAATTTATTGTTGTGAATTAGACGAAAAAGAAATAAGTGATGCGGATGTTATATCAAGAGAAAAAGCAATTCAAGCCTATAATCTTGTTAATAAACCTGTCTTTGTTATAGATAGTGCTTTTTATATTGAAGTTTTTGGTACTTTTCCAGGAACACTAGTAAGAAGAGCAAATATATCTGAAGATCTTGATTTCACCTTAAAATTAATGCAGAATATTAAAAATAGAAATTGTTGCTTTGTCGACTGCTTAACTTTTTTTGATGGAACAGAGTTCTATCAATTTTATGGTTATTCAAAAGGAACATTAGCCTATGAACCAAGAGGAAAACTAGACGAATATTCTCGTTCTAAGTTGTGGCAAATCTTTATTCCCCAAAACTCTACCAAAACAATGGCTGAGATGACTTATAAAGAAAGAGTAGAGAGAAAAGATAATCACACATCTGCTAAAGCTCAATTTATGAAATGGTACACAGAAGAATACCAAACAAACTTAAAGCTTAATAAAAAATCAAAAAATTTTTAAATACAGGTTGTCAATTTTTGGAATTATTGGTAAAATGATATATAGATAAAATAGGCGGTAAGGGGCTGATTTTTGTGAATACAGAACAAAAGGTACTACAAGTAGCTATTGAAGATATAATACCTAACCGATTTCAACCACGTTTAGCATTTGATGAAGAAGGATTAAAAGAATTATCTGAATCAATTAAACAGCATGGAATTATTCAACCTTTAGTACTAAGAAGATTAGGGAATAAATATGAAATTATTGCTGGGGAAAGAAGATTTAAAGCGGCAACAATGGCTGGATTAAGACAAGTGCCTGCAATTATTTCCGATATTGATGATAATAAAAGTGCTGAAATTGCTTTAGTTGAAAATATTCAAAGAAGAAATCTGACGCCTATCGAAGAAGCAAAATCTTACAAGAATCTTTTAGATCGAGGCTATATGACCCAAGAACAATTAGCAGAAAAAATGGGAGTTAGCCAAAGTTCTATTGCCAACAAACTACGTCTTTTAAATCTAGCACCTGAGGTACAAGATGCTCTTTTACAAGAAAAAATAAGTGAAAGACATGCCAGGAGTTTATTAGTTTTGCCTAAAGATGAACAAGCAGACTGGCTTCAAAAAATACTAACTAAACGTCTCACTGTTCGTCAATTAGATTTAGAAATAAAAAAATCAAAAGGCGAAGTAAATGAAGATGTTCCTTTAGTAAATATTTCCCCAGATGTAGATAAAATAATTAACAATGCTAGTGATATAAATCAAAAAGAATCAACGAGAGAGGAAAAAAATATGGAATTTGAACAAAAAGATAATATTTCTGAGATAAAAGTAGAAGAACCAAAAAATATTCCGAATAAATTTTTTAACTTTTTAGAAGATGAAGCTGCAAACATGCAAATGATTGAAACACCAACGCCTATTCAAAATAATAGTTCAATGAATGAAATTGAAGTTTTAGATGATTTAGGATCTTCATCTCCAGAAACTTCTAATAATTTACAACAAGAAGAAACCATTATGCCGTTTTTATTTTCAAACTCTCAAGTTCAAGAAAATAATAAAATAGAAGAAATAGAAGAAAAAACAACTGAAAAAATTGTGGATCCAATGGATTCAGTTATTAAATTAGATCCAAACTATCAACAAATGGTTGAAGAAGAAAAAGGAATAGATTTAAAATCAGCCATTAACGAAGTCCGTGAATTAATTGAAAATATGAAAAAACAAGGATTTCAAATTTCTTTAGATGAGATAGATTTAAATGAAAATTATCAAATGACAATTAATATTAAAAAAAATGATTAAGGAGAAAATAAAATTCTTAATCATTTTTTTTACTTTCAATAATTATATTCAAATTAAATTCTTGGGCTATTTTTAATAAAAGTTCCACATCATAATTTCTCTGTCCATATTCGTAAAGTTGGATAGCATTTCTACTTCTTTTAATTTTCTCACCAAAAGCCTTTTGAGTTAGTCCTGTATATTCACGGATAAATTTAATTAAATCATTGGCTTTATAATTATTAGCTTTAATTTTCACAAAAAATCACCTCTTGAAAAGCATACAAAACGTTGGTATAATTTTTTAAAGAAAGCACACAAAATGTGGCTTTAATGATAGGGAGTTGATATGAATATGAGTAAAAGAAAAAAAGTGTATTTTATTTTGGGATTATTAGGAGTAATAAGTTTAATAGGAATAAGCTATGCGTTATGGACAGTTACATTAAGTCAACAAAGTGAAAATAAAATTGCCACGAGTTGTCTAAATATTGAAATTTTAAAAGAAAGTGAAGAAATTGTTTTAGAAAATGCTTTTCCTATAACAGATGAAGAAGGAATGAAAACAACACCTTATACATTTACGATAAAAAATACCTGTGATACATTCATTGATTATGAAGTGTCTTTGGCAATGTCAAATGCAACGACTTTAAATAGTAAGTATGTAGCAGTTGTTCTAGATTATAATGAAATCAAAGCATTAGATACCTATGAAAGTACAACTATCGATGGATATAAAGAAGGAAGAATACTTCAAAAAGGAAGTTTATCTGGGGGAGATGAAGTAACCTATAATTTAAGACTATGGCTAGACGAAGATATAACAACAAATGATCCTGTATTTAATACAAAATTTCAAGGAAAAATCCACATAACAGCAACAATCGGAAGTTATAGTCCAGTAGAACAAGGATTTACAAAATTAGCCGATGCCATATTAGTAAATGAATATCAAAGTACCGATGTGGAAAGTGCAAAAGCAAGAATACAAAGTAAACAAGTTCCAGATTTTAGTAAAACAGCTCCGATCACGATATGGAATGAAATTCATAGTGAAAATTTAACTACAAAAACGTTAACAACAGCTAGTGAAACTTTATTAGAAAGCGAAGAAGCAACCAAAGAAGTAGTATACCCAATGTTATTTAAAAATTATACTTTTGATACAGAAACGGGTATGTATGGTTTAACTGATGGAATAGTTGTAGATCCTACTGAAATAAATGATTATGATACAACAGATTATTATGTATGTGGAACTGATATTACTAGAAATGCAAATAAAGAAATCATTTTGACTAATACTTCCTCTTGTTCAACAATGTATACAATAAAATCCGTAGTGAATAAAAAGGAAGGAACAACGACATTGAATGGAATAGAAACACCATTAACAATACATAGTCTATCAGTCTATCCATATACTCAAATAGAAAGAGAAAGTGATAAATCCGATAAAGGATTATATGTCATGACAGATGATTATGGGGAAAGCTATTATTTTCGAGGAAATGTAAAAAATAACTATGTATATTTTGCTGATGTTTATTGGAGAATCATTAGAATCAATGGCGATGGAAGTATAAGAATTCTATATGCTGGTCGTACAAAAGATGCAACAAATGATGAATTAAGTATAGGAAAATCCGCATTTAATCTTGAAAAATCAAGCCCAGCATATGTCGGATATATGTATGGAAATATAATTAATGATAGTTATGAACAAAACATGTCAAATGAAGTAGATAGTACAATTAAAACAATAGTAGATGCATGGTATGAAGAAAATATAGTATCCAGAGGATTGAGTGAATATATAGCCGATCCAGGATTTTGTAATGATCGTGAACTACTAATTGGAACAGGAATAGATTCAAGTGCTTTTAGTCAATTTAAAGGATATGAAAGATTATCAAATTTTACTCCTAGTTTGCAATGTCAAAATATAACTAGAGATTTATTTACCACAAGTACATCAAATACTGGAAATAAAGCATTGAGATTTCCAATAGGGTTAATAACAAATGATGAATTAATAATAGCAGGTTTAAAAATTACTACTTTAAATCACTTAAATTATTTATATAGCGGAACTAATTATTGGACAATGACTCCAAATAGCTATGATGTCAGTATTGGTTCAGCAGGTGTTAGAAGAGTGTATAGCGATGGTGGAATATATAATGGAGCAGTTAATTCACCATTAAATAATGTACGGCCAGTTATCAACTTAAAGCCAAATGTAGAAATTTCTGACGGCATCGGAACAGCAGAAAACCCATTTATGATAAAAACAGTATAACAAATAAGAATAAATGAAATTTTTAAAGACATGAGTACTAATGCAAAAATATTAGTACTTTTTTTGCAATAAAATTTATTATTCTTCATCTTTATTGACTGCATTAGAAAGCACATCAGTACCTTTAACATAATATAAAACTGTACTATTTGTGCCTTCTAAATCTTCTTTTCCAGTTATCCCATTTCGAATTAATCCAATAACATTTTGCGGTTTTTCATACCAAATTGTCTCATGTCCTTCTAAATAAGCTTCCATAGTATCTAACCAAATATTCTTAGAATAATAGCTAGCAGTACTATCAATTTCTGTCGCATCATCATGCCCAATCCAAACCATCATTAAAAGTTCAGGATTATAACCAGCTACCCAAGAATCAGTATTTGTAGTTCCAGTTTTTAAAGCGTATTTGCGACTCATCTTCGCGGCCAAAGATAAAGCAGTAGGGGTTGTGTAATCCGTATAAGCAGAATTTGTAGTGCTTGTTAACATTTCATTTAAAATATAAACGCTATTACTATTTAAAACATAATTTTGTTTATCCTTATGTTGATATAGTACATTTCCATTTAAATCTTCCACTCGTTCAATGAAATAAAGTTCTTTTTGATTCCCACCATTGGCAAGCGTTGTATATCCAGTCGCAAAATCCA
This sequence comes from uncultured Bacilli bacterium, assembly GCA_944363605.1. Classification (GTDB taxonomy): domain Bacteria; phylum Bacillota_I; class Bacilli_A; order RF39; family UBA660; genus Ventrenecus. The sequence goes on from CALVUM010000003.1 coordinate 42,176, forward strand.
TCATATTAAGTTCACTTGTTCCAAGCGCCAAAGAAGGATTTCCAGCCATATCTTCTTTAATACCTGCCAAATGAGCTGTATCTACCAAAACATCTGTACCTAAAAACAAGTGTGTTTTTACAGCATAAACATTATCAGAAAAAGCAATAGCCGCGGCCATTGTGATATCTTCATTCGCATAGATATCATTATAATTGTTTGGTGAATAACTTTGATCATTGGAAAAATAAAACGTCGTCTTTTCACTTTTAAAAGTCGAAGAAGAAACTAATCCATTTTCTAAAGCAGCATAATATAAAAACGGTTTCATTGTACTTCCAACTTGTCGTTTACTTTGAGTTGCTCTATTATACTGACTTTTCGCATAATTAAGTCCCCCAGTTAAAGCTAAAACGCCACCTGTTTCTGGATTAATCATTACACTAGCAACTTGTAAATCATCTTGATTACCCATATATTTTAAAATATTTTCTTCCATCTTCGTTTGAGCATCCATATCAAAAGTAGTATAAATCTTTAACCCACCTGAATCAATTAAAGAAGTAGGAATCGTTTTAATATTTGCAAGTTCTTCTAAAACGGCATCTTGATAATAAAGAATCGTTTGTGAATTATTCTGAGTTCTTTTTCCATAAATAGGAATCTCTTCTTGAAAAAGATTATTATATTCTTCTTCAGTAATATATCCATTATTAACCATTGTTAAAGCAACCGTCCAAGCTCGATTAATACATGCTTCATAATCACTGACCGGATTATAAATACTCGGCCCTTTAGGAATACCAGCTAACATAAGAGCTTCCTCAAGAGTCAAATCTTTACTACTTTTATTAAAATAATAACGACTTGCGTCCTCTATCCCATAATTTCCTTCTCCGTAATTAATCGTATTTAAATATCCTTCTAAAATTTCATCCTTACTATAATGCACTTCCAGTTCCACAGTCAAAAAAGCTTCTTCAATTTTTCTAGCCCAAGTTTGATCAAAAGTTAAAAACATATTCTTAATATATTGTTGACTAATTGTTGAAGCTCCAATTCTCGTATTATTCTTAATATTGGATAATAAAGCTTTTCCAATTCGTAAAAAATCAAAACCATGATGCGTATAAAAATTTTTATCTTCCACACTAATGACGGCATTAATTAAATTAGGAGAAATATCCTCTAAACTAATCCAGTCATTGGACCCACTTCCTTGATAAATTAAATTACTTTCATAATCATATATAAAAACTTTTCCCATATTTTTAAGTTCAAGTTTAGGAGAAAAGAAAGCATAAGCATAAATCCCCGTCAAACAAATAAGTCCACTTATTAGAAAAAATACAAATAATTTACATAAAAATTTCATTTTTTTCATGAAAAACACCTAAATGTATTATGAAACAAAAAGAAAAAAATATAAGCCAAATTTTTTTTAAAATAAAAAGTCTCTTAAAATAATGAAAAAAGTTTTCAAAATAACAAAAAAATTCTCATATAACAGATGTTAAAAATAATTCTTTTTTTTCTTTTCTTTCCATGTTATAATGAAGCGGTTAAGTGAGGTGACTCATGAAATATCGATTAAATATTTCCCTAAAAAATGGAAAAAAAGAAGTAATTAGAGAAGTAAATATCCCAGGAACAATGGAAAATGATATTTTATCTTTTCAAATAAAGGATATGAACCATACCTTAGATTTTAATACGAAAACATTCTTAAGAGAAAATGATGACTATGCCTTTTTATTAGATATTGAAAATCAAAAAAGTCAAATTCTTTTAAAAAAAGAACAATATACCTTGCAAGTTTTAGTAGAGTATGCTAATCTATTGACGAATAAAAATGAGATTCAATTATCCTATTTTATTGAAACAGAAGACCATGAAAATGTTTTAACAATAGAATTAGGGGAAGGAAGAGAAAAGTGATAATAGAATATATAGAAGAAAAACTGCAAAAAGTTCTAGATAGTTTAGACTTTGACATTAAAGCTAAAGTTGTTGTTTCTAACCGAAGAGAACTATGTGATTATCAATTTGATGGCTGTTTTGCATACGCTAAAACCCTTCATAAAGCTCCTTTTGAAATTAGTGAAGAAATTGTTCATAAATATCAAGAACTTTATCCTAATGATGAAGATTTTTCTCAAGTGGCATCGGCAAAACCAGGATTCATTAATTTCACTCTAAGTAACACATTTATAAACCGCTATTTAGAAGAAATGAATTCAAAAGAAAAATTCAATATCAAAATGCCAGCAAAAAAGAAAATCATAATTGATTATGGCGGACCTAATATAGCTAAACCACTTCACGTCGGGCATTTAAGAAGCGCTATTGTCGGGGAATCAATAAAAAGAATTTTAAAGTATTTTGGGCATAAAGTAATTGGCGATGTCCACTTAGGTGATTATGGCCTCCAAATAGGTCAGGTTATATATGGTTTACAACAAGCAAATATTCCAATTGAAAAAATCACAATTGAAATATTAGAAGATATTTACCCAAAAATGAGTGCCTTATGTAAAGAAGAGGAACAAGTAAAAGAAAAATGTGCTGAAATTACCAAAAATCTTCAAGATGGCAATGAAGAATACCAAAAATATTTTCAAAAAATTCGTGAAATTTCTGGTCAAGATATTTTAAAAATTTACGATTATCTAGATGTTCATTTTGATCTATGGTACGGAGAATCTGATGCGTATCCTTATATAGATAAAGTAACTGAAGAATTAAAGAAAAAAAATTTATTAATGACAAGTAATGGAGCTAAGATTATTGATGTAGCAAAAAAAGAAGATGAATTAGAAATTCCACCAATGATTTACCAAAAAAGTAATGGAGCTTACCTTTATGGAACCACTGATTTAGGAACTATTTATGAAAGAATTGAAGATTTCAATCCAGATAATATCATCTACATAACAGATATGCGTCAAAGTCTTCACTTTAAACAATTATTTCGAGTATGTGAAAAACTCGGGTTTACCCAAAAAATAACCTTTGAACATTTGGGATTCGGAACCGTAAATGGTTCTGATGGCAAACCTTTTAAAACAAGAGCAGGAAGCGTCCCAAAATTAGATTCATTATTTAAAGAAACAAAAAACGTTTTCTTAAATTCCAATTCGAAAAATCAAGATATGAGTGAAGAAGATTTAGATATTCTAGTAAATGCGATCATTAAATTTGCGGATTTACAAAATAATCGTGAAAAAGACTACATTTTTGATTTAAACAAATTTTCTGAAGTGGTTGGTAAAACAGGTCCCTATATTCTTTATACCTATTTACGAATCGAAAGTATTTTAGAAAAAGAAACAGCAAACATAAAACTTGATCAAAAAGAAATATTTAATAAAGAAGATCGAAATTTAAGAATAAAGTTATTAGATTTGGAAAATACTTTAAAGTATAGCTATAGCACAAGATTACCATCAATACTTGCCAATTACTTATATGAATTATGCGTGAATATGAACGCTTTTTATGAAAAGAATCATATAAATAATCTAGAAGACCAAAAAAAGAAAGAAAGTTGGTTATTCGTGCTTAATTTAGGAAATAAAGTTATTAAAGAAATGTTGACTTTATTAAGTATTAAAATACCTAAAAAAATGTAAGGAGAGAGAAAAATGAAATTAAAAGATATACCAAAAGAAGAATTAGAATTAATGGGATACGATGATATCGCGTATATTATCTTAGAAGAATCTAAAAAGAAAATGAAAATTACGGATTTATTTCAAAAAATTTGTGATGCTTTAGGCTTATCAGAACAAGAATATGAAGCCCATATCGCAGACTTTTTTGAAATTTTAACTACAGACAAAAAATTTGTAATGTTAGAAGATGGATACTGGGATCTTCGTACTCGTCATAGTGAAAAACTTGTTATCGAAGAAGATGATGAAGAATACGAAGAAGTAATCGAAGAAGAACCTGTAATAGAGGAAGAAGAAAACGATACATTCTACGATGAAGATAGTGATGATGACACAACCGACGATGATTTAAAAGATCTAGTAATTATTGATGATGACGAAGAAAATTTATAGCTTCCTTTCTATATTTAAATAAAAAATCAATGAAAGGAAATGAATATGAAAGAAAAATTAGAAAGTATCAAAAAAAGATATGAAGAAATAACAGCTCTTTTAATGGATCCAGAAATTATGAATGATTTTAACAAAATTAAATCCTTATCAAAAGAACAAAGTGATTTAAAAGAAATTGTGGATAAATATGAAGAGTATGAAATAGCTGAGAAACATTTAAAAGAAGCCAAAGAAGTAGTAAATGATCCAGAATTAAGAGAAATGGCTGAATTAGAAATTGCGGAAAACACAGAAAAGTTAGAAAAAATAAATCACGAACTAGAGATTTTATTAATCCCTAAAGACAAAAATGATGGCAAAAATATTATCATGGAAATTCGAGGTGCTGCTGGTGGTGATGAAGCAAATATTTTTGCTGGGGATTTACTAAGAATGTATACTTATTATGCCGAAAAACAAGGGTGGAAGCTCGAAATTGACCACCAAATAGAAGGAACATCAGGAGGATTTTCTCAAGTAGAGTGTACAATAAAAGGTGAAAATGTTTACAGTAAATTAAAATATGAAAGTGGCGCCCACCGCGTTCAAAGAGTTCCAGTTACCGAAACACAGGGAAGAGTACATACCTCAACCGCGACAGTTTTAGTCATGCCAGAAGTAGAGGATGTAGATATCGATATCAAAGAAAGTGATTTAAAAATTGATGTTTATCATTCAAGTGGTGCTGGTGGACAATCTGTAAATACAGCAAATTCTGCCGTTCGAATTACCCATTTACCTACAAATACGGTTGTAACTTGTCAAAATGAACGAAGCCAATTAAAAAATAAAGATAAAGCTATGAAACTTCTAAAAATAAAATTATACGATCAAATGCAAATGGCTAAAGAACAAGAAGTAGGAAGTACGAGAAAAAGCAAAATTGGTACAGGCGACCGATCAGAAAAAATAAGAACCTACAATTATCCTCAAAATCGTGTAACAGATCATCGAATTAATTTCTCAATTATGAGTTTAGATCGTGTGATGGATGGCGATTTAGAACCAATTATTGATGCATTAATTACTGAAGACTTAAAAAGAAAATTAGCAGGCGAATAACCTGCGTTTTATCATTTAATTAAAATATAGAAAGAATATATCAATTATGAAACCAGATTTTATTACAGAAATTGATTGGCAAATTTTAAAAGCAAAATATCCAAATAATTTAGAAGAAGTTATCAACAAATTAAATCAGCATTATCCTGTTCAATATTTAATTGGGGATGTAGAATTTTTAAATACCAAAATACTCGTTGATGAGCGTGTTTTAATTCCACGCTTTGAAACAGAATACCTAGTTGATATTCTTATCAAAAAAATTCAAAATTCTTCTCTTAAAAATCCCAAAATAGTAGATTTAGGAACCGGAAGTGGTTGCATCGCCATCGCTTTAAAAAAGAATCTGAATTGTTCAGTAACTGGGGTAGATATTTCTGAATCAGCAATTGAGTTAGCTAAGTTAAACGCAGAGAAGAATCACGTCGAAATTAATTTTAAAATAAACGATATGTTAAAAGAAAATTATGAAGGATATGATGTAATCGTTAGTAACCCGCCATATGTGAAAGAAAGAGAAGAAGTAGGAGCAGAAACAAAATTTGAACCTCAAAATGCCTTATTTGCCAAAAATGATGGGCTATTCTTTTATGAAGAAATCTTAAAAAAAGTGAGTGAACTATCGATAAAACCAAAAATCGTTGCTTTTGAAATAGGAATGACTCAAAAAGAAGACATAATTTCTCTTGCTTCCAAATACATTCCATCCGCGAAAATTACAGCTAAAAAAGATTTAACAAACCGAGATCGTTATATATTTATAGAATTTGAATAAAAAAGAAAAAACTTTCCCATAAATAAAATAGGTGAAAAAATGAAAAAAATAATTCCTATTTTATTTGTCTTTTTCTTAGTATATGGTTATGCCAATAAAGAAGAAATATTAATACCTTCAGATGCGATCCGTTTCCGGGTAATTGCCAATAGTGATGACAAGCTCGATCAAGAACTAAAAATGGAAGTTAAACAAGCAATTGAAGAAGAAGTAAATAAATTAATGGTTGATGCAAAAAATAGTGAAGAAGCAAAACTTTTAATTGAAAATAATTTAGAAAAAATTGAACAAATAGTAAATCAGTACACGAAAGACAATAACGTTTCTTTTGGAATTAACTATTTTCCAGAGAAAGAATATCATGGAGTAACATATCCAAGTGGTAATTATGAATCTTTAGTTATAACTTTAGGAAATGGAATTGGCAGTAACTGGTGGTGTGTGATGTTCCCGCCATTATGTTTATTAGAAGCTAAAAATGAAAATACAGAAGAAATAAACTATAAATTATATGTTCAAGAAATAATTGAGAAATATACCTCATAAAAAGAAGCCTTTCCCCATAAAATGTAATGGGGATTTTTTATGAAAGAAATACTAAATATATTACTTATTGGAGTCGCCTTGAGTATGGATACATTTTCTCTTTCTCTAGGTGTTGGAACCTATAAACTTACTAAAAGAAAATGCTTTCAACTTGCATTTTTAGTTGGAATCATGCATTTTATCATGCCCTTATTAGGCAATATCTTAGGGGATAAAATCATGCATTTTTTTGAATTAAATAGCAATTTATTTTTAGGATGTATCCTGTTGTTCATTGCTATTAATTTGCTTATTGACATGTTAAAAAAAGAAGAAGATACCACAATTGATTTATCCTTTATAGGCATGTTTCTATTTGCTTTTGGAGTTTCAATAGATGCATTTTCTACAGGACTAGCTTTAACAGCGATTACTCAAAATAAAATATTAGCTATGTTAATCTTTTCTTTAACAAGTTTTACATTTACTTGGGTAGGATTAAATATTGGTAATTTTGTCTCTAGTAAATTAGGAAATAAAGCGACCATATTAGGTTTTCTTCTTTTAGTAGTTTTAGGAATCTTTCATATATGTAAATAAAAGGAAAAAAACTTTAAAAATAAAAGAAATTTTGATATAGTAGTAAAGAAAAAAAGGACGGGATATCATGCAAAAAATTGTCATTCAAGGAGAACATTCATTAAGTGGAACAATTACAATATCAGGTGCCAAAAATAGTGCAGTCGCCTTAATTCCAGCCGCCATTTTATGTGATGAAGAATCGACAATTTATAGTGTCCCAAACATCTCAGACCGTGATGCTTTAATAAAAATAATTGAAAAATTAAATGGGCAAGTAATCATTCATGAAGATAGTTTAAGTATTAATTCTCAAAATATCAAAAATGTCTTTATTCCTGAAGAATTATCATCAAAACTTAGAGCATCATACTATTTTATGGGAGCACTTCTTGGCAAGAACAAATATGTGGAAATCGCTTTACCTGGGGGATGCAAAATAGGAAACCGAAAAATTGACTTTCATTTAAAAGGCTTTAAAGCATTAGGCGCGACTATCATCGAAGAAGATAATAAATATATTATCAAAGCAGATAAATTAATAGGAAATAAAATTTATTTTGATTTTGCCAGTGTAGGAGCTACAATAAATGTTATGTTAGCTGCGGTTAAAGCCGAAGGAACAACAATAATAAATAATGCTGCGAAGGAACCAGAAATAGTCAACGTCGCGACATTTCTAAACAACATGGGTGCAAAAATTCGTGGAGCTGGAACAAGTAAAATTACAATTGAAGGAGTTAAATATTTACACAAAGCTATGATTGAAGTAATTCCTGATCGAATTGAAGCAGGAACCTATATCATTATGGGCGCTTTATTAGGAAAAGACTTACGTATCAAAAATGTGATTAAGGAACATTTAACCTCACTATTAAGTAAATTACAAGAAATTGGGGTAAAAATAGAAGCGAGAGAAAACGATTTAATTATTAATAAAGGAGAAAATCTCTTGCCTTTAAATATTACAACCTTAATTTATCCCGGTTTTCCAACAGATTTAGCTCAGCCTATGACCGTATTAATGACTCAATGTGAAGGAGTAAGCATTTTAGAAGAAACCATTTATACGAATCGAATGGGACAAATACCATACTTAAATTCAATGGGTGCGGATATTAAAGTAGAAAATCAAATTGCTCAAATTAAAGGAAAAACTCCACTTTTCGGAAATGATGTAGTAGCAAGTGATTTACGCGCGGGTGCTTCACTCATAATCGCGGGATTAATAGCTAAAGGAACAACCCAAATCAGTGATATTGAACATATTTTAAGAGGATACGAACACATAGTAGAAAAATTAACAAATGTGGGTGCCAATATTCAAATTATTGAGGAATAATCATGGAATACATAGTAAAAATACATCGTGAGACTCTAAAGCAAATAATCGATTTTTCAAATCAAAATTCATTATTGGAATGTGGTGGGTATTTAATTGGCCAAAAAAGAAAAAATGAAAATCAAACGATTTTTATAATAACTGCAGCTTTTCTAGATCAAAATCAAGGAACGCAAAATCGCTACCATTTTTTTGATTTTACTAGAAAATCGATAGAAGAATATTGTCAAAAGCATTTAAAAAATTCTAAAGTTATAGGAAATTTTCATTCACATGGAGAATATCCAGCAATTTTTTCTAGAGAAGATAAGATTATGGAGGAAAAATCTCCTGAAGAATTCTGCCATTTAATTTATAGTCCTAAATATCAAGAATTAAATGGAGAAGTTCATGTAATAGGAAATAAAACAGAAAAACCACGCATTACTTTTTTTGGCAAAAACATCGAAGTGAATCATCATATATCCAGAAAATAAAAAACAAAAAGGATACAGTTATAAACACTGTATTCTTTTATATTTTATGAATCATATGTAAATTATTAAAAAAAGGAATCACTTCATTTTTGAAAAACTCTTCATATGTTTCATAAGCTTCTCGCTTAGTTAAAATTAAAGAAATTAAAGAATCAATATAAATAAAACCTATATCTTTATACCAACAAATCTCTTCTTGCAATTTTTCCTCTTCAACATATGGTGTCGATAAAACTATGGAATTTGCTCGTACAAAATATTCATAAAGTAAAGTTTTGGGGTTATGATAGCAATTAGGCAACTGCATTTCTAAAGCTTCCTTATATAAATTCTCAATACTATTAAAATGAGAAAAATATTTATCTACCAACGGATTTATATAAGGATGAGAAAATTCATGAAATAAACAGATAGCAAACTGTTCTCTTCTAATAAAATAACGACCAACTTGATAATTTATCAACGAACATAAAAAAGCTCACTTTCTTTAGAAAAGCCAAACCCTCCAATTAATAAACTAGAAAAAACGATATAATATGTAAAATTGGAAATATTATAAAAGTTTTCTAAAGTAGAAATATCAATTTGAAACGAATTTTCTTCTAAAATAGATTTGCAAATCGAATGAAAAGTTGAACGATAGCTTTCAAAAAAAGCCTCTAGATTTTCATTTACATAAAGAGTATGCACCAAATTTCCAAAATCTTTCTCGCTTTTCCCAGCAAAAGCTTCTGTAATAGGAACATCCCTATCTAGATTCATATCATTATCAAAATAAAGAAAAAGTTTAGAATAAACATCACAGTCTGTAATATAATCTAAAAAATCTAGAATTTCTGGATATTTCTCAATATGAAGTTTTTGGATAAACTTTTTAGCATATTCACTATTCGGATCTTTAATCCAATAAAAAAATTCTTTCTTTTCCGGATTTAATTTAATATAAGCTAAACAAAGTCCAGATAAAATTTCGAACCGCTTATCTATTTGCCAAATAAAATTTTGCATCAGAACCACCTAAAACCATTATATCAAAATATACATAAAAAAAATCTTTTTTCAAAGAAAAGTACTTTGTTATCGTTTTTTTCATAAAATTTTACTAGGAGTCGATTATGAAAAAAATAATAATTTTAACAATTCTAATAGGTACAGCTTTAACGTTTCTAATTTATAAAAATTTTTATCATGAAGATATGAACATTGTCGCTTTAGGTGATGGAATAGCCTTAGGAGAGACAGCGTATGATGTACAAGGATATAGCTATAACGATTATTTAAGAGATTATTATGAGGAAAATAGCATAGTAAAAGAATACATAATAGAATTTGCAGATATTGAAGAAACAACCAAAACCCTTCTCTTAAAATTACAAAATAATTATACATTAGAAAGCACGAACACATCAATTACTCAAGCCATATCCAAAGCGAAAATTTTAACAATTTCTCTTGGCATGTATGAATTAAACAGCAAAAGTGAGTTATCCACAAAAGTAATTGAAGAATACTTAACAAATATGGAAAAAATTGCAAAAATGATTTATATCTATAACAAAAAAAGTCTTTTCTTAATAGGTATCTATCCAACTGAAAAAATATCCAAAGAACAAGCATCTTATATAAATGAAAGATTAAAAACAATATCCAAAACTTATCATTTTACTTTTATTGATATTGAAGAAATTTCAAATAATCAAAATTACTTTTTTAGAACAAAGAACTACTACATAAATTATAAGGCTCATCGCTTAATAAGTGAAAAAATAATAGATAGCATCTCCTAAAAAACTTAATAAAACGGCTTATCTTAATTTTTTCTTGCCTCTTAAAAAATATATGATATAATACTAAAGAAAGAAATTTCTATGTCAAAAAATTGACATGGCGAAAGGAGATTAGTTGTTATGAAAGCAAATATTCATCCAGAAATGAAAGAAGTAACTGTTACTTGTGCTTGTGGAGCATCTTTTAAAACAATGTCTACAAAAGATCATATTGAAGTGGAAGTATGCTCAGAATGTCATCCTTTTTATACAGGAAAACAAGGAAAAGCAACCAAAGCTGGTAAAATTGAAAAATTTAATCGTAAATATAACATAAAAGAAGAAGAAAAATAAAGAGTTCTTCTTTTTTTTGTATCTAAAAAATTATATAATAAAATATAAGGAGCGTGACAAAATGAAATTATTCATGGGAGCAGATCATCGAGGAAAAGAACTTGAAAATTACCTTTATCAAAGTCTAAAAGAAGCAGGTATCGATGTCGAAATGTCCATCATAAAAAATAATGAAGAAGATGATTATCCAGATTTTGCTTTTGATGTATGCAAGAATGTTTTAAAAGAAGAAGGAAACCTAGGTATTCTAATATGTGGAAATGGAATAGGAATTTCAATCGCGGCAAATAAAGTAAAAGGCATTCGTTGTGCAAGAGTAGTTAGTGAAGAAGATGCTCATCACGCGAAAAATCATAATGGAGCAAACGTTATAGCTTTTGGTGGAATAAGTAAAGAAGATGCCTTAAATATTATCAAGACTTTTTTAAACACCAAGAACGCTAATGAAGAAAGACATATTAGAAGAATCAAAAAAATAATAGATTATGAAAATGGAGCATATAATGAATTATAAAATCTATTTATATATCTTTTTTTCCATGTTATCTGCTTTTGCTCTTTCTGGGATAAATTTTGAAAAAATCATTCGCAAAAATCGTATTTGGGAAACAAGAATATTAGTTTTATTACTAAGTTTAGTGATGGGGTATCTTGTAACAAATTTTGTTTTAGAATTTTTATAAGGAGCCGATTATGAAAAATAAAATTTTGTTAGCCGTAGTATGTATACTGACGGCTATTTTGATTATTGTCAATTCATCAATAAAAAAAGTAACAGAGCCAATCCCACCTATAGAAGGAAAAGAGCCAATAATAATTCGTTTATTAGATGAAACAACGGGCGAGATAACAAATATAAATTTAGAAGACTATATAATTGGTGTAGTTGCAGCAGAGATGCCAGCAAGCTTTGAAATAGAAGCCTTAAAAGCGCAAGCAATCGCGGCTCGTACATTTGCTATGTATAAAAAAGAGACAAGAAATTTAGATTACGATTTAATAAAAGGTGTAAAAGATCAAGCGTATAAAGATAATAAAACACTTTTAACCCAATGGAATATTAATTTCTTTACAAATTATTTAAAAATTCGTCAAGCTGTAGAAGAAACACAAGGCCAAGTTCTCACATATAACGGTGAAATTATCAATGCTTTCTATTTCTCAATGAGCAATGGTTATACAGAGAACTGTGAACTAGTATTTGCTCAAGATCTACCCTATTTAAATAGTGTTTCATCCAAGTGGGATAATGAAAGTTTGAATAACTATAGTTACACAACAACCTTTTCCAAACAAGACTTTTGTGAGTCTCTAGAAATAACTTGTGATACAATTGAAATTCAAAATATCACAAGAAGCGATTCAAATCGAATTTTAACTATCACAATTAATAATCAAGATTTTAAAGGAACTGTAATTCGTTCAAAACTAGGTTTACGTTCAACAGATTTTGATATTACAATTAATGAAAAAGATATATCAATTACAACACGAGGGTATGGACATGGAGTTGGCATGAGTCAGTATGGCGCGAATGGTATGGCTAAAGAAGGGTACGCTTATGAAGAAATCGTAAAATATTATTACCAAAATACAGAAATTACAAATTTATAGGTATAAAAAAATAAGTTCCACCCAAAATAAAATCGAGGAGGAACAAAGGAATGAAAAAAAGAAAATTAAAAGGTTATGTATTACCAACAATTTATTTTGTTATTCTAGGAATAATGGTCGTAAGTATTACTTTCTTAAGTCAAAGCCTATTAGAAAAGCAACAACAGAATGATGAGGATTACAAATATAGTACAAGTGTGTTTGAAGAAAGTGAGAATGATCCAACAAATTCTGAAGGAAATACAACAAATGAAATAAAAATTGTAAGACCTTATACGAGTGACAAAGTAACGGTAACTAAAGAGTTCTATAATAAAGATGAAAGTGTTGAAAATCAAGAAAAAGCATTGATTTTTTATGAGAATACTTACATGCCAAATACTGGAATTCTTTATGGAAGTGACGAAAAATTTGATGTAATAGCGATTCTTAACGGAACAGTAAAAGAAATCAAAGAAGATGAAATTTTAGGACAGATGATTACTATCGAATGTGATAATAAAATTACAGCAGTTTATTATACATTAGGAGAAATAAAAGTGAGTGAAGGACAGCAAATAACTCAAAATCAAGTTATTGCAACTTCAGGAACAAGTAACATCGATTCTTCAAAAGCTGAATCTTTATTATTTGAAATTTATATTGATGGTGTTTTAACAAATCCTAATAATTTATTTGATAAAAACATTTCCGAAATAAATTAATCCCTACTGGGATTTTTTTCAAAATGATTACCATTTATTTATACGAAAACACTATTCAATATAAAGAAAATGAACAAATTAAAAAAACTGTTTTTCCTAAAGAATCAATGGCTTATGGAAAAATAAAAAATATTAACCTATTTGAACAAACATTATATAAATTTATTAATAAAGAAAAATGGATAACATTTTTAAAAACTAAAAAAATTCAGTTAATAATTCCTGGGGATTATGAGAATGTTGATAAAGAAATTCTATTAACGATTTTAAATAATCTTGGATTAACACATATTACATGTTATGATGAAAAAAATCTTTATCCGATCAATAAAAATCAAATTTATATAAATGTTCATAATAATTATTTATTATTAACCAAAAAAAAATCTAAAAAAAACATAACTATAAATTATCCATTTTATATTTTTAATGGGTTTAAAAACACTTTAAATTATATACTTAAAAAGTATAAGAATAATTATTTTTATCTATATGGAAGTAATGAACAAATTCCAACATTTGTAATAAAACTTCAAAATAAAAAAGTATATTATTATCAAAATTACAAAAATTATATAATTTCTAAAATACCTTGATTTAGGTATTTCTTTTTTAAGCAAAAATATGGTATAATTGCTTACAGTAAACAGCAAAAGAAAAGAGTGTTTGAAATGATAAAATTTATAGTGGTAGAAGACAACAAAACAATTCAAGAAAAGATTAAAAAATTATTAGTAAAAATAAGTATTAGCCTTAATCAAGATTATGAAGCTAAATATTTTGAAAAATATAATAAAGAGCTTCAACAAGAAATTAATGACCAGACACAAAGAAAAGTGTATATTATGGATATTGAATTAGAAAACAGCATTAGTGGTATTGAAGTGGCTCAAAAAATAAGAGAAAATGATTGGGATAGCGAAATCATTTTTGTGACTAGTCATGATAAAATGTTTGAAACTGTTCATAGAAATATACTTGAAGTATTTGATTTTATTGAAAAATTTCTAGATATGGATAAAAGATTAGAAGAAGATATTTTAAAAATAATAAATAAAAAATACGATAAGAAAATTCTAAAAATTAATGGAAATAATGTTGAATTAGAATTACATATGAAAAACATTTTATATATAGAAAAAGAAGATAAAAAGTGTATAATTCATGCATGCGATAATGAGTTTAAAACAAGTTTAACATTAGAAAAATTATTGGAACTACTAGATGAACGTTTTGTTAGAACTCATAAAAGTTGTATTGCTAATAAAGATAGAATGGTAGAAAGAAACTATTCAAAAGGTTATTTCATATTAGATACAGGCGAAAAAGTAGAATTACTTTCAAAAAAATATAAGAAAGAGATTGAAAAATGATACTTGAAATTATAATCTTAACTCTTCTTCAAATATCAATGATTGTTGCTGTTGAAGCATTTTCAGATCAAAAAATAAAAAACATAAAGTTATTGATTATAAGCATAATAATTTATGATTTGCTATATTATTATCTGCTTAAATATATTCCGGCAGAATTAAATACTATAGTTTCAATTTTATATACAACAATTCTTATTAAAATTCTACTTAAATTAAACAATAAAAATTTATTATTCTATATGATTATTATATGGATTTTAGGTATTATGGTAGATATAGGAACAATGCTAGCTATGAATTTTACAAATGTGACTTCTAGGATAACAGATTTAAATAAAGATTTTTTTAAATCAATAAGTACAATAATTATGATTACTTTTTATTTCGTATGTGCGCACAGTAAATACATAAAATCTAAAATATTAAAATTAAAAAGGTTTACTCAAAAAATAAACATTTCTTACTATGTTTTTATAGCCTTATTAATCATATATTTTACTCTGGGCGCAGTGTGTTTAAATGAAATGAATAATATAGAAAGCATAATTTTTATTTTGTTTATAGCCATAACCTGTTTTATTATCTTCATAATATTTATAGTACAGCAATTTCAAATAATTTCACTTAAGGAAAGTGTACATTTATTAGATAAAAATAGTGAATTCTACATTAAATTGATAGATGAATATCGCATTTTAAAACATAATTTAATTGGAAATTTAAATGGTGTAAAAACAGTTGGAAATAAGAAAACAAAAATTTTAATTGATGATTTAATTAAAGAATATAGCTCTATTTTAAAATTGCCTAAAAATTTTAAGGAAATTCCAACAGGAATTAGTGGATTAATTTATGAAAAAATTTATTCAACAAATAATAAAGAACTAAAGATAAAAATTGAAAATAAATTAAAACATAATATCATAGAAGTGCTTACTGCAAGAAAATATAATCTTATTTGTGAAGCATTAAGTGTGACATTAGATAATGCGTTAGAAGCAACAATAAAAAGCAAAGAAAAAATAATATATTTAGAATTTATAGAAGATGAAGAAAATATATATTTTAAAATAATTAACACATTTACTGGAAATATCGACATAGACAAATTAGGTACAAAAAATTATACATCAAAGAAATATGGTCATGGTTTAGGATTATTTTCTATTTTAATAAAAAAGGATATTACTTTGGCAACTTCTATAAAAGATAATAAATTTATAAATGTAGTTACAGTACAAAAATGATAAAATCTTAGAATATTAAATAAAGTTTTATTTCTAAAAAATAGTCATAAAAAAACTCTCAAATTATTAAAATGAGAGTTTTTCTTATAATAAATCTTTATCTGCTATAGGTTCATCCCAAAAGAACATTAAGCAAGCAGATGAAATTGATCTTGAAAAAAGATTTGCAATTCCAGATAACATATCTACGAAAAACATAGTACACTTCCTTTCTAGTAATTTGTTTAAATTTATATAAAAGTTTAAACCATAGTTTTTTGAAAATTTTTATAATTATTAAATGTAGTACCAGTTATTTTATAAGTCAAAGGATTTATAGAAATACTTTCCATTAATAATGCATATATTATTGTATTGTTCAAAAGAACGTGAAAATCATAAATATACAAAACTAAATAAACTAATAAAAGAAATATGGATAAAACTTTTGCTCTAACCCTTTTTTCTTTATGAATCAACGGTCTTGCAGGGGTATCTGCTGGAGCAAAAAGTAAAAATGAAAGAAAACCAAATATCCAAATAATTACAGCAACTGAATTAGGTATTACAAGATATTTAATTAATAAACAACCACCTAAATATACAGGTAAAGTTGTTATCCAACATTGTAAACTTGTTTTAGCATGAAGTCCAAAACCGTAGAGTCGCATCGTAGAATATACAAAAGATAATAATAATAGTTCCAAAAACAAATTAAATAAAAGAGCTAGTATAAATAATACAATTGTTTTTGTTATGAAATTATAAAATGCTTCTAATCCATAACGCATCTTTTTTTCTTCTATAGTGCTAAGTTTTCTCTTTGATTTAATTAATTGTATTGATTTTTCTATAAATCTTTTTTTCACACTACCACTACCCAACAGAAACAAGGATATCATAAAATGAAGAAAAAGATACGGTTTAAGATATTAAACGTTTAGTAATAAAAGTAAGATATAAAATTTACTACATTACCCTTCAAAAAAGTCATCTTACTGCCAAAAATGAGCATTTTGAGAAAAACTATAGATAGTTTAAAATGAAAAGCGTATAATCAACTTTATCGTGGTTTATGTGTTAAATTAAACAATTGGCCAATGCTGCAGAATTTGTCGATCAATTTTAATTGTAGTTTATACATAGTCATGATAAAGTAGTACCAGAAGTAAAAAGTAATAGGAAGGGAGTGAACTTTGATGTTAAGAGGAACTGTAAAATGGTTCAACAATACGAAAGGGTACGGATTTATCGAATATGGTGATTTAGAAGATATTTTTGTACATTATTCAGCAATAAGAAAAGACGGGTATAAGACATTAAAAGAAGGAAATATTGTTGATTTTAAATTGATTGAAACTGCAAAAGGACTACAAGCTATCGATGTTGAAGAAGTATTATATACGGTTAATTAACACATAAGCTACTAAAAC
>CALVUM010000004.1 GCA_944363605.1 uncultured Bacilli bacterium
GTATTTTAAAAGTGTTTTTAAAACTATATTAATTTATTTTATTTGCTTTAATGTGCCTTTCCAATTCATTTAATGATATAGATTGTTCAAGAGTATTAATATAAACATTTTCACAATTATTAAAGAATAAATAAGTTATTTTATTAATAATTAATTTATGCGGTTCAATATAAGCAAGATTAGTTTTCGAAATATGAATAATATTTCCATTTATAAGTTTTGATTTGATATTAACAAACTTAAGTAGATTATTAATTCTTTTATTTAGATTTTCATCAATATCTAACTTTTCCTTTATTATCTGCATAACTAATCAACTCCTTTCGAGCAAACAAAAAAAGGTTAACCGAAATTAACCTTTTATATATATAAGTCGATTAGTTCGACTAATTTCCCTCTGGAGCAAGTGAGGAGAATCGAACTCCCGTCTCAACCTTGGCAAGGTCGCATTCTAGCCACTGAACCACACCTGCATTGCATTAATAATATATCAAAAAAAAGAAGAAAACGCAACAAAAAAATTCACAAAATTTTCCAAAGAAAAAAGCAAAATTTTTTGATAACTTCATAAACATTTCATTGCATTTTCAAATATACCTTTACTCTGCTAAACTACTCTCACCTGTTAAATAATTAATAGCTATTCCCTCTTCTTTATTATAAACAAATACATTGAAACATATTTCTCCACATCTATCTTCAACACTACTTGCCTCAATCTGTACTCCACTTGCAACTAAATTTTTACCTTCAAAAACTGGAGTAACACGATATAAAACATGGTTATTTGTTTCTTTAATATATTGAGCAACTTCATTTTCAAAAGGAAGCATTCCTTCTACATTCATAGACCTAGTACATGTAATCAAATTTTTTTCGTTTGCGTTTTCTCCTGTTAATTGAAATCCAATTAAATGACAACGATTATATAAATATTTTCCATCGACAATATCATATTTTATAGACTGCCATCCACTTGGTTTAATTGAACTAATACTTTCCCTATCTTCCGTCGGCATAAGCTCTTGTCCAACATTCGCAAAAGCTACCCCACACCTCCCCAGATAATCAAGATTACTATATTCTTCAAAAGCTTTTGTAGTATAATCACTATCCACAAAATTAGGTTGATTATTATTAAGAACGCTATAAAAATTGCCATTGCAAGTAGGTATGTCTTGAGTTGCGTAACTCCCATCAAAAAAAGGAAAATATTTACGTATAGGCTCATAATAATATACAACAACTGATAAAATTAAAAAGAAAATGACAGCTAATAAAAAACGATTTATAGCATTCTTTTGATTTCTTCTTTTTCTTCGACGTTTCCTCATAAACTACCTCTTTATCTTAAAGAAATTATATCAAAAAAAAGCATTTAGAAAATGCCTTCTTCGTGAAAAATCCATTTCATATCCTGAATAGCTTTATCCAAATTAAATCGTCCATTTCCAACAGGATAATATACAGAATAAAAAGAATAGAATTCACCATAAATTTTTTTCACAAACTTTTTTCTTCTTACTTGTGAAACAGAAATTTTTTCCCCTAAAACAATACTACTTACCTGGTTACCAAACAAAATAATGACTTTAGGTTTCACAATAGCAAATTCTTTTTTCAATAAATTCAAATACTTTTTTAAAACATCATCTGGCAACTCTCTTGCATCTACTTGAGTACATTTTCCAAGATTCGTAATAAAATAACGATATTCACAAACATTTTCATAAACTTCATTAGCAAACGAAACTGTCCATTCTTTTCCCTTCATTTCTTTAATCCGTTGATACAAAGAAGCATCAAGCAAGTTTAAACGATAAAAAATCTCCCAAACATTTTTTGTTCCAATCCAAGGATACTTAGGACCTATCCACTCTTTTCTAGAAGCAATATTCCTTCCTGTCGGATTCATAAAAACAAAACAAATATTAGGATTTTTCGTACAGCCTCCATTATATATAGAATCTAACTCTTTCGCTCCATATTTTTGTTGCATTTTGTCATATAACGGAATCAATTCTTCTAATTTCATAACACTTCCCTTTACATAGTAACACTATTTATTCAAAATTGCATCAATTGGTTTAATTCTTATAATTTTTTTC
The DNA here is from genome assembly GCA_944363605.1 of uncultured Bacilli bacterium. Taxonomy (GTDB): domain Bacteria; phylum Bacillota_I; class Bacilli_A; order RF39; family UBA660; genus Ventrenecus. Next base: position 2,109 of record CALVUM010000004.1, read on the forward strand.
AAAGATAAAACTGTAAGTAACAAAAGAAGGGCAAATGTAAAGAAAAGAACAAGAAGGATTACTAAAGGATTTTCTAAAAAAACTTGAACGGAATAATATAAATATTTGCTTACTGAATGATTAATAAAAAATGCAAGGAAAAAATAGAAAAGAACAAACAAGAAAAAAGAAAGAACACTAATTATACCAGTTTCATAAAGAAAAATTTTAATTACATCTTTTTCACAAGTTCCTAAAGCTCTTAAAATGCCGATTTCCCTCTTCGCCGAAGAAATAGAGTTCGTTAAATAATTTCCAAACGAAAGAATAGTAAATACCACAAAGAGCAAAGCTAAACATAAAAGAAAATATCGAAGTGAATAATATAAATTAATTACTGTTGGAATAATTTGAAATGGAGTATCTACGAAATAATACGAAGACAAATGAGAATTTGAAATAACAAATTCACTATTTTCAAAAAGTTTTTTAAGTTTGCTTTCATCTTCTTCTACAATTCTTACAAAAGAAAGATTATGAGCTTTATCACGTGCTTCTAATACAACTTCATCACTTACATAATTTATAGAATCAAGTGTTACTCCTTTTAAGTTTACAATGAAGAAATTTTGTTCACTATAAGGTCTACGTAAAATAAGAGGAAAATCAAAATCATTGGCTAAATATTCTTTTATATATTCTGTAAGTAAAGAAATATCCTCTTTCATTTTCTCATAAATTTCATTAAACTTCGGATCAACTTCCCTCAAAAAATCGATAGATAACACAACTTCATCTTTATTTAAAGAAGAAACTTCTTCTATACCATTTACAGTAATAATTTGGGAAGAAGAAAATATTCCAAGTTCTTGATTAAAACTATCTGTAATTTGTAAACTCATAGAATCTAAAATATTTTAATTTGTATAAAAAAGATTTTTAAAATAGAAAACATCTTTAACATAAATAAACTTTCCATAAGAAGCATAATTACTCGCATAAAATTGTTTTAAATTTTCATTTGGAAAATGTAAAGAAGATAAAGATTCTTCATATAAAGTACGCTCATCAAGAAGAATTCCGACAATATAAACAAGCGTATTCCCAAATTTAATTGCTTGATAATCTTCTAATAGTTCTTCATAAGTCTTTGGCTGATATATCTCGCCATTAATATCAACAATTCCATATTGTAAAATATAATCCGCTGTATAACGATGAATAACCACTTCGTCATTTTTTAAAGGTTTTCTTCCTAAAAGATTCGAAAGCAAATTGTCATCAAATATTTCAACTAAATAATTTCCTTCAGGAATTACAGGATAAAAACACTCTGTTGCCCGATTATTTTCTTCAAAAGAAAAAGACAAATTATTTGTTCCCAAAGAAAAAGTGTACACGGAGTTTCCCACAACTCCACTAAGCATTTCTAAATGGTTTATATCATCATCTGTTAGCTTAACTTTAGATTGTCCTTCGTATTTATAAACATCAAAAACAGTCTCTTCATTCTCTTTTAAAGCTTTTAAAACAAAAGCCTCATCATCAAATAAAAACAAATTTAAGGAAGCACCTAAAAATAATAAAGTAAAAGCCATGACGAGAATAGTAAGGACAAGTTTTAATGGCTTAACTTTTAAACTTCGCAAAGCCATTTTAAAAGCATAGAAAAACGGAAGTTTAGAACTTGCAAAAGAAAAATCTTTATTTTCTAAGAAAACATTTGGATTCGTATCAGCGATGACCTCGCCATCTACAAGTCTTATGACTCTATCCCCATAAGAATTTGCCGCTTCCTCATCATGAGAAACAACAAGAACTAATCTTTCCTGGCTCACCTCTTTTAAAATTTCAAAAATTTGCTTACTAGAAGCCTCATCTAAATTCCCCGTTGGTTCGTCTGCCAAAAGAACTTCTGGATTCTTAACTAAAGCTCTTGCAATCGCGACTCGTTGTTTTTGGCCTCCCGAAAGTTCATTAATATTTCGGTAAGCTAATTCATCAATACCCATTTTCTTTAAAAGAGAAGAAACTCTATCTTTATCCTTTTTCCCTTGCAATTCCAAAGCTAAACAAACATTTTCCAAAACATTATAATCTTCCAAAAGATTAAAATCTTGAAAAACAAACCCAATTGCCGAATTTCGATACTTATCAAATTCTTCATTGGAAAACTTTGTCACATTCTTTTGATGATAAAAAATCTCTCCACTGCTAGGCGCATCTAATCCACCAAGAAGATGTAAAAGCGTAGATTTTCCACACCCACTTTTTCCTAAAATAAAAATCATTCCCTTTGCCGGAAACTCTAAATCAATATTTTTTAAAGCAACCGTATCTAATCCCTTTTTAGAATGATAAACTTTAGAAACATTCTTTACTTGTAACATATACTCACCTACTCTTACAAATATTGTAAAAGATTAGTTATAAAAAAACAAGTTCTATATAAATCAAGAATAATATTCTGTTTCAAAAGTCCATGTACAAAACCATAAACCAAACTCTATTTCATAATATCCAGAGCCAGAAGAACTTATTTCTTCCTTTTCAATAGTAAAATTTTGAACTTTTCCTTTATATCCTAAACCATAATAAGTATCATCTATTAAAATCATAAAAATAGGTTTATCTATAGAATACAACTTTCCAAAATCAATAAAAGCAAACATGATAAGCACAAACAAACTCATTCCTAAAATAACTTTAATTTTTACCTTACGACTCATTTCTTTAAAATTTAATAAAAACATATAAAGAAAAAAGACACAAAAAACAAATAAGGCACCAAAAACTTCGAATAAGAAGCAATAAATTCCCAAAAAATAACTAATAACTAAAATAATGGGAACGACCAAAAGTAAAAAAAGAAAAGTCCATTGATATTTTTTCTTAAAAAGAAGAAAATTTTCCAAAAATAAAACCAGAAACCAAACATAAAAAAGTTCTCCAAAGAAAAATTCTTTCCAAAAGAAAAATAACACTAAGAAAAAAAGAATATTACCAATTAAAAACCACTTTTTCAAAATATATCACCTACAACAAAAATATGAAAAAGATCTTTTTATACCTTTTTCATATCCTTCACAATAGTATCAATAATAATTTTTAACCCAACTACAAGAATATATGCAATAAATAATGTATTAACTAAAACAGCCATTCCTAAAGAATCTAAAGAAGTTAAATGAAGAAGATTTTGAAATAAATAGGTCGCCATAAAATATCCAACCGCTGTTGTCGTACAAAGAAAAGTACTTAAACGGTTAAATGGTTTGCAAGACTCAATAACCGCAAAAACACTTACCCCTCCGATAGTTAAATATTCGATTGTAAGCATCATATCTTCACTTATTCCAAGTCCTGTTCGCATAAATGTCAAAACAACTAAACAAAGAATAATAGTAAAAGCATATGGTGAAGCATTTTTTAAAACCGTTTTTAAAAAACTTCCTTCAATAGGTTTATCGTTTCGCTTAAAGGATAAGAAGAAAGAAGTATATCCCTCAATAGCTAAGTCAATTAAAGTAATTTGAATTGGAATAAATGGAAAAGGCGTATTTGTAATAATGTTAAATATAGATAATAATACGGAGTAAATCGTTTTAATAAAGAAAATTCGCGCGACATTTGTAATGTTATTAACAACTCTTCTACCTTCCATTAAAACATCTTTAAGAACACTAAAATCCGAATTTAATAAAACTATCTGCGACACTTGTCTTGCCACATCACTTGCTTCTGGTAAAGTAATACTACAGTCGGCTTGTTTTAAAGCGATTACATCATTTACTCCGTCACCCGTCATCGCAACAGTCTTACCTTCTCTTTGCAAAGCTTCAACGATAAGCTTCTTTTGATGAGGAAGAACTCGCGCAAAAATACTATAATCGTTAACAAGTGATGTGATATCCTCGTCACTCGTAACCGTCGATAAATCAATATAAGAATTATAATCTTCCAAACCAGCTTTTTTGGCAATGTTAGAAACCGTTAACGGATTATCTCCTGAAATAATTTTAATATCCACCTGTTGCTTTTTAAAAAATCCCAACATCTCTTTCGCATTTTTTCTTAATGGATCATCTAATTCAATAAATCCAATAATTTCTAAATCTTTTAAGCCATCTTCTTCAATAGCTTCTTTAGAATGGGCAATTCCTAAAACTCTTTTGCCCTCCTTTTGTAAATCAGAGACTTTTTTAGGCAATTTCATCTCACTTCGTTCAATAAGCCTCTCTGGAGCACCAATAACAATCGAACCAACTTCTTTAAAAGTAATACTACTCCACTTTCTTTCAGAAGAGAAAGCCACTCGATTCGTAACTTCATATTGTTCATTTCCTTTAAAATACTCTTTAATCGCATCAAAAGTTGCATTAGCCCCTTCCATGGTATTCACAAACGCACACATCACGTCATCAAAAGGTTTAGATAAAACTTTATCATTAACAATCCAATAATCACTGACACGCATCCTACCTTCCGTAATCGTGCCTGTTTTATCCAAACATAAAGTATCAACGTGAGCAAGCGTTTCAACACTATATAAATCTTGCACTAAAACATTTTTTCTTGCAAGTTTAATAACTCCCGTTGCTAAAGAAATCGTAATTAAAAGCATAAGTCCTTTAGGAAGCATTCCTAGTAAAGCAGCTGCTGTAGTTACAACCGAATCAAATTCTCCAGCATTTCTTAAAAAATAAGCTTCAACAAAAAGCAAAATACCAATTGGAATAATCGCGAAACTCGTAAACCGTGTAACTTTACGCATTGAATTTACTAATTCAGATTCTGCCCTTTTATATTTCTTCGTTTCACTAGTAATATGAGAAGCAAAATTATCTTTACCGACTTTTAAAACTTTCGCATAACATTTTCCACTAACAACATAACTTCCTGATAATAAAGAATCTCCTTTTTGTTTTAAAATAGAATCAGATTCTCCCGTTAACAAAGATTCATTTACTTCAATTTCTCCATCTAAAACCTCTCCATCTGAAACAATCTGCGAACCTAAAGAAAGTAGCACAACATCATCTAAAACAATTTCATCAACGCCAATTTCTCTTTCAACACCATCTCTTATAACTGTAACTTTACTTTCTTTTAAAACACTTAACTTACGAACCAAATTCCGCGCATGAATTTCTTGATAAATACCAATCCCAATATTCACAAGAATAATAGCCATATAAAACAAATTGGAAAAAGCACCCACAAAAATTAACGCAATAGCAATCAAAACGTTAAACAAATTAAATAAAGTAAAAACATTATCTCGAATAATTTCCCAATTACTTCTTGTCTTGTCATCTAATACTTTATTTACCAAACCTTTTTCGATTCGATTAAGAACTTGCTTTTCGCTTAAACCCTTTACTTCATCCATAGAAAATCCAACTCCAATCGTATCTTTATTATATCAATGCCTTAAAAAAATGAAAAGAAAAAATACCCAACTAGGCATACAATCTACGCATATTTATAAATAAATCATATCCTATACTAGGAGGGATAGTATGAGCGGAGAAATACTTGCTTTAGTAACTATGGTCGTTACAATTATTGTTGGATCTATTTCTAAAAAAATCAAATGGTTTAAAGATTATATGATTCCAATTCAAAACCTCACTATCGGTCTAATTTTTGCAATCATTGAATTTATCATTACGAAAAACTTTAGCTTGGCCCTCGCAATGAGTGCACTCATGGCTGGCGGAACTTATGATTTAGTAAAAAATCTAAAGCTTGCCTATCAAGAATTTACCAAAGAAAAAGAATCTACGAATAAAGACAATTCTTCATCATAAATTCTTTTTTAAATTCCAAACTTTTTGAAAGACAGTGGGTAAAGAATACTTTTCTTTAAGCTCTTGCTCACTTACAAAAAGCTCATAAGGAATTTTTTCATTTAAAGAAATAAAATAAACATGTAATATCCAAATTTGATGAGAAAAAACATGTTTCACATTCCCTAATGAACGAACCAAAGAATAAGAAACCTTTCTCTTCTTCAATTCTCTTTGGATGTCTTCTTCATTTACCAAAAAATCAACATTAGGAAATTCATATAAATTAGCTAAAAGCCCTTCATTCTTTCTCTTTCGAATGAATACTTTCTTTTGGTATTCACAAAGAAAAACTGTTTTTTCAAAAATTGGTTTTTCTTTTTTGATTTTTTTTACTGGATACAAAGAAATCGTTTGATGTTTATAAGCTAAACAACATTTTTTTAAAGGACAAACTTCACAATTAGGATTTTTTGTACAAACCAAAGCTCCCAATTCAATAAAACTTTGTGTAAAAGAAGAAGCATCAATACCATCCATAAATTCTTTTAATAGCAAACAATATTTTTCCCTTACTTTTGGCTTTAAAATATCTTCTTTTTCTTCATATACCCTAGATAAAACCCGTAACACATTCCCATCAATCGCCGGTTCAGGTAAACCATAAGCAATCGATAAAATTGCACCGACAGTATAAGGTCCTATTCCAGGTAAACGTTCTAACTCCTCTTTATTAGGTGGTAAAAAATCCATTTGATTATCTGAAAGAATTTTAGCCGTTTTTTGTAAATTTCGAGCCCGACTATAATAACCCAAACCTTCCCATAATTTTAATAATTGTTCTTCAGAAACCGAAGCTAAAGAAGGTACATCAGGTAAACACTTTAAAAAACGTTCATAATAAGGAATAACCGTTTCCACTCTCGTTTGTTGAAGCATAGTTTCTGATATCCAAATCTTATAAGAATCTTTTGTATGTCGCCATGGTAAATCTCGCTTATTTTCCAAATACCATGTAAGCAAATCTTTAATATTCTTCTTTTTCATACTTACTCATAATCTTATTCATTTCATACATTTTACGATCAAGTTCCTGAATATCCTCTGCATAACTAAGCATTGCCTCTTGAACATCTAAAGGAATTTCTTCATGAAATTTATAACGAATCTTATGGTCTAAACTCGCCCAAAAATCCATTGCAACTGTCCGAACTTGAATTTCAGCTGTAACATATTCAACATATCCTTCTAAATATATAGGAACTAAAACAATTAAATGGTAACTGCTATATCCTGTTTCTTTAGGTTCCTTAATATAATCTTTTCTTTTTTTTATCAACAAATTGGTTGAATGACTAATCATCGATACAATATCGTAAACATCACTTAAAAAAGAAACAACAATTCGAAAACCAATAACATCTGAAATCTGTTTTTCAATGTTTTCAAAATTATATTCATACCCTTTAGATAGCAATTTATTCTGAATACTTTTTTGTGATTTAATTCTTGATTTCACGTGTTCAACCGGCATATATCCATGTTTTCTTTCAAATTCTTTTATTAGCACCTGAAGTTCTGTTTCCAACATTTTTTGGGCATATTCATATTTATAAAAACAATCTTGATCCATAATAAATTATTTTCACCTCTAGTTAAAAAAGAAGCAATACCACTCGTATCACTTCGATAACTATATTATATCATATTTAAGAAAAAAAGCAACCTAACCTTCAAGCTTCTTTAAAACACCTTTAGTTACTTCAATCGCTTTTTCACGTACTGCAGTCGCAGCTTCTTCTAACATTGGTTCACCTTTAGCCTTTACATAATCAACCAATTCTTTCGCGCTTTTTTGAATATCTTGAGCTTTTTTTTGAGCAACTTTCAACACTTTTTCCTTATCCAAATCTTTTAAAGCTGCTTCAATTTCTTCAGACTTGCGAACTACATATTCTTTTACATCATCTAAATCTACTTCTTTCGCCTTCTTTATTAAATCATCCAATTTTTCCTTTAACTCGGCTCGAGTCTCCTTACCACTTTTTGGAGCAAACAAAATTCCTAAACCAGCCCCTATAGCAGCACCACCTAATAAAGCTGCAGCAGTTTTTTTCTTCATCTAAAATCGCCTACCTTCCTAAAAACATTATACACAAAAAGAAAGAAAGAATACATTATTGAGCACAAATTTGACTTTTAATTGACAAAAAAGATATAATAAAAGAATAGAAAAGAGGAAAAAATGTCAAGAATAACAACATATATATTATTATTTTTTATCTACTCATTTTTAGGTTGGTGTTTAGAAGTGGGTTGCAAACTGGTAAGTAGCCATAAATTTGTGAACCGTGGATTTTTAATCGGACCATACTGCCCTATTTATGGATGGGGAGTATTAATCATGACTATTTTACTAAATAGATATTTAGATGATCCGATAACCCTTTTTATCATGATTATTCTCTGTTGTTCTTTTTTAGAATACTTTACAAGTTATTTTTTAGAAAAAATATATCATACTAGATGGTGGGATTATTCAAAATATAAATTTAACATCAACGGAAGAATTTGCTTAGAAACTATGATTCCTTTTGGAATGTTTGGTTTGCTCATTATGTACAAGACAAATCCATTTTTTATAAACATAATAAACAAAATTCCAGAAAATATTACTTTAATTTTAAGCGCATTTCTTATAATAATTTTTATTACTGATAATATTATTTCTTCAAAAACGATTTTAGAAATTCAAAAAATCAATCAAAACATCCAAAATAAATTAATTATCAAAAAAGATGATACAGAAAGAATTACCAAATTAGTACGAGAAAGAATTGAAAAGTCCAAAAAAATTCTCAATCGAAGACTTATTCATGCCTTTCCTCATTTAAAGCTACTTAAGAGAACGAAAAAGAAAAATACAAAAAGAAAGAACGGATAAAGATATACAAAAAGCACCTATAACATCACTTGTATAATGAACCCCCAAATAAATTCTACTTAATCCAATCAAAATAGAAAATAAAATTAAACAAACTGTAAAAAGAACCTTCCAAGTTTTTGACAAATTGCTTTCCCAAAGAAAATAAATCATCAAAAAAGAAAACGAAGTTGCAGCCATCATATGACCACTTGGAAATGAGTATCCTGTTTCCTCTACTAAATGAGGAAAACCTGGACGTTCACGACTAAAAAAATACTTTAATAACAAATTTAAAACAGATTCAACAATCATTGTCCCAAGTAGGAGTTCTCTACTTCTTTTTTTTCTTAAGAAGAAAAAGGCAATAACTACAAAAATACAAATCCAAAAAGTATCCCCAAAATCAGTAATAAAGCGAAAAAAACTTTCTAAAGGAAAACTAAATAACCATTCATAAAAAGGAACATCAAAAAAAATCGTATTCCCATTAATAATAAAAATAGATAAAAAGAAAAAACAAAAAAAGAAAAAAATCGATATATATAAGTAATAAATGGTTTTCATAACGTATCTCCTACTATTTTAAATATATGTTTTACTTATATTTATTTTACTATGATTTTTTTCTTTTTTCTATAACAAAGTCTCTGAAATTTTTATTAAAACAGATTAAGAAATAATACGCTCTCTTTATTCTATAGTTTTTTTATGAAATCTTTTATTCTTCAAAAAAAATCTGGTACCACCGAATAAAACAAAATACATTCCATATTTTACGATAATGATCTTTTTTTTGGTTTTTATGCTCTTCTAACATTTTTAAAAGTTTTTTTGTATCAAAATACTTTAAGGCAATATCAGAAGTAAAAGCAACCTTTATTGTATGATAAACATCATCATCCCTCATCCAATCACGAACTGGTACAGGAAAACCCAATTTCTTCTTTTTATATGCTTCAGTTGGAATAACTTTTTTAGCCGCATCACGTAAAGCCACTTTTGTATTTTCTTTAGTAACTTTATATTCCAAAGGTAAAGAAGCAGCAATCTTAAAAACTTCTTTATCTATAAAAGGAACTCTGCCTTCTAAAGAATTAGCCATTGTCATCCGATCAGCTTTTTGTAAAATATCTTTCATTAACCAAAAATGAATATCAATAGCTTGCATTTTTACTAAATTACTTTTACCTTTAAATTCATCATATACTGGTTTTGTAATTTCTTCATTTTTTAAAGTTACTGGAATTTTTAAAAGTTTTTTTACTTCACGTTCATTCCAAACTTTATTGACACCTATATAATTTTCCTCTAAAGTCATTCCCCTTCGAACTAAAAAGTTAATCCCACGAATTGGTGGCAAATATAAACAAAATTTAGCAATTGCATGACGAATAAAGTAAGGAACTTTATTATAAAAAGAATAATCGACTTCTTCACGATAGGAATTATATCCTCCAAAGAATTCATCTGCTCCTTCTCCAGATAAAACAACTTTCACATCTTCACTAGCCAATTTTGAAACAAAATACAAAGAGACAATAGCAGGATCACTAGCCGGTTCATCCATATGATATAAAACTTTATCCAAAGATTTCATATATTCTTCTTTAGAAACAATTTTTTGTTTATTTTGAATTCCTAACTTATCAGCTAAATCCTTCGCGTAATTACTTTCATCATACCGAGGCACTTCATATCCAACTGTATAAGTTTTGTCTGGTCTTGCCAAAGAAACAATATAAGAAGAATCTATCCCACTAGATAAAAAAGAACCAACTTCAACATCACTAATCATATGATGCTTTACACTATCGTCCATGATTTCGCCAATTTTTTTAACAGTTTTTTGATAATCTTTTTTCTCAATAGGAAACTCTAACTTATAATAACGATCCAAAACAATCTCGCCATTTTGATAAGTCAAAGTATTTCCAGCATCAAGTCTTTTTACTCCCTCAAAAAAAGTTTCCATAGTTGGAGTAAAACTAAAAGATAAATATGCAGGTAATATTTTTTCATTAAATTTTTTTTCAAACTTTGGATGGTCTAAAAAAGCTTTAATTTCAGATGCAAATAATAAAGAACCATCATTTTGATAATAATAAAAAGGTTTTATACCAAAAGGATCTCTTGCACAAAACAAAAGCTTTTCTTTAATGTCATATAAAGCAAAAGCAAACATACCCCGTAAATGATTAGGTAAATCCTTACCCCATTTTAAATATCCTGCAAGTAACACCTCTGTATCACTATCTGTCTGAAAAGGATAATCCTTTAAATCTTTTTTTAATTCTTTATAATTATAAATCTCCCCATTAAAAACGATCACTAAATTTCCATCAGAACTAAACATCGGTTGTTTCCCGCCATCAATATCAATGATAGATAATCGCCGTTGACCTAAAGCTACCCCATCTCGAACAAAAAAACCTTCAGCATCTGGTCCACGATGACGAATTCGATCTGTCATTCCTTTTAAAACTTTTTTCATATTTTTTTCTTTACCAACAAAACCGGCAATACCGCACATAAAATCACCTTCATTATTACATATTATAACCTTTTTTCTTAACATTTAAAAGCATAGGTTTTCATTTTCAGCTAATCATTGTATATTTTTTTGACATCCAAAAAGACTAAAATAAAATATAATCATTTATCTTATTTTGATTCATATTTTTCACTACTCAAACTCCATCGTTTCTGTTTTAAAACTTCCAAAGTATTTTTCCAATAAGTCAAAGACTTATCAATTAATTAAAATCATCACCCTATTCTACATTCACCAATTTTATAAAATTGTTAACCGAGCTTTGAATAAAACGCCATTTTGCTATTTTCTTTTCCTATAAGTAAGAACAACATTATCACTGATAATATCATTTTCTTCTGCACCTTGAATAAAATCATAAGAATAATGATCCCATTTCTTTATAAGTCCTGTACAAATCCCATTTTTCACATCTTCTTTTAGAATATATTTATTAAAAAAATTATGATAGTCATTATTCTCAAGCGGAATATTTAAAGCATGCTTCAAAGCATCTGTTGCAACTTCAAAACCGTAAGCCACTTGGATAAAACCATCATTAGCTAATAGATTGCTAAGTTTTTTATCAATAAATCTATTAGCTTCGTACACTGTTCCAATATCTTTTATTTCTTGATAATACTGCAAGATATTATCTAAAGCAATTAAATCATATTGTAAAGTAAATGTAGATGGAACATCAGTTAAAGAGCAAATATGATAGTTTATCTCCACTTTCTCACTTCTTAATATTTTTTGCAATTTATAATATTCTTCTTCATTATAAAAAGAAGTAATTCTTTTTAAGTAATCTGTACTAATAATATATTCAAATCTAAACAAACCAGAAAATAGTAAATCTGAACTATAAAAATAATCCAGCAAAGATCCAAAAACTATCTCAACATCATCATCCAAATAAAATCTCAATTTTTCAAACAACTCATTTGATAATAAATCTTTAACTTTATCTGTAGACATTAAAGGATATTGTTCTTTTAAAGTAAAATGTTTCATAAACTCTTCATAAGATAAAACCGTTATAGCAGTTTTCATATATAGAAAAAATAACCTCTGTAATTCATTTATATCAAACATATCAACTTTACACGCGCCATTTAATAAAGCCTCATATCCGATTGCTCCTGTTCCCCCTACACACAAAACAGTTTTAGCATCTTTATATAACTTCATCATTTCTTTTGTATTAGAGGTAGGAGCTAAAAAAATACTGCTATATTGTGTAAAATCAGTATTCCCAACATTATATTTTGAACTAGCTAGCTTAAAAGCTTGTTCCCTTAGCTTTAAAAAATCCACAATAATACCACTTCTTTCAAATCCTGTTAACTATTAAATCAAAAACTCCCAATAAAAATCAAGATTATTTTATAAATTTATAAAATTTTTAACACAAACCTACATTTAGACTTCAGTCAAATTAACATATTTCTAGTTTTTTTACTATACCTTACTAAATTTTTAAAACTAATTTAGCCCCATCATTTTAGCATCTTTCTTTAATTTGTTTTCATTTTTCTTTTATATAAATTTTATTTCGTTATCCGTCTACACTTGACTAAAATTGACTTGATTAATAAAATGGAACATCTAATCCTACATAAACTATTAAAGTATTAGCATTGAAAATTACTTGTTAAAAAAATTAAGTATCCTTACTTAATTTTTTTGCATGACCAACAATCATAATCAATTTTAAAATATTAAATCTCTTTTAAATCTTTTTTAATTTTTTTAAGTAAACAAATTCCTTCTTCAGTTGTATCCTGATTCATATTTACAAAAGGAAGAAGTTCTTGAGAGGTTACTTCTGATTTTGGAAAAAAATGATAACTAGCATATAAAACTTTGCTTACCTTTATTAAAGCTTCAAGTTCTTTAAATGATGAAGACTCGTTTCTTAAGCTTTTACCAACACTTTGAATTTTTTTCTGGACAGCAGAATTTAAAGATTGCCCTTTAATATCTTCTAATTTATCAAAAAAAGAAAGGCCGGAAATTATTGAAAGAAGCTTAAATGATTGAGGTACATCACCATTTCCTAAAGTTACAAAATGATAGTTTTGATCTTCTATAACGCCAAGATCAAGTAAAATAGATAGCATAAGTTGAAATTTAAGTAATGTATCTTCCATATTAAAATCAGGAACTTCTTGATAAAATAGCTTATACATCGTAACTAAATTTTTTTCTTCTTGAGTTAAATTTCTACTTGTTGCATTTTTTAAATCATAAAGATGTTGCAAAAATAAATAAAAAAAATCAATTATATCCAACATTTCACGAGAATAGGCAGTATCTCTATTCCTAAAACTACTACACACCCCATCTTCTTCATTATATCTCATTACACTCAATTTTCCTTCAATGTTTCTCCACATTTCTAACTTTTCCAATTGAGTATTTTTATATACCACGATTTCATCATCAAGAAACCCTTCTTTTTTCAAAATTTCTACTGAAAAAAATTTTTCTTGATAATCTTTAAAAACAGTTCGTAAATTTATCACAATTTTAGGAACATCAATATTTTCTTGGCTAAGCAACCATTTCTTAATACGTTCGCAAATTTCACCATCATTCATACCTAATTCTGGTCCAATTCCTTGAAAATCAAAAGAAATTTCACTTCCATTCATAGCAATGTTGTCACAAATATGTATTGTTTTCATAAATACCTCTTTCTTTATATATCAAACATATCACTAGTCAAAAGAAAAAATAAATAATAAATTATTCTTTTATCAAAGATAACTGCACTTTTTCTTTTTCTAAATCAATACCACATACATAGACAGTCACAATTTCTCCAACAGATAAAATATCGTTTGGATTTTTCACAAAACTTTTACTCATTTTAGAGATATGAACTAATCCATCATTATGTAACCCAATATCAACAAACGCACCAAAACTAGTCACGTTACGAACTGTTCCTTTAAGTTCCATTCCCTCTTTTAAATCTTGAATAGTTAAAACATAACTTTTTAAAACAATATCATCCAATTTATCTCGATAATCTTGACCAGGATGCTTTAATTCTTCTAAAATGTCCTGAACAGTATAAACATCTGCACCTAACTCATTAGCAAGTTTTACAGCGCTTGCCTTATTTAAAACTTCAGTAAATTCTAAAGTTCCTAAATTTTTTAAATCTAATTGTAAAACTGTTAAAATTTTCCCAGCAAGTTCATAGCTTTCTGGATGAATTCTAGTTCTATCTAAAGGATTTTCTCCATCGACAATTCTTAAAAAACCAATCGCTTGTTCATAAACTTTGTCGGTAAAACCGGCAAGTTTCTTGACTTCCTCTCTTGAAACAAAAGCTTTTTTCTCTCGAAATTTTAAAATACTATCAATCGTTTTTTTCGTTAAACCAGAAATATAACTTAAAATACTAGAACTCGCTGTATTAATATTGACACCAATTTCATTCACAATCTTTGAAACAGTAAAGGATAAGGCTTCTGAAAGTTCCTTTTGATTAACATCATGTTGATATTCTCCAACACCGATACTTTTTGGATCAATTTTAACTAATTCAGACAATGGATCCTGTACTCTTCTACCAATAGAAATCGCACTTCTTTTTTCAACCGTTAAATCAGGAAACTCTTTAATAGCTAAAGGACTCGCTGAATAAACAGAGGCACCCGCTTCACTAACTAAATTATACAAAACATTCGTTCCTTTAATAGAATCTGCGACAAAAGCTTCACTTTCTCTTGAAGCTGTGCCATTCCCAATCGCGACAATTTGTACTCCATACTTTTGAATTAAAGAATTCAAAATTTCTTTACTTTTTTCCTTTTCATTCTTGGGTTCATGTGGATAAATGGTTGCAATTTCTAAAACATTTCCATAAGGATTTAAAACAGCTAATTTACACCCTGTTCGAAAAGCCGGATCAAAACCTAAAACCACTTTATCTTTAACTGGTTTAGTCATAAGTAAATGTTCTAAATTATCTTGAAAAGTAATAATCGCTTTTTCTTCAGCCATTTCAGTTAAATCTGTTCGGATTTCTCTTTCAACACTAGGATAAATCAAACGTTTTAAAGCATCAAGAATTGCATTTTCAACTTCCGTAACTACAAAAGAATCTTTATTTTTAATAATTTTATTTTTTAAATTTTCTAAAATTTTCTCCTTATCAAAATCTAAAGAAACAGACAAGACTTTTTCTTCTTCTCCTCGATTCATTGCTAAAATACGGTAATGTTTCGCATAACGAATTTTTTCTTCAAAATCATAATACATTTGATAAACTTTTTTTTCATCAACTGCATTTTTCTTCAATTTACTAACCAAAGATCCATTATTCCAAATTTCTTTTTTAATAAACTTTCGATAATAAGCATTATCACTTATCCACTCAGCAATAATATATTTAGCTCCTTCAATAGCTTTTTCTACACCACATTCAAAACCACTTGCCAATTGTTCTAACGTTCCACTTAGTGGAAAACTCATCATTTTTTTAGCTAATGGTTCTAGTCCCATTTTAATAGCTTCACTCGCCTTCGTTTTCTTTTTCTCTTTAAAAGGCCTATATAAATCTTCCACATCACTTAATTTTTCACAAGCTAAAATAGAAGCTCTTAATTCATCAGTCATCAAATCTTTCTCTTCAATTAATCTAATAACATCTTCTTTTCTTTTAAGTAAATTTTCTAAATATGTATATTCTTTTTCAATAGAACGTATCTGTTCTTCATCCAAAGAACCCGTTGCTTCTTTTCGATAACGTGCGATGAAAGGAATCGTCGCGCCTTCTTCTAATAATTTTAAAACTGCTTCAATTTGAGAAACTTTAATACCCAAATTTTTTGCTAATATTTCTTTATTGTTCATACTTCCACTCTTTCTAACATGCCAATCAATTATACCACACAAAATTTATTTTTTCTGAACAAATTCCCGAATTCTTCGAAATTTTTCTTGATCACTTTTCTTAAAAAAAGCTAAACAACTTTCTAAATAATAAGAGAAAAATACATTTTTTCGAACATCATCACTTTCAAAACTCTCTCTTTTAACTTGTTGAAGTTCTTCCATAAGAAGTCTCCGAAATTCAGGATAAAAAAACTCATTAATCACATATTCTTTTGAAAACATCCAATTAAAATTATTTTTAATGAACGACTCCATTTCTTTATTTTTCAAAAAAAGGGAATACCAAACAAGTTCTTTTTCTCCATTTTCAAAAAGATTATTCAAAAAATTTTGTTCTACAGCTTGCCATAAAGAAATCATTTGTTCTTCTTTAAAAAGTTCAAATTCTTCTACAAAATCAAACCCAATTTTTTCTAGTTCTTTTAGAAATTCATCTTTAGAAATCTTATGAAAAACAAATGAAATCAGAAAAAACAAAAGATTTTGAATTTGATCCACATCATAACTTTTAAATTCCTCTTCATCAAGTGTTTGAATAATACCATTTTCTGATAAAGAAAATGATGAAAAAGAAGAATCGTTACTTATTTCATAATTAACCATTCGATGTAAAGCAAATTTCTTTTCTTTGATTATATCTTTTTGAGGAAGAATATCTAAAATCATAAATGGAAAATAATTCACATTTGGAGCATAAACTTCATTCAAATAATCTTGAAATTCTACTAAATCTACAGTTTGATAAATTTTTTTCTCTTGTTCAAATAAATCATTTAAAATATCTTGATAAAACGGTTTTTTATCTTCATCTTTATTTCTTATATTGCACTCCATAATTTTTTCATAAACATGTAAAATCCGAATCCCAAGTTCCTCTAATTCTAAAAATACCTTATGATATGTCAGAATATCTTTATATGTATATTTTGCATCTAGCAAAGAAGCATTTTCTAAATTATTTGCATGAAATTCACAAATGTCATCTTCCTGCTCAATTTCACATTCTTCTAATAGTCCAACTTTATATTTTAACAATAGACAATTTACTTCATGAAAATATTTTTCGCATACCAAATCAGGATCTAAACTAAGAAAATAAGCTTGTAACTCATTCCAAATATCAGATAAACAAGACTCCGAAAAATTTTTCAAACAAGATTCAAATAACAATAACAATTCTTCATGCACATTTTTATCAACATCATATTTTAACAAATTTTTATAAATCTTTTTTAAAACATTCATTTCCAGTTCAAAAGATTTTTCTGAATGTGAAAAAAAAGATATTTCATGATGAGCGTTTGCATTTACGAAAAATGAAAAAATTTCTTTTAATTTAGAAGTCATTTGCAAATATGTTTGACTAATTTGATATTCCCAATTTTTAAAATCAAAAAAAGCCTCAATATATTCTTTAAAATACGGAATATCATTAAAATACAAAACTTCATTAAAATTTAAAATACTAAAATCCTGAAATGTCAAAAACTCCCAAACGGTCTGTAATGAAGAAAATGTAAGTAAAACTTCATTAGATAAACTTTGATGAATAATAATATTGGATAGAATAGATTCTCCAAAATCAAAATCAGCATTTTGCTTTATTCGCACAACAACAGACTCCAATATATCATAATTTCTTTCAAAATAACTTAATATACTTTTTTGTTTTTGATACAAATCTTCTAAAATAAATTCATAACACTCTTTATTTTCAATTTCTTGTAACTTTTGAATTTTCAAAATTTGTTTCCATATATCAAACATTTTATAAACATTTTCCATTACATACCCCCGAATAAGTTTATTATAAAAGTAAACAATATAAAAAACAATAAAAAAATCCTTACCTAAGTAAGAACTTTAAAAAATCATAATTCACTCTAACTCTTCTAAAACAATTCTAGCTTGAATATTTTTTCCTAAATCCAATTCATTAAGATTATGAACTTTTAAAGTCAATACATAATCTACAGTCTCACCAGGATTTATTATTTCTCCATCATAAATTGTTGTAGTCTCACTAGGAAAAACCTCACTACTAATTTCAACACTTTTATTATATCTACTAAAAGAATAAGTAATCTGTTCTTTGGAATAAAGTTCATTGAATACTTCAGTAAATTTTAATTGATAATCTTTTACTTCATCAGTTTCATTTTTCACTTTAATATGTAAAGAAGTCGTGCTACCTTCATGAATATTAGATAAAAGTAAATTTCCAGCGTTTTCATATTCTACAGTCAAACTTTCCTTTTTTCTATTCGCATGATCAGAAAAATGATGTGAATAGGTATCATAAATTAAAATACTTACAGCAACCAAAATCAATAAGATAAAACATAATTTTCTTTTATTATTCTTCATTGGCTACCTCAAAAATGGATACTTTCATGATTCGGTTCGCTGTAAAGATCTTCAAATTTTCCTTTTCGAGATTGAATCATTAACCCGAGTATAGAGATAATAAATAAAATAAACGAAATTATTTGAGCTACTTTAAATCCACCAAGCATTAAAGAGTCTGTTCGCATAGATTCAATAAAAAATCTTCCAATGCTATACCAAATTAAATATATACAAGTTAACCCACCAACTTTTAGATACTTATAATGCCTTACAATAAGTAATACAATAAATCCTAATAAACACCATAAAGATTCATACAAAAATGTTGGATGATAATAATTCCCATTAATATACATTCCATTAATAATAAATTCTGGAATATGAAAATTCTCTAAAGTAGACCGCAGTACAATTCCTCCATGTGCTTCCATATTAAAGAAATTTCCCCATCTACCAATCGCTTGAGCTAAAATAACGCCAGGAACCGCCATATCAACAATTTTAAATAATCTTACATTATACTTACGACAATAAAGACTCATTGTAATAAAACCAGCAATTAAGCCCCCATGAATAGCAAGACCCCCTTCCCATATTTTAAAAATGCTCAGTAAATTACTTGCATATTGACCCCAATTAAATAAAACATAATAGGCTCTCGCCCCAATAAAACCAAAAATAATTGTCCAAAAACATAGATTAAATAAAAAATCCTTAGGATAATTATGTTTTTTACCTTCCCTTAAAAGCAAGGTAATTCCAACAACTACTCCAACTAAAAGTAAAAAAGAATACCACATAATTTCAAAGTTTCCAATTTTAAACATAACAGGATTCATACGCATCCTCCATTCTATAAATGATTATAACACAAAACAAAAAACTTTTTTTATTTTTTTAACAACAAACTTTGCTCTTCAAAAAACATATTCAAAACTTCATTTTGATGATTTAAAAAACTTGCTATTTCTTTTAAAAACAATTCATAACGATACAAATCTTTATCATCAGCATTTTTAAAATAACATTCTTGAAACATATACATATTATAGTTATCACAAACTCTTCGCAAAGGACTCGTGTTATGTGAATAATATTTTAAACCAAGTCCAAAATGCCCTTTACAATCAGTCGAATAATAAGCTTTTGGGAATTTTTTCTCTAATACCTTCGTTTCACTTAAATAAATATCACTTTTCTTTTCATTCCGAAGCAATTCCCTTAACCTCTGGATATCAAAAATTTCAGTCGAAGTAACTTCATGATTTCTATACAAAAAAGGAAAAGAATGATAATAAGCAATCTTAGCAAGCAAATAATTTGCAAAAACCATTAAAGACTCCACAATTTTTTCAGCTGTTGACACCCCAATAATATTTGTATTAGACACATTTGAACTTGTACGATTTAAGGAAGCATAAATTTTATCTATATGTAAATATTTTTCAAAAAAAGGCTTTAATTCTGTAAGATAATGTAAAGTAGAAACATAAATAGGATCATCTTTTTCAGTTTTTAAAATTTCACTACAGTGTTTATAAGTATCATTCTTGCCAACAAAAGCATTTTCTAATTGAACTGTGTATCGAATCAAATCGAAAGAAGTAGTAGAAATATCTACATAAATGCTAAACACCTTTTGCACATGATTTTCACATAAATTAAAGAGCCCTTGAGCTAAACATTTAGGAAACATTAAAATAGGTGGATCCGTATAAATAGTGACACATCGTTTTGTTGCTTCTTTAAGAAGTAAACTATCGATAGAAAGATAAGCTAAAGGATGAGCAATATGAATACCCACACGATAAAAATCATCTATCTTTTGACAGCTAAATCCATCATCCAATTCTACCGCTCCTTCACCATCTACTGTATAGATAATAGGCATACTTTTTCTATAACCAATTTCTTGATGATTAAGTACACAAAGCTCACTTTCTTGCAAAACAGAAACCGAAAAATTTTTAGGTAAATTATACTGATATTTTAATTCTTTAAAAGACGTTTTAATTTCATCAGTATGCGGTTGATTCATAATCCATAGTTGCTTTTCTTTTGCCAAAAAAACTAACCATTTATTAATAAAATAACAATATCTCTCTTCTTTTTCACCAGAAAATTTTTTATTTTTTAAAGCATTTTTAAAAGTATTTTCTAATTCTTGAATTTCCTTCAAAAAAAGTCTTTCTTTTCCATGATTAAATAAAATTTGCAAGACCCTATCATAATAAAGAAGTTCATTTAAATAATCATAATTTCTTAAAATATGTTTTTCTAAAACTTCTAAATACTTATAAACTAGACTTAATAATAAAGAAAAAGCTTTTTCATCCAAAAAATTAATTTGATGAGGCTTTTCAATAAGAATATTTTCCAAAACTTCTAAGTTTTGAAGATGAAAAATTAAATGTTTTAATAAATCAAGTTTAACTGCATCATATCTATAATCAAGAGCGTTAGCAAGTTCTATAGATAACAAATCTAATTTACCCATAATTTTTTTCAAAAATTCATTATCTTTATTTTCTAATAATAATTTACGTACCAATAATCGAAGGGATTGAAATCTTTTATATGCTTCTTCTTTATGTTTAAAAGCTTTATATTTAGCAATCAGTAAAGCAGGATACACTGTAATTAAATATTCATAAGATTTAGAAGAATCAAAGTTTTGCAAACTTTTCTCATATAATTCTAAAACAGGAAAAAATTTTTCTTCAAAAGATAATGTTCTCAAAAAAACTTGATCATTATCTTGATATTTTTGAATAAGAAGATGAATATCCATGAATTATCACCTATATTCAGTATAAAAGAAAGATGCAAAAAAAGATAGCAAAAACTATCTTTCTAAATATTTTTTTAGCCATTGTCCCGTATAAGATTCTTTTACTTTACTTACTTCTTCTGGTGTACCAGTAGCAACCACTGTTCCACCATTTACTCCCCCATCAGGACCTAAGTCAATAATATGATCAGCAACTTTAATCACATCTAAATTGTGTTCGATAACCAAAACGGTGTCTCCGTTATCCACAATTCGATTCAAGATAGTTAACAACTTTTTAATATCCTCAGAATGAAGTCCTGTTGTTGGTTCATCTAAAATAAATAAACTTTTTCCTGTTGGTTTTTTTTGAAGTTCTTTAGCAAGCTTCACTCGACCAGCTTCTCCACCAGATAATGTTGGAGCACTTTGACCTAATTCAATATAAGAAAGTCCAACATCCATCAAAATATCCACTTTTCGTTTAATTTTAGGAACATTTTCAAAAAAGGTTGCTGCTTCATTCACCCGCATGTGCAAGACATCACTGATATTTTTTCCTTTAAAAGTAATTGCCAAAGTCTCTTTATTATAACGTTTTCCATGACAAACATCACAAGGAACATAAACATCAGGTAAAAAGTGCATTTCAATTTTTTTAACACCATCACCCCAACAAGCTTCACAACGGCCACCTTTGACATTAAAAGAAAATCTTCCCTTATCATAGCCATGCATCTTAGCTTCTTTGGTATTGGCAAATAAATCACGAATATCATCAAATAATCCAATATAGGTAGCTGGGTTACTTCGAGGCGTTCTACCAATCGCATCTTGACTAATCATAACAACTTTATCAATGTTTTCTAACCCCTTTACTTCTTTACATTTACCAGGAATTTCTTTACTACGATAAAGTTGATTTGCCACAGTTTTATACAAAATTTCATTAACTAACGTGCTTTTACCACTTCCAGAAACACCCGTAACACAAATGAACTTACCTAAAGGAAATTTTACGGTAATTTTCTTTAAATTATTTTCGGAAGCTTTCACAACTTCTAAATATTTACCATTTCCTTTACGACGTTTTTTTGGAACAGGAATTTTTTCTTTCCCACTTAAATAACGTCCCGTTAAACTTTTTTCATTTTGCATAACTTCTTCAGGAGTCCCAGTCGCAATAACCCGGCCGCCTTCTGTCCCGGCACCAGGTCCTATTTCAACTAAGTAATCAGCGGCACGCATTGTATCCTCATCATGCTCAACAACAATTAACGTATTTCCTAAATCGCGCATTTCTTCCAAAGATTTAATGAGTTTTTCATTATCTTTCTGATGAAGCCCAATACTCGGCTCATCTAAAACGTATAAAACACCAGATAATTTACTTCCAATTTGCGTGGCAAGCCTTATTCGCTGCGACTCTCCACCAGACAAAGTTCCTGCCTTACGATGTAACGTCAAATATTCTAACCCAACATTTACTAAAAAAGATAGACGATTATCGATTTCTGTCAAAAGTAAACGACTAATATTTTCTTGCTCGTTACTAAGCTTTAATCCTCTTAAAAAATCCCTTAATTCTTTAATACTCATCATCGTCATATCGTATATATTTTTTCCATGAATAAAGATAGATAGAACGCTATCTTGTAACCTTGTTCCATGACAAACAGGACAATCCATTTCAATCATGTATCCTTCAAGCCATTCCCGAATCCATGCACTTGTAGTTTCCATATACCGTCGTTCTAAATTAGGAATTACACCTTCATAGTAATCATTCGTATAACGAACATTTCCTGTTTTAGAAACATATTTAATTGCAACAGGTTCATCCGTTCCAAACAAAATTTTATGCCATTTCTCTTTGGGAATATTTTTAACAGGCATATCCATATCAATATCGTATTTTTCACAAACAGCTTGCATAGCTTGACTATAAATATTATTATCTAAATTATAAGCGACAATAGCTCCTTCATTTAAACTCTTCTCCTTATTAGGAATAATTAAATCTTCACTAATCTTAAGCTTTGTCCCAAGTCCTTTACATTCTGGACAAGCTCCATATGGACTGTTAAAAGAAAATAATCTAGGTTCCAATTCGGGTATCGAAAAATTACACTTAACACAAGCATAATTCTCACTCATTAAAATTTCTTCTCCACCAATAACATGAAATAAAACTTTACCAGAAGCCAGTTTTGTACTTGTTTCAATCGATTCAAAAATACGACTTCGTTCACTTTCTTTGACAACAACCCGGTCTACAACGACTTCGATATTATGTTTTTTATTTTTCTCAAGCTTTATTTCTTCATCTAAACTAAAACTTTCTCCATCAGCTCGAACCCGAGAATACCCATCTTTTCGTAAATCTTCGAATAAATCTTTCTGAGTTCCTTTCTCTCCATGAATAACAGGCGCTAAAATCTCTAATTTGGTACCCTCTTCAAATTCCATAATTTTATTTGTCATTTCTTCAATACTTTGACTTTTAATAGGAATATGATGATTTGGACAATAAGGAACACCTATACGTGCAAATAAAAGACGCAAAAAATCATAGATTTCCGTAATTGTTCCAACCGTACTTCGAGGATTTTTATTGGTAGTTTTCTGATCAATAGAAATACTAGGACTTAATCCTTCAATACTATCAACATCTGGCTTTTCCACATTACCAATAAATTGTCTTGCATAAGCCGATAAACTTTCCACATAACGCCTTTGTCCTTCAGCAAAAATTGTATCAAAAGCCAAACTACTTTTACCACTTCCAGAAACTCCAGTCATTACGATTAATTTATTTTTAGGAAGCTCAATATCCACATTTTTTAAATTATTTTCACGAGCTCCTTTTACTACGATTTTATCCATAACACACCTCTTCAAAAAGCATTAATATTTTACCACAAATAAAGAAAATATATGCAAAAATACTATAGCATATATTTGTTCGTTATTCAATGAAAAAATCACATTGAAAAAAAAGAAAAACTACTGTATAATGTATATATCAAAGAAATTTGATTATAATTTTAAAGGATACATTTGAAGTTCGAATCAGATGCTATCCCTATTGTTTAAGATAGGCACCTGAAACACAACTAAGTTGTTTCAGATGCTTTTTTATTTTATTAATAATAGTATTATTATAAATAATAACAGTAATATTATGAAATAAAATGATTTTTCTCTTTTATTCATAGTATCACCACCCTTCATATTCTTTTTGAAGGGAAGCATCTGAATTCAAACGTATCCAAATATTATTATAGCAAACACTTATTTGCATTGCAAATACCATACAAACAAGCCAAAAATTGTATTTGAAAAAAAGAAAAAATTAGTATATAATGTATATATCAAAGAAATTTGATTATAATTTTAAAGGATACATCTGAAGTTCGAATCAGATGCTATCCCTATTTTTGGTAATAGGCACCTGAAACACAACTAAGTTGTTTCAGATGCTTTTTTTTATTTTATTAATAATAGAATTATTATAAATAATAACAGCAATATTATGAAATAAAATGACTTTTCTCTTTTATTCATAGTATCACCACCCTTCATATTCTTTTTGAAGGGAAGCATCTGAATTCAAATGTATCCAAATATTATTATAGCAAACACTTATTTGCATTGCAAATACCATGCAAACACCAAAAAAATGTATTTGAAAAAAAGGAAAAATTAGTATATAATGTATATATCAAAGAAATTTGATTATAATTTTAAAGGATACATCTGAAGTCGAATCAGATGCTTCCATATAGGTTTTTGCATCTGAAACACAACTAAGTTGTTTCAGATGCTTTTTTTATTTAATCAATAATAATATTATTATAAATAATAACAGTAATATTATGAAATAAAACGATTTTTCTCTTTTATTCATAGTATCACCACCCTTCATATTCTTTTTGAAGGGAAGCATCTGAATTCAAATGTATCCGAATATTATTATAACAAACGCTTATTTGTATTGCAAATACCATATAAAACAGACAAAAATATATGCGAAAAACCCCTAAATATTCATTATCTCTATGTTATTAAAACAAGATATACTATAGTAATAGCCAAACTAATAATCTCTAAAGTCCAAAAGATACTATATGTCATTCTTCCTAATTTTAAACTATTATCCGCCATCACTTGAGCTTTTTGAACATTTAAATCTTTGGCCTGCTCTAACAGTAATTTTTTTTTAGAATTTATATCTTTTAATCGTTCTTCAATGGCTTTTCTATTTCTTATTTGAGGTAATAAGTTTTGAATTAAAATAGAAATGTGATATTCATCTTCACTAGAATAATCTGGATACTCTTGATGAGTTTTAAAATATTCTTTATTGTAATTTTCTATTCCGGCATATAAATCACGATAAGATTGTTCTACAACCGTTTTATATTGAGGTGCATAATATTCTACTAAAGCACATTTAAACATTTTTCCTTTTTCTAACACATCAAGACTATCTTGGATTTTTTTTAAATTCCAAATATCAATAGAACTAGGTAATAAAGATTCTAAAGCAAAAACCTCGTCATGGTTTTATCACATTTAATAAGCCTCTACTTTTAATATAATTTAATAAATCCATAGCTTCAAAAGTAACTTCTTCTTGTGGAATAACTTTATCTTTACTTACCCACTCTCTATTAGGCGAAGAAGTGGCAGACCGAACATATTCAAAAAATTGTTGCTCCGGTAGTCGATATATTGTAACAAATTTATCTTGTAATGTTTTCTCTATTGTTCCTGGAAAAACATCAATGATTTGTCTTTTTCCAGTTTCTTTTTCTCTTTGTCTTCGAAATAAGGTTGAAAGGCGAAACGTAGCCATAGTAAAACAATCAACAGGATCAATACCAGCATAGACATAAGACCCTTGTTGAGTACTTTCTTTAGGAGTTAATAAAGTAATACTAGGATCCATGGAAGCATGAAACATATATCCATTTTCTTCTTTATGCTCTTCTTTATTTTCTAAATATTGAGTAATCCATTTATCGATTTTTTCATAATTATTTAATATTTTTTGCCCCGTAGCTTTTTCTTTTTTTTATATTATACTTAAATTATATTGCTTTAAAAATGGATTTGTTTTTTTAAGTATTTCTTTCGCTTCTTTTGTTCGCAACTTTTTTTCATCACACCCACCAATAGGCGCTGGATAATTTAAACGATTTCTATCCAAAGCATCTGCATCTTTTAAAATATCAGATAATAGTTGGATATTCTTTTTTTCTTCCTCAGTAAAAATAAAATTTTCAAAATCAACTTGATCATCGTGACTAGCATGCGTTTTAATTAATAAAGAAACGATTGCTCTATCTCTAAAGTTTAATTCACTAGCTAATAATTTTTGAACTTCTATGCTTCCTACAAGGCCATGATCTTTATCACTTGCACCTAAAGTTTTACCAATATCATGATACAAAGAAGCAATTCTTAAAAGATTCTCGTCTTGTAATATTTCACCACGATTCTTTTTCTCGTTTAATATCCATTCCACATAAGTAAGCACTCTTTCGATATGTTTAATATCATGATCAAAATCTTTCGTATCCGTATAAAGATTTTTTGTTATCCCCTCATTAGTAAATTGCTCGATTTGAGTTATTTCTTCTGCTGTAAAACCTTCCTGTAATAAAAACTCTTTGCATAATCGTATATATGATTTTTCCATAAACAACACTCCTAGAAACGGCCACCTCCGCCGCCTCCGCCACCAGATCCACCGCCAGAAGAAAATCCTCCGCCTCCACCTGAGCCACTGGACCAATTTCCGCCAGATGATGAAGAAGGCGTTGTATAACTTCTAGCACTCCGAACAGATGAAGCGATTGTAGAAGACACAAAATTAAAATGTGTAAGAACAAAAGGATCGATAAAATCAGGGGCTAAAACATTCATATCCTGCATTTTAATCTGCATAGATTTAGCTAATTTACTTGCACATCCAAAGACAACTGCATACACTAAATACTTTTCCCATAAAACGATCTCTGGCAACTCTTTTTCATCCATTCTTCCAAAATCTTTTAAAAATCTTTTAAAAGCTTTCCATTTTGCAAAGGCTACTGCTCCTTTTTCTGTTCTTTTGCGAATCATTCCTATATACCAAAATAAAAGAATAGCAAAGAAAAGAACGGCAATATAAAAATTTCGACTTGAAAATACAAAGTGATTTACTGTATAAAGTTGAATAATTCCCCAAATACAAAATATCACAACTAATCCTAAAAAAATACGGCTACCACGTTTTAAATAAAAGTCAAAGTTTTTCTTTTTTGGCAAAGAAATTTTTCCGCCATTCTTGTCTAAAAAAATTAATACAAACACGAAAATTACAGCTACAGGCGAAAAATCCACATTTAATAGGAAAACAAAAACAAAAATAGCTATTAGAAAAGAGGAAAGCATATTCCTTTTTGCTTTAAAGAAAATTTTTCTTTCTTCATCAACGTACAATTCTTCTTGTAAAGCTTCTTCTGACATTTCGTCTTGCAAAGAATTCCATTTTTTAACAGAGGAATAAGAATTACGATTTTTTAATTTTTTTAAAGTAATTGAATTTGAAGAAAGAAACAAAAAATCTACTAAAGCTTGCTCTTTTTCACTTAATCTTCCTTCCCATTCTGGATTTTTTTGTAAAAGAAAATCCTTTTTATCCTCCATTTGCTTAAAAAAAATCTTTTTTTTGACAAATAAGATAAAGAATCTCAGAAGAAACTGCTTTATCACTTATTTCTTTTTTAAACAAATATTCAACGGTTGAAGGTGCCAAATCATCTGGAAAATCGCGCATATATTTATGTGAAAAATCCACCTTTATTTCCTTATCACATTTAATATATAAAATGATTGTCAACAAACCAAGAACAATAAATAAAAATATATTTACCCAAATTGCTTTTTTATTATACGCTTCTTCAACAAGCATAATCTCTTGACGTACACTCTCTAATTGTTGAAGCAAAGTTTCTTTTAATTTTTTATTTTCTAAAATGTTAACTGCTTCAATAGCTTTTTCATACCAGTAATAATCTCTGTAGAGTAAAGCACTATCTGTGTAATTTCTAGCATCTTCTTCTTCTCGTGCAACAATTAAAACCAGTAACTCTGCTAATCTTTCTTGCAAATCAGCTTTAACATTGAGATCCGTAACCAAATTAACACTTCTTTTAGCTGATTCATAACAAGAACGACTTAGCCTCTCTTCACAATAAGAAATTTCAGCATAAGCATTCTCTTGATTTTGATATTCTTTTTGTTCTCGTTCATAA
Source organism: uncultured Bacilli bacterium (assembly GCA_944363605.1). Taxonomy (GTDB): domain Bacteria; phylum Bacillota_I; class Bacilli_A; order RF39; family UBA660; genus Ventrenecus. Next base: position 30,679 of record CALVUM010000004.1, read on the forward strand.
TTTGCTTGATTTGCCATATCTTCTTCATAATTCAAAATTTTCTCTAAAGCAACTACATTGGTATATTTAGTTGAAAAAGGTACAACACTTTTATCAAAAACAGCTCGTATATCTACTGCTTTATAACTACGTACATTCTTTACTTGAGCTTCTAATACCTGATTGGATATTTTATTTATTTCTCCTTGTAAAGGACCATGAGCCCAAACACGAAACTCATTTTTGTTATTAGGAAAAGAGATTGTTACTTTCAAAGTCCCAATCGATTCACGCAAATCATTTCCAATCACATTCCAAAAAATTTCAGCAACATCATCATGAACTACTGCCATATTCTTTAAAGTATATTTTAAATAAAAAGCTTCATTTTTATGATCTGGCAAAAAAATACGATAAGATTCACCATCTAAAGAAGTAGTTACTGTATAAACACCATAATCCCCTGCACTAGCATTAGAAACTTTTTTAAAAAGAGTTCCTGAAATATTTTGAAAAGTAAAATTTTCATCAATTGGCAAAGCTCGAATTTCTTCCAATATAATATCTGAACCATTATGAATTTCACTTCCTCCATAGTATTCTAACTCAGATCGAAATTCATAAGCATCAGGATTTCGAAATAAAATATCGCGATCCATTCCATTAAATTCACCATTCAAATAGAAATATTCTTCGACTACAAGATCCCCATCATTCTCTAAAACAGCATTTACATAAAAATTTTCTATACCAGATTCTGCTTTAACAAAGCTTGGAAAAAAACAAAATAAAACTAAAACAATAGCACTCAATTTTTTTTTCATAAACTCTCCTTAAATACATTGTATCACGTATAACCCAAAACATAAAGAAATCAAATTTAAAATATTAAATATATATAGTAAAAACTTAATATTAACTTTTAATTAATAAAACACCAACAAAAATACATACTCCTAATAAAAATTTGATAAAAAACTCATGCTTATTTTTCTGTATAATAAATTCATAAATTACATTTAATATAGCTGTTAAAGTAAGTAGTGGAGCAACAACTGTAACACTTTCTAACTGATAAGCTCTTACCGACGAAAGTAACATCAAAGTCCAACTAAATCCTGTAAGTAAAAATTTCTTTTTATCATAATAAGAAAACTCCTCTTTTAATTTCTTAAAAGAATAACGTCCAAAAATAAAAATGAATAAAGCTGGAATCGACACAGTTAGAAAAGTATAAAATCCTAAATTAAAGTTATCAGAAATATTGACATTAATTAACATAGCAACCGCAAATAAAAAGTTAGACACAATCGACATCATAAAATATTTATTAAAATTCAACTTACCATTTTTGCCAAAAGCCAGTAAAATATTTGCCAAAACAATAAGAAGCGCACCCAAGACTTTTTTTAAAACAAAATCTTCTTTTAAAAAGATAAAACCAAAAATCATCAAAAATACAGTAGATAATTGTTTCAACATACTAAACGTTGAAGGGGCTAAGCCATATCGAGATTCAATATTTAAACGGTCCGTTAAAGCATATAAAACTGCCACAATCAACAAAGTAATAAAAACATTAGGACTACTAGGCCATTTAAAAGAAAAGAAAGGAATAAACAAGCAGGCAAAACAAGCCACACTTACCTCTAACAAAATAGTTAAAGCACCAGCATCTTTCATATTTCGATTTGAAACATGAAATGTTTGAGAAAATAAAATTGTTGAAACTAGGTATACAAATACCCAAAATTGCCATGAATTCCACATATACTAATCACCAAAATATATTCGTACTATCTCATCATATCTTTTTAATAAAGGTTCTGAAGATATTTTTTCATGAAAAATCTCTTGAATAGATACATAATACCATTTATTCATTTCATATGTCGTATTAAGCGTTGCTAAACCAATAGATCCTTTTTCTTGCCAAAGACTATAGTCACTTAAAAGATTTTGTAATTTATCTGCAAGTTCAACATATAGAATTTCTTTTTTCCAAGTACGCATTCTTTTTAAAAATTCTTCCTTACGAGTTTTCCAGTCCAATATGGTTTGATCCTCACTGATCTCTAAAACATTGTTAGCAATCTGAGTTCCAAATTCTTTTTTTAAATCCACAAAAGTATAATTTGTATCTTCAATAACATCATGTAAAAATCCAGTTATAACAACTTCGTTATCATACCCGTAATCTTTTAGCATATAACCTACCATAACACTATGAAAAACCATCGGAATATCTTCTTTTATTCGCCTTTGATTAGCAAAGGCCATCATAATAAAATGAATAGCTTTTTCTTCCTCATTATACATTTTAATCTTCATTCCTTTCTTTTCGATACTGTATTTTATAGACTATCTTTAAAAGAAGTTTCCATGGAAGAAAACGAGAAAAAAACAGCCCTATTTTCATAGAAAATGTTGGAACAATTAGAAGTTTTTTTTGAAACATTTTATCAATTGCGTATTTCGCGACATAACGACTACTTGCTCCATCAACTTTAAATTTTCCTTGAGCAACTTGATTAAATTCAGTGTTTACTGGTCCTGGACACAAAGCACTAAGAACCACAGGACTTTTTTCATGCCGTAATTCTTCATAAATCGCCATTGTAAGCTTTAGAACATAATTCTTAGTAGCATAATAAGTGGATAACCTAGGTCCTGCTAAAAAACCTGCACTACTACAAACATTTAAAATATATCCCCCACCATCTCGTTCAAATTTTTGTAAAAAAAGTTTCGTCAAAATATGATAAGCAATCACATTTAATTGAATCATTTCAAGTTCTCTTTCTAAATCGGTTTTATCAAAAGTTCCAAACAAACCAAAACCAGCATTATTTATCAAAATATCAATTTTTTTCTTTTCAAATTTTTCATAAAGTTGATAACAATTTTTTTCTTCTAATAAATCTAATATTACAATTGTAACAGAAACATCTAATTCTTTTTTTAATTCTTCTAGTCTTTCTTTTCTTCTAGCTACTAAAATCAAATCAATATTTTTGCTAGCTAAATAACGAGCCATGTCTCTACCTATTCCACTACTAGCACCTGTAATTAATGCAACCATACTATCACTATCCATTCATAGAAATAGTATATCCCATAAACTAAAAATAATAAACCTTTATGTTTAAACTTCAAATAAACAATTAAGAAACACGATAAGGATTTTCCTTAGTTCCATTACCCGTAATTGCCAAAGCAGATTTAAGATTAATAACTGGACGTATCCCCCGAATCTTTGTAGGATAATCATCATCAATTCCTCCTAAAGCAGATATATTAATCAAAGTAACATTCCATGTTGTAAAATCAAACAATACATATCCACCAATTGGAGTTAATGTCCAAAAAACAGTTCCTGTAGTTAAATATCCATTTGTATTTTTGGGTACATGATTATAATTTCCATCAAATACTCCTCCACCTGTTCCAGCAAACATGACTTCATCTACAGTAATTAAGCCTATGGGTTTACTTAATGCCTTATTTCCTTGAGTTGATGTGGGTACAGTATATAAATCTAAAGTATTTTCACAAACTAAACTTGGAGTACTTTCTACAATTCTCAAATAGCCTTTATAATAAGTTGTTTCTTGAAGAGTCCCAACTCCTTCTTGATTATTCAATGTACTTCTATCTCCACAAAATCCTGCATTCGTATCTATATAACTTGCATAACTGACTAACTTTTCATCATAAAATGTATCCACAGCTGCTTTAATTATGGAAGTCGTTCCAGTACCATGCACATTTCCACTTGTATACATATATCCGACATACATATTATCATTACTTGCTGCATTAAATTTACTTGTTCCAATTTGTCTATCTGTACTAGATTCACCATTATCATGAGCACTTGTCCCATCATATATAAGCCGAATTGTCCCATCTCCGTTGATTCTAATAATTCTCCACCATAAATTAGCAAAATAGAAATAATTATTTTCGACACTTCCACGATAATAATAGGTTACACCATTTGTATCTGTCGTTTCAAATATCCCTTTTTCATGACTTTCACAGAACTCATCATCACATGCTGACTTTGTAAAATCTGGTGTATATTCATAAACTTCTAGTTCTCCCAATACACTATCAACCGTTTTAGTTTTCTTAAAATATAATGTACACTTAGTTCGAGTCTGTGTTAAATTTCTGACTTCTGGAAACCATCCACTATAGTTCCAAGTTACATATGCATTATTCGTGCAACTTGAATTTTCTTCATCAAAAACATAGCCACTATTCCTTAAAGGCATATCAAAAACTAATTGCTCATCAACATAATACACAAAATATATATCCCCATTACTTTCCACTTTACCTTTAATTATATTAAATTCATCATACGTTTCAAAATTAGCAAACGAAGTATAAAAAAATATCCCTGTTATTAAAAAGATACATAGTAAAGTAAATATTATAATACCAATTTTTTTTAAATTTTTTTGTCTAAAACTTTTTAATTTCATCTAACACACCTCGCGTATTATAAATACGTTTTAATTTTAGCAAAAACAAAACGTATTGTAAATACGCATTATGATAAAAAAGCTTAGAATTTTAATAAACTTATTTTGGTGATACAATGAAACTAATCGCAAACAAATATGAAGCAAAAGAAATTATAAAAATTATTCGTGAATGGAGCGAATCAACGCAAGAAGAATTTGGCAAGAAAATAGATCGAAGTAAAGACAGCATTCAAAGCTATGAATTAGGAAGAACAAAAATCTCTTTAAATAAATTTTTAGAATTGGCTCAAAAAGAAAATTTAATAATAACCATTGAAAAAAAGAATCACAAATAAATTGTAATTCTTTTTTAATTATTTCTTTCTAAAGATTCCATAATTTTAGGTAACATTTGTTTTTTACGAGACACTAAATCAGGAATAAAAGTACCTTCTTCAATATCAGGTATTCCAAAACTATCTTCAATAATATGCTTCGATTCATCATTGAAAAGTATATACGAACCGTTTTTAATAATATCTGTAATAAATAAAGTTACAGTACTATAATCTCCCTTGGCAATTTCATTTAATTTATCCACATATTCTTGTAAATGTTCTTTAATTGAATCAAAATCCATTGTAATAACTTGACTAATTCCTAAACTTTCATTACCAACTTTATAAGATTTAAAATCCTGATAAATAATATCTTCAACTTCTAATCCTTCTACACTACTACCAGCTTTTAACATTTCATAACCATATGTTTCGTAATCCTCTTTACATATGTTTGCCAAAGCTTTAACAGCTATTCGATCGCTTTCCGTAGTAGTTGGACTCTTCAAAATAAGCGTATCTGATAAAATAGCTGAAAGCATGAGACCGGCAATATCTTTAGGAATCGCAATATTTTTTTCTTGAAATAATTGATACAAAATCGTACAAGTACATCCTACAGGCATGCATCGAACATTAATTGGAATACTTGTACCTATCGCTCCCAAATTATGATGATCAATAATTTCAACTATACTTGCTTCATCAATTCCAGGAACACTTTGCTCTAAATTATTATGATCGACTAAAATAACTTGTTTTTTCTCAAAATTTCCAATATCCGTAATCCGAATTAATCCTAGACATTCATTCTTTTTATTTAAAATCGGATAATTTGTATGACCTAGTTTAGTCGCATCTGCAACAAAATCTGTTAAATAATCCAAATCGTGAAATACTGAAGGACTATGATTAACTAAAATAGTTTTAACATAGTTACTTAAAGCAATTTGCGTACAAGTATTATAAGTATCCAAAGAACTAGAAATAACACTAACTTTATTTGTTTTAGCAAGACTAAGTAATTCTTCATCTAAACTACAATCATTTGTTAAAACAATTAATGAAACCTTTGAAAAAATTCCATGTTGTAAAACCTTATAACGATCTCCAACGATTAAAATATCACTTTGTTTTAACGGAGTTTTTTCAATAAAAGTTTGAGTTTGATAGCTTCCTGCTAAAGTATCTCCTTCAAATTCTTCTCTAAATCGTAAAATTTCACGTCCATTAACCGCTTTTAAAATATGTTCATAACTAGTATTTAAATGATTTTTAGAATTTTCGATAAACATCATCGCAATTTCTTTTAAAGTAATTAAACTAATTAATTTCTTATTATTATCAACAATCGGCACAGCCGTACAATGATTATCTTGCATAAAATCAACTACTTCTTTAATAGAAGCAAAAGCATTAAGCATTAATCCTTTTCCATATGAAACATCACGAAGTTGTACTTTAACATTATTTAAATACTCTGGTTCTTTTACACCAAAATGATTTAAAACAAAGGCACTTTCTTTATTAATATGTCCCAATACTCTCGGACGTGTAGTATCACCCAATTGATTTTTTAAATAAGAAAAACTAATTGCTGAACAAACACTATCCGTATCTGGATTACGATGTCCAAAAACATATGTTGTTTTCATAAAATTCCTCCCTTTTTTGCCCTCTTAATATATCACATTTTAAAAAAATATCAAGTATAGTTAAAAAACACTTAAAATTCACATTAAAAATATATAAATAGAAACTTATATCTAGTTACCATGAATAAATAGAATTTATACCGAGCATCCGTATTGTAAAATTTTCAACAAAATATTGTTAAAATATGTATCTATAATATAATAGTTAAAAAGGAAGTGATAGAAGATGAATAAATTTAGTTTTAAAAAAGGAAATTTATTTAATGGTATAGAGAATAAAATAGATAGTAATATCATTGATTCAAGCCAATATGATTTGGAAATGAAAAAAGGAAATGAACTTAGATATTATCGTATCAGATATGAAGAATCTTTTTATACTGCTAGGGAAATAATTCCTAATTCTTTCTATGTTTCTTCTTATAATAAAAAAGGGAACAACATCCTAGAAATTGCAGATTTCCGCAAAACACAATATTTTAAAAATATGTTTCCTTATTACAAAGAATTTAACCAAGAATTTTATAAATCAAATTCAGCATTAGCCAGTTATTATATTTTTTTTCAAAGGATAACAGGAAAAAATAATAGTAATAAATCAGAAACTTTATATAGATTTTCTATGCCAGCAATTGGAAAGAGACAAAAAAATGGTGTAGTAAGCTATGCACTTGAAATTGAACTTGTTTATAAAGATATTATGCCGTTTTTTATAAAGAAATAATGGAAGAAAGCTATTATCAAAAAGAAGAAGAACAATACATGATATATGATAAAAAAGCATTTAACGCAAAGAAAGAAGAGATAGAGAAAAATATATTAGATTTAGCAATTAATAGGAATTATCCTTTAAATTTACTAGAATATTTATATATCATGACTAATGGTGATGTCACTTTAATATCCCAATTCTTTCATGAATTACCTAAATTTAAGAATTGTCAAGAACTATTGAACTCTAGATATCTACCTTTGATTAGGCCTAGTAAAATGGAAAACAAAGAATTAGAAAAGGAATTGACAAGATATTTTAATAAGGAACAAGAAGATATAAATTATTCTTTTAACAATCAAATTAGATCATTAAAAAAAGAAAAATTTTAAATATAATTCTATAGATAATCAAAATGTGACCAATAAACAGTTTTATTGATCAAGCGCGATTTATGAACTTACGTAATAAAAAATTTGGATATGCATCTATTAATTAATAGATATGTATAATAATTAGGAAAAATGTTTAAAATAATTACGAGGAAACATACTGGAGTTTCCTTGTTTTGTTTATAAATAAGTGTTAAAATAGATTATTATAAATTGGCTTATATCATTTAGTATTATTATAACCGACATTTGTTTTAAAAAAAAAGACCATAAAAAACGAGTCAGGGCACAAATTTTTTAACTGGCAGGCACACTATAACAAGGAGGCATTTATGTTTGATTTAGTTTCAAAATATACCCCAAACGGGGATCAACCAAAAGCTATTCAAGAGTTAGTACATGGAATTAAAGAAGGAAAAAAAGAACAAGTTTTATTAGGCGCAACGGGTACCGGAAAAACGTTCACTATTGCTAATGTCATTAAAGAAGTGAATAAACCTACTTTAGTTTTGGCTCACAACAAAACATTAGCTGGTCAACTATATTCTGAATTAAAAGAACTTTTTCCCAACAACCACGTTGAATATTTTGTATCATATTATGATTACTATCAACCAGAAGCTTATGTTCCATCAAGTGATACATATATTGAAAAAGATTCTTCTATTAATGATGAAATCGACGAATTAAGACACTCAGCTACCTCAGCACTCATTAATTATCAAGATACAATTGTCGTGGCCAGTGTTTCATGTATATATGGTATTGGCGAAAAAGAAGAATATATGCATAAAATGCTTATTTTGACAATTGGCGACACCATTAGAAGAAACGATATCATAAACCGATTAATTGATATGGCTTATGAAAGAAATGATATAGATTTTCACCGTGGAACCTTTAGAGTTCGCGGAGATATAATCGACATTATTCCAGTAAATGAACACGCATCAGGAGTACGTGTAGAACTATTTGGGGATGAAATTGAAAGTATAAGAAGATTTGATCCGGTTACTGGAAGCATTTTAAAGAATATCAAAAGTACTACTCTTTCTCCAGCTAGCCACTTTGTTACAAGTGATGAGAAAATGCAAGAAGCCATTAGAAGAATTGAAGACGAACTAAAAGATAGATTAGAAGAATTAAAAAGCCAAGGAAAATTACTTGAAGAACAACGTCTGCGAGAAAGAACAAATTATGATATAGAAATGCTTAAAGAAACAGGTTTTTGCAGTGGCGTAGAAAACTATTCAAGACATTTAGCTTTAAGAGGAGCTGGTGAAACCCCAACCTGTTTACTTGATTTTTTTCCAAAAGACTTTTTATTAGTTGTAGACGAGTCACACGTAACCCTTCCTCAAGTAAGAGGCATGTATAATGGAGATCGAATGCGAAAAACAACTCTGGTAGATTATGGATTTCGACTTCCAAGTGCCCTAGATAATCGACCTTTAACCTTTGAAGAATTTGAATCAAAAATTCATCAGACTATTTATGTATCTGCAACTCCAGGTGATTATGAACTAGCAAAAACCAATGGACAATTTATTGAACAAATTATCAGGCCAACCGGATTATTAGATCCAACAATTGAAGTAAAACCAACTGAAAGCCAAATTGATGATATTATTAATGAAATAAGAATTCGAATGGCCAAAAATGAAAGAGTACTCATCACTACTCTAACTATTCGTATGAGCGAAGAATTAACTAACTATTTAAAAGAAATGAATATTAAAGTCGCATATTTACATAACGAAGTCAAAACTTTAGAACGCTTAAAAATTATTCATGATTTACGAGCCGGAATTTATGATGTCGTAGTTGGTATCAACCTTCTTCGTGAAGGAATAGATATTCCAGAAGTAAGTTTGATTTGTATCCTAGATGCCGACAAACAAGGTTTCTTACGAAGTACTAGAAGTCTCGTTCAAACAATCGGAAGATGTGCAAGAAATGCTAACGGTCACGTAATTATGTATGCCGATACATGTAGTGATGCCATGCAAAAAGCCATAAGCGAAACTGCAAGAAGAAGAACTATACAAGAAAAATATAACGAAGAACACCATATCATTCCTAAAACAATCATTAAAGAAATTAAAGATGTAATTTCTAACGAAGTCAAGGAAAATGTCAAAAAGAAAAATGTTTCTAAAAAAGAAAAAGAACGTATATACCATGATCTTGAAATTGAAATGCAAAATGCTGCGAAAAACCTCGACTTTGAAAGAGCCATGGAACTTAGAGACATTTTATTTGAAATGAAAAGTGAATAAAAGTTATATAAAAAACTAATAAACCTACTATCTTTTTTAATCATATAATGAAATTTTACAATTTTAAAAAGCTCTCAAAAATATTTGAAAGCTTTTTTATTTTTTCTTTAATTTAGGCAAATCTATTCTTTTTGGCAACTCCAATTTTTTTGGAGTCGAAGCAGTCTTTATCTTTTTATTAGAAACAATATGATATTTCTTATGAGCAATCGGATCAGGTTCGTTTACATTTCTAATAACAGAATATCTACGTTGTAAATTTTCCTCAATCTTTTCTTTTCTTTGTTTAATTTTCTTCTTGCTTTTTTCCTCAATTTTATAGAGTTCATCAACCGTATTTTTAGCAGTAGTCAATCTAAATATTTTTAATAGATCCCCAATAATAACAAATAAAGCAGGAACGACAACGACAATAAGCCATCCACCTTTTGTAGCTAAAAAAGATTGTAAAAGTCCTAGTTTAGGAATTCGAAATAAAACTTTACCGTTAATATTTGCAAAAGGAACATAAGATGTATCTGGACTTAAATTAGCATCTCCTTTAGTTTGATATGAGTAGCCATTTTCATCATTCTTAACATTTATGACTCGATGTGTAATAACCATACCTTTAGTAAGAGATGATGTGGATACAAAAGTAATAACATCTCCAACCTTTATATCTTCAGGGTTTTTAACAGTTAAATCAACAATCACATCATTTCTATTAATATTTGGCTCCATACTAGTAGTTAATATAGTATATAAAGAAATTGGTGGTCGAAAATCTTCCCCTTTAGATGCATAAACTTTACTTGAAATAAAATAGTAAACCAAAAATAAAGCTATTAATATCAGAATAACAAAAATTGTCCAAGATAAAATTCCCATTATGAATTTAACTGCATGTGTAAATGAATTATACTTCTCCTTCTTTTCCTTCATAATAGTATACCCTCTCTACTCTTTTATCTTATCCATATTATATTAAAAAATACATAAAATTACAAGTCAAGAAAAAAGAGACTAGGAAGCAGCCTCAACTTCTAAATCTGCTGTAAATCTCTTTCCTTGTTGATAATCTTGATTTTCTCCAGTTTCAACAAAATGATAAGTTAAAGTATAATTATAAGTTGTATGAGGTGGAATAATAACATTTTGAATTAAATATCCGTCCTCAGATGGAGAAGCTGTTTCTAAAACCTTAATTATACCATCTTGACTTAAAGAATAAACAAGTTCACTAGTAGGATTAAATTCATTATATACATTCTTAAAACGAATATTAAAGGCCAAAGTATAATTACTTGTATTATTCACTGAAAATTCTTGACTACCTGACCAATTTGGAGCAATATAAGTTGCATTAATTCCTTTTAAATAATTTACATATAAAATACGATTCTCATCAGCTGTAATATCTACGGAACTATCTCCAGTAGAAACTGTGCTACAATTAACATCACATTTTCCATCACCATTGGTATCACAATTGACATCACAAACACCATCACCATCAATATCGATATTAACATCAGGAGATCCATCACCATCTGTATCAATATTGATATCTGGAATGCCATCGCCGTTCGTATCACAATTGATATCACAAATGCCGTCGCCATCTACATCTACATTAACAGAACCACCTGTTCCATCATCAACGTTTATATCAGGATTTCCATCACCGTCTATATCAATATTCGTGTCCGGCTTGCCATCACCGTCAGTGTCAATATTAACATCTGGTTTACCGTCACCATCTAAATCTAGATTTGTATCAGGCCATCCATCGTCATCCGTATCACAATTGACATCACAAACGCCATCACCATTATTATCTTGATTTGTTAAATTTTCATCAGCGCTTCCATCATTATCAGTATCTTTATTAAATGTAGGCTCTTTATTACCACTATAATCTATGTCAATATCAGGTTTGCCATCACCATTGGTATCACAATTGACATCACAAACACCATCACCATTAGTATCAACATTTATATCAGGCTTACCGTCTCCATCAATATCAATATTAATATCTGGAAATAAATTCCCATCACTATCAATATTAATATCAGGTTTTCCATCGCCATCTATATCAATATTTATATCCGGATGCCCATCATAATCAGTATCACAATTGATATCACATTTTCCGTCATTATTTGTATCTTGGTTCATTAAATTACTTTCTGGTTCCCCATCATTGTCCGTATCAACATTAAAATGTGGAATTTTATCCTCTTCATAATCAATATTAATATCGGGAATGCCATCACCATTCGTATCACAATTAATATCGCATTTACTATCATTATTCGTATCAATATTTACATCGGGATGCCCATCATCATCCGTATCGCAATTGATATCACATTTTCCATCATTATCTGTGTCTATATTAATATCTGGTGTGCCGTCACCATCAATATCAACATTAATATCTGGAATGCCATCATCATCGGTATCACAATTTATATTACATTTTCCATCATTATCTTTATCTTGATTAGTCAAATTATCATCTGGTTTCCCATCACCATCCGTATCTACATTAATATCTGGTTTGCCATCACCATCTACATCAATATTGATATCCGGATGCCCATCACCGTCGGTATCGCAATTAACGTCGCAAACACTGTCACCGTTTGTATCCACATTGACATCTGGTTTTCCATCATCATCCGTATCGCAATTTAAATCACATTTATTGTCATCATTATTATCAATATTAATATCAGGTGTGCCATCACCATCTACATCAATATTGATATCTGGAAATCCATCATTATCCATATCACAATTGATATCACATTTTCCATCATTATCTGTATCCTGATTCATCAAATTTTCATCAGGAGAACCGTCTCCATTAGTATCCACATTAACATCTGGTTTATTATCTTTATCCACGTCAATATTAAGATCTGGTTTTCCATCACCATCGGTATCACAATTAATATTACAAACATTATCACCATCAGTATCCATATTTATATCAGGTTTTCCATCATTATCTTTATCAATATTTATATCAGGATTTTCATCGCCATCAGTATCTACATTAATATCTGGTTTTCCATCATTATTCATATCAATATTTATATCAGGGCGATTATCATCATTCGTATCACAATTCAAATCACATTTTCCATCATTGTTCACATCTTGATTTATCAAATTTTGATCAGCCTTACCATCACCATTTGCATCAACATTAAAATGAGGCTTTAAATCTCCATAATAATCAATATTGATATCTGGTTTGCCATCACCATCGGTATCACAATTGACGTCACAAACGCCATCTTTATTTAAATCAACATTTAAATCAGCAATACCGTCATTGTTCGTATCACAGTTCAAATCACAGATTCCATCACCATCAATATCACAATTTATATTACAATTTCTTGGATCATTTTTCGTATCCACAAAAATTTTGATATAAGCAAAAGTCATTACCAAAATAACAAAAAACAATATCAATAAAAGAAGTAAAAATTGTAAAAAAGTTCTTTTTTTCTCTTTCTCTTTTTCCTCTTCTAATAACTCTTCATATTGTTCTTCATAATCTTTCATGTTTGTTTCTTCAAAATCACTCTTATTATCTTTAGGCATATAAATCCTCCCCTATCTTAGATATAAACTATTATAACATAGAAAAAAAAAGCTAGCAATTAAAAAAGAAAAAAAATGATATACAACTTAGTACATCATTTTTAACCTTTTTAGTTCATAACTGTTATTAAGGAGTTAAACGAACGCTAATCTGACCAGCTAAAGCTTTAGATTGTGCCAAATCTTGTGCTGCGTCATCATCGTTAACAAACTCAACAACTACATAATACACTTGAGTTGTTCCAGAGCCAGTATGGGTAATCGTATCTTGTGCTAAAACAACTGTTTTATCCTTTTCAGTTTGAGTCAAACTGTGTTTTGAACCAACAATAGTTCCAAGTGTACTTTCAGCTTTTTCACAAGTTTCATAGAAAGTTTGTTTATCATCTGCAGTACCAGTTTGTTTTTGGCAATTAAAATAATTTCCACCTTCACCAATATCTACTGATCCACCAGATTTATACACACTTATTTCAATATTGCCATCTGGGAAAGTATTTTCAGAAGGAGTATAAATTATATCAATTCCTTGAGAACCGTTACCAGTTACTGTAACTTGTAAAGCGGCAACTTCTTTATGGCCTGGATAAACATCATTTTCTTCAAAACTACCTGCTTGACCATCAACATTAGCAACAACAGTTGTATTAGTTCCAACAGAACCAGACTGAATATTTGCATTTCCATTACTTCCTTGTCCATTATAATTATTCGTTATACTAGCAGTAAAGTATGCAAATGTTGCTCCTACAACTGCAACCAATAATGTCGCCACCGCAATTACTGTTAACAATACCATATTCTTCTTTTCCATATTCTTGTTTTCTCCTCTCTCTATGATAAAAATATATCAGAAAAAAAATTGATTTTCAAGTATAATGTACACAAATATTTCAAAATTATACATAAGATACTAGTAGAAATACAATTTTTAATTGTTGCATATAATTATAATAAAAATTAAAAACAAATTTCTTTGACAAAAAAGCTCTTTTATATTAAAATGATATACATGGAGCCGTAGCCAAGTGGCTAAGGCGTGGGTCTGCAACAACTATATCGTTGAAACATTTTACTATCAATTTAAATTAGATTTTACAAGGGTTTATGTAATCATAAACTCTTTTATTTTGTAAAAATGTCACAAAAAGTGTCACAGATCCCATACCTTTATTTATGAAATTTATTGGTCACATTATATATACGATCAAGATCATTATCATACGTACAGGTATAATATTTTGTAGTTGTTCTTGCTTCACTATGTCCTAGTGATTCTTGAATCTCTTTAATTGAAATACCATCATGTAACAATAAAGATGCATAACTTGCTCTTAAACCATGATAAGTAACATGTTTAAGTCCATGTTTATCTCTAAATCTTCTCCATCTATTCCCAATAGAATTTGGACTAAGATAATAACCAAAATCATATGTAAAAACAATCTCTGGATTTTTATAATTTTTACCTAAAGACTTTTTTAGGAAATTTTGTTCTTCTTTTAACTGAAGAAGAAGATCTATAATCAAATCATTCATACGAACAGTTCTTGATTTGTTACTTTTTGTTAACTTTAAATCTGTTCCTTTTGATTTACTTATTGATAAGGATTTATTAACTCTGATTTGTTTTTTATTAAAGTCAATATCTTTCCACCTAAGTCCTACAACCTCACCACAGCGTAATCCACAAAATAAGGGCATTAAAAAGGCACATTGATATTGAACAGGTAATTCGAGAATATATTCAATCACTTCATATATATCCTTATCTTCTAAAATCTCTTTTTCATAATCTTTTCTTTTAGGTAATTCAATTTTCCTACATGGTGTCATATTAATTATATTAATATCTTCGTCAGAAGCCCAATTGAAAAAGGCACGAACTATACTATAAACATTGTGAATAGTTGTTGAACTTAATTTTTGAAATGTACCATCATTATATCTCATAGACTTTTTGTTTGTCAGTGTAACTATCCAATCTTGAATATCATTACGTTTCACATCACACATTTGCAAGTTACCAAGATATGGAAGAAAGTGATTTGTTAATTTTGATATCTTATCATCTATAGTAGAACCTTCGTTTTTAATCTTTACAACTTGTTC
>CALVUM010000005.1 GCA_944363605.1 uncultured Bacilli bacterium
GCAAAATAAAATAATAAAAAAAGAAAAATATTCGTCAAATTAATTTGTAGAATAAGAAAAGTGTATGATAAAATAAAACGCAAATTTCATGCACTTTTTTGTATGTAGAAAGTAGATGAAGGCAAAAGAAAGAAGAAGCGGTAACTTCTTCCTTCGATAGTTTTAAATGCCCTTCATCAAGGCAATTACTATGATAGTTTTAAATCCTTCAAATGTCAAGTTTAAATTTCAAGAAAAATTAGATATCTATAAAGATATGAATAACTTTGGTTGTTTAGAATGTCCATGTTGTCACTCAAAAGAATATATTTTATGGGGACATTATGAACGTGGAGTTACTTATTTAAAAAATAACCAAATATATTCTGAGATCGTAAAAATTCAAAGAATTCGATGTCAAAGCTGTGGAAGAACACATGCCATCTTACCCTTCGGCATCGTTCCTTATAAGCAACTGACAGATGAAATTCTTCTTCTTATTTTACTAGATGAAGAAAATGCCAATCTTTTTACAGAAGAAACAAAAGAGACTTATAAAAAACAATTTACGAAAGATCATCTTCCCTATTTCATAACCATGTTGCAAATAAGAAATTTTAAAAAAATGCTCCTTCTATTAAAAGAACAAAAAGAACAACTTCTATCTCAATATATTAAGAGGTATGAGAAATGTTTTATGCAAATTAAATTAGGATACTTAGGATATTGCACCTTTTAAAAGGTGCACCAACATAAGGTATCCCTATTTCCTATTTTTCTTTCTGATAGACTAAAAGTCGGAGAGGAGGATTATGGAAAAAAAACAAGAGAAAGGGATTTTTCGGTTTAGTATTATAGCTCCACTTGTCAATCAAACACATGGATTTGATACAACAGAAGGCTATCTGGACTTTGTCTCGTCTAAAACGTATTCCTTTGAAGGTGTAGAAAGAAAATATAGCAAGAGTTGCATCCGTTCTTGGTATACAAACTATAAAAAATATGGAATCGAAGGATTAGAAGGAAAAATAAGAAGTGATTGTAAAAGTTCTAGAAAGTTATCTTTAGAAGCTATAGAAAGAATTGAAGAATTAAGAAAACAATATCCTAAAATTACAGGAACGGCTATTTACAAAAAACTTATAGAAGAAAGTTTTCTTTTAAAGCAAGATGTTTCTTTATCTACCATCCATCGTTATTTGAAAAAAAATCATTTAAAAGCTCAAGAAGGTTGTACAGTAGAAAGAAGAATGTTTGAAATGGAACATGTCAATGACTGTTGGCAAGCAGATACTTCCTATGGGCCTTATTTACGAATAGACAACAAGAAATATCGTACGTATATTCTTATGTTTATTGATGATAAGTCTCGAATGATTATGGGATTTGATGTATTTCTTTCTGATACAGCCATTAATATGCAAAGTGTTTTCAAAAATGGCGTTAAAACTTATGGAAAACCCAAAAGGCTTTTTGTAGATAATGGTGGACCATATGAGAATAAACAGTTATCCTACATCTGTGCTACTTTAGGAATAGAACTTATTCATGCCAAACCTTACACACCAGAAGCAAAGGCTAAACAAGAAAGACTTTTTCGAACCATTAAGGATGGGTGGATGAATTGTACAAATTGGAATGAATTTACCTCTTTAGAAGATGTGAAAAAAAGTTTATCAAACTTTTTACAGAAAGAATATATAAATAAAAAGCATTCTGTAACGAAAGAAACGCCTAATGAAAGATGGCATCAAGAATTTAAGAAGGTTACCTTTTTATCTGAAACATTTATTGAAGAATCTTTTTTACATCGAGAACATCATAAAGTAAGAAATGATCGGACCATTAAATTTAAAAATGAATTTTATGAAGTTCCATTTAAATATGTAGGACAAACCATAGAAACTAGATATGATCCGATGAATTTGGAAATTCTATATTTATATGAAGGAAACCAAAAGATTTGTGAAATCAAAAAAGTAGATAAAGTGGCCAATAGTAAAAGCAAAAGAAAAGATCGAATTGATTATTCACTTGTAGTAAACGATGAAAAGGATGTACTAGAAATGGAGGAAGAAAAATGTATCAAACTTACTATGCAATGAGTTGTAATCCATTTTCTAAAGAAATGGATACACATCATCCATATGAAAGTAGAGATTTTAAAGAACTGATCTATCGATTTACCTATTTAACAGAAATTAAAGGAATTGGAGTGTTTACAGGAAGCCCAGGATTAGGAAAAACCTTTGCTTTAAGAAGTTTCTCAGAAAAATTAAATCCAGACCTATATAAAATTATTTATATATCTGCAGTAAAGAACATGACTTCTTTTGATTTTTTTAAGGAAATCGGAGATGCCTTTCGTATTGATACAGGATCTTGTTATAAAACGGATTTATATCATACAATTCAAAAAGAAATTCGACTTTTAGTAGAACAAGAAAAAAGAATGCCAATCCTTATTATTGATGATGCTCATAATTTATCAAGGGAAATTTTCTTAAATTTAAAAGTATTATATGAATTTGATATGGATAGTAAAGATTATATTACGTTATTCTTAGTTGGGAAACCTGAATTAAAAACAGAACTATCCAAAAATGTTTATGACTATTTAAAACAAAGAGTATTGGTAAATTATACATTAGAAGGATTAACAAGAGAAGAAGTAAAAGAATATATTGAAACGAGATTACAATTAGCCAATGCCCATCACGAATTATTTAGTGAAGATGCTTTAAACGCTTTGTATTCTTGTAGTAAATCTTCTCTAAGAAAGTTAAACACGTTGCTTGTAAATTGTTTGTTATTAGGGTATCAAAATCAAAAACAAAGGATAGATTCAGAAATCGTCATGATTGCGAAGGGAGAAATGGATTTTGAATGAAATGTTATCATGAAAAAATAATAGATGAAATCTTAGAAATACTAAAAAATAATTTAATACTTATATATAATTTTCACGATCATACTTTACCAAATATTCGGGAATATTGTTTGGATCATGTTCATACAAGATACAAACATTTAGATTATGGAACTTTAATATATTTTACAGAAGAAGCTTTGACTGAACTCATTAATACGGATTACTTATATGATTTTAGGGATATAGAATGATCATCTATATCCCTTTTCTTTTTTTCTCTAAATTAATGTGCTGATTTCACTTCAAAATAAAATGCAGATCTATACAAATATTTCTGAATGTCAAAAAATTATTGGGGGGGGGGGGCATTTTCGTTTAGCTATTTAACTAGTTTACTTGAATTTAGCTTGTTAACAGAAGAAGATAAAATTGATGTTTTAAGTAAAGTTGTTTATGAAAGTAGCCCGAAAGCTTTGAAAAAAGATACTAAAGATTTTTCTTTACCTAGTGTTCCAGAATCCTTTTCTGTAGAAGAATTATTAAATGAATATCAGTTACTATTAACTAAAGGAAATTTTCTTGCGCAGAAATATTATTTCTTGTTAGAAGGAAAAAATGAAAGTCAAATAAATTATATGAAAACGGTTGTATCTTGTTTAAAAGAAGAGAAAGATTTAAAAAATTCTTTTCAATATAAAGATGAAAATATGGCTGTTTTGCTTTTAGAATTTTTTGATATAAAAGAATTACTTAGTGACTTTGTCTCTAAAATTGAAGATCCTAAAAATGTTTCGGAAGAAACACGAGATATGGTTACGTTATATATAGATTCATTAAAAGAATGTATTCAAAATATTTTACAGTTAGAACCGGCATTTGAAAAATCTCAAAAATCTTCTCAGCCTGTAGATACTCTTTTATTTTTGCTTGATGAAAATAATCAGCCTTTATTTCAGCTTAATAAATTTTCTTTAGAAGAGAGAAACCGAATTGCTAATTTAATTCGGGGACTTCTTTCAGGAAAAAAAGATTTTGAAAGAGGGATAAAACATTCGAAATTATTGACAAGACAAGATTTAGATATTGATGTGTTTTTAAATAAAAATGGGGATATGGTCGTTTCTTATATACTGCTTTCAGATAATTCTTTTTTACTTTTAACTTTTGATCGAAAGAAAAATATTTATGATGTATCTGAATCTATAGTAAGAAAGTATAAATCAAAAATTTCATCTTTAAATTCTTCTAATCTTGGTATGCTTTTAGATACACAAAAAGAGTTTAAAGAAAATTTATATAAGGATTTAGGAATTGAAAGGGAGCTAAAATTATGAGTAAAGAGAAACATACTTTTTTTCAAAATATCCGTAAAGAGTGTTTTGACTTGATTTCTTTAAAAAAAGTTGATGTACAAGAACTTTCCTTTTTGCTTGGAATTAAGGAAGAAGAGTTTTATCAAAATTTTTCTTCTTGTATAAATGATCTTACATTTTATTTGAAAACATATAATTTGTTAGTTGAATGGAGTGAGTAGAGTGGAAGAGGTTATTAGAATCCATTTAGAGAGTCTTTATAAAGAGTCTGATACTTTTACTTTAGAAGAAGATTTGGAAAGAATTAAAGAAAAACATAAAGAGTTAGATATTTTAAAAGAGTTTATAGATGATTTAGAAAAAAGTTTGGAAAATATTGCTTATTTAAAAATAGAATCTATTTTACCTAGTATGTTTTCATCTTTAGAAATAATGCATATTAAAGAAACTGTTCGATTAATTCGTCTTGTTTTGCAAGCAAAGAATGAAAAAAAGTTTCCTGTAGAGCTATCTAATGAACAAAAAGAATTTTTAGAAAATTTGCTGTTAAAAATTAAAGAGCAAAAAAATTCTATGGAACAACAGCTTATTACTTTTGAAAATAAATTGAAAATGGATTGTGAACAGAAAGATGTACTAGCGGATAAAATTATTGATTTATCTATTTTATTAGAAAAGATTTTGGATCCAAATGATTTAGATTTTTTAAATCAAGATGATTTTCTTGTTTTCTATGAATGTGTTTTAGATGAAGAAATTCCTTATGAGAAAAGAAAGGCCGCACTTGTTGCTTGGAAAAATTATAATGATAAGCATAATCTTTCTGATAAAAAAATTATCGAAAAAGTTGATATGGCAAGTGTTCGTGAATGTTTTTCGGAATATGGTCTTTTAGATGTAATGGATAAGTATTTAAATAAATATGAATCAGAAATTGTATATCGGGCGGATATTGCCAATATACGAAGTATTTTAAAATATTTAAAAGAAGAAGATCCTGTGCATAATAAACCAAATTTATTACCACGTTTTGAGCCAATGGATTTGTTAACAATTTGTATTTATGGTACTTTGTCTTCTGTTCAAGCTCGTTTTGAAAAAATGTTGGAAAAAAATGAATTTTTTGATATTTATTTTGAAACACCTAGTATTTGGATAAGAAATCTTTTTCGAAAAAAGAAAGGTAAAACTGTTTTTTCCAATTCTTCTCGAACCTCTGGTAATGCTGGTAGTACTTTAGGGAAGGTAGCACATCTTATTAGTTTAGATGAAATGGAAGAAAACGAAAGATTTTTGCAAGGATTAGGGTTTGATGTTTCGATTCGTTCTTCTAAAAATGTTGCGGCTATTAAAACTCCAAATTATAAATTAAAAGAAAATTTAAGAATTTTAGAACAATATAAAATATTTGATCCTCAAGATATTTCTCATTTTCCAGTCTCGACTTTAACATTTAGTGATTTGGCTTTGAAATGTGATAATTTAATAGAAGTTGGACTATTAAATTCATTAGATGGTAACATTAATTATATAAATAATTATCCAAGCCGACTTCAAATGAATTCTTCTTTTTTAGCATTGCTTTATAAATTAAAAAATGAAATGGGTAGAGATGAATATTATCAGACGATTTTTTCAGAGAAACGTTTAAACACCCTTAATTCTGATTTTTATAGAACTGGTTTTAAAAAATATGCTGGAAAAGCTGATTTACAAGATTTTGTGACTACAAATTTTGTTGATTTTTCTTGTGAGTCAGAGATGCTCCATTATGATTTATTTAAGGAGTTAGTTACTAAAAATTTTGAATTAGAAATTGACTCATCTATATTTCAAGATGACCTTATTCAAAAACTTGAGAATTTTCATCGTGTAAATGGAGATGATTATCATTATGTTTTTGGTAGCGTTTCAATTTCAAGATTAAAAGTATTACGAATATATTCTATTTTGAAAGGAAAAAATGTTTCTTTTTTACAAGAAGCTTTGTTGTTTGCTATTACGTATAATTCATTTTTAAATAAAGAAAGTTATCAACTTATTCTGGATCAACTTGGATTTAAAAAGGGAGGTTTAACGAATGGATTATCTTAAGGAATTTATATCAGATGAAGAATATAATCAGTTTCTTTTAGGAATTGATGAAGAAAAAGAAGTTTTGTTTTTAACTCATGAGAGTGAAGTCCGAAAAATGCTTCAATATTTTCAAACTTTGGATTTTAATTTAATGGATATTTTGTTATATAAATCAACTCTTCTTTTTGATAATGTTGAATTTGTCAAACAAAAAATTCAAGAAAATAGCGATCTTTTACCAAGCATTCGAGAAGATGTATGTACTTTTGATTTGATTGGGTTATAAAGTTGATTTGGTTAAATTAAGTAAAAAAGACTATTTACTTTGATGGTTATAAATGGTAAAATATTTTGCGAGTAAGAAATTACTCCTTGCTTTTTGCGTAGACAAAAAGCCATTAGACCATAAGGAGGTGTAGAAAATGAACAAATACGAAATTATGTTTATTGTTAAAGCTACTATGGAAAGTGCAGATATTAAAAAATGTGCTGAAAGTTTTAAATCTTTAATTTCTGATTTAAAAGGAAAAGTAGTGGAATACAAAGAACTAGGCGAGAAGAAACTTGCTTATCCAATTAAAAAAGAATTAAATGGATATTATTTTGTAATGCAAGTTGAAGCTGATAAGGAAGCTATTAGTGAATTTGATCGTAAAATTCGTTTAGATGAAAATGTTTTAAGACATTTAATCATTCGTCAAGAAGAGGAGTAAAAAATGAATAAAGTTATTTTAATTGGTAGATTAGCAAGAGATCCTGAGATGCGTACAACGGGTAGTGGTATTGCTGTAACAAGATTTACGGTTGCAGTTTCTCGTCCTTTTAATCCTCAAAATGGACAACCACAAACAGATTTTATTAATTGTGTTGCTTGGAGAAGACAAGCTGAAAATATTGCAAAGTATTGCAGTAAAGGTTCTCAAGTTGCTGTTGAGGGAAGAATTCAAACTGGAAGTTATGATGGAGCTGATGGACAGAAACGTTATACAACAGATATTGTTGCCGATAATGTGACTTTCTTAGGTTCTAGAAATACTTCAGGAGGAGACACGACTTCTTCAAATTATGATTCATCAAGTTTTGCACAACCAATGCCTAGTTATGAGGAAAGTCAAAGTATTCCAACAACAGATATGAGTGAAGATCCTTTTAAAGACTTTGGCGAAGAAATCGCTTTATCAGATGATGATCTACCATTCTAAAGAAAGGAGATTATAAAGATGGCTGAATTTAGAAGAAAAAAGAAAAAAATATGTCAAATGTGTGCTGGAAAAAGCGTTGATTATAAAGATGTTATGATTATTAACAAATACATCAGTGAAAAAGGTAAGATTTTACCTAGAAGAATGACTGGTGCATGTGCAAAACATCAAAGACATATTGCTGAACAAATTAAATATGCAAGATTTATGGCTTTAATACCATATGTAAAATAAGGGTACTTTTGAAAGTATTCTTTTTTTGTTATACTGTATACTATATGGAGTGATTATTTTGGAAAGAGTAAATGGATATTTGATTTTAGATAATTTGAAAGTTTCACAAAAAATAAAAAGAAATACAAGTGGTGAAATTCTAAAATTCTTTTCGGGTGGCGAATTGTATTTTAAAGAATGTCCTTTATCTGTTCTTCTTTCACATCTTTTTTGTGAACAAGTTTTTCGTTCTTTAAATATTCCAGTAGTTCATTTTGATTTAGCTAAATATCAGGGAAAAACAGGTGTTGTTTCGACAAGTTATAATCCAAATCATTATAAGGAAATTCCTTTAAAAACTATTTTAGATAGATACTATTTAGATGTTGTTTTAAAACATAAGCATAAATCTTATATAAAGAATTCGTACAATCTTTATAATTTAGAAGATATAGAAAGAGCATTATTGTATTTTTATAAAAACGAAAAGAATTTTTCAGAAATCGTTTCTTCTTTAATGCAACAAATTACTACTTTGTTTTTTTCACAATTTTTGTCTGGAGATAATGACATGCATTATATGAATTTGGTTATTTTACAAGGAGAAAATCCTTATGTTGCACCTTATTTTGATTTTGATCATAGCTTTTATTTGCAGTATTTTAGTAATCGGACGGTCGTCGCTTTAGAAAAAGAAGGCCATGACGATAAAATAAAAAGGTATCCTATTGATGTATTAAAGGATATGTTACCTCTATATTTAGATGTTTTAAAAGAAATGCTTCAAGTTCTTCCTTCTAAAGAAGAGGTTCTTAATTCTATGGAAAAATCTTTAGGAATATCGTTACATCCTAATTTAGTAAGGCATATATGTTACGATACATATCTAAATTCTATAAATGAATTGGTAATAAGTTATGAAAAAGAGGTTTTAAAAAAATAAAAAAATTGATATAATAAAACCGTTTTAAAGGAGGTCTTTTTGTGAAAGTTATTTTGTTAAAAGATGTTAAAGGTCAAGGAAAAAAAGATGACATTATTAACGTTAGTGATGGTTATGCAACAAATTATTTAATTAAAAATGGTTTAGCAGTTTTGGAAACTAAAAAAAGTAAAGAAGTTTTAGATCAATCTTTATTAGAGAGACATTTAGAAGAAGAAGAACGGGTTAAAGATTTTCAAAATATTCAAAAAGAATTGGGAAAAAAACAAATTGTTTTTCAAGTGAAAACTGGGAAAGAAGATAAAGTTTTTGGAGTGATTTCCACTAAACAAATAAGTGATGAACTAAAAAAAATGGGCTTTTCTATTGATAAAAAATGTATAAAGCTCGACCATCCAATTAGTTCGTTAGGAACTCATGAAGTTACAATTGAACTTCATAAAAGGGTTGTTTTTCCTTTAAAAGTTGTTTTGAAAAAGTAGGTGATTGTTATGGCATCAAGAGTAATGCCTCAGAATTTGGAAGCAGAGATGAGTGTTTTAGGGGTAACTTTTTTAAATCCTTATGCGATGGAAAAAATTATGGAAAACTTAACGGAAGATATGTTTTTTAGTGACGCTCATAAAAAGATTTTTTCAGCTTTAGTTTCTTTATATAAAAGTAATACGCCTATTGATATTACGACTGTTAAAAATGAACTTGATAAGCAAAAGAATTTAAATGCTATAGGTGGTATTGAATATTTAAGTGAGATTATTGATTCGGTTGCGACTAGTGCAAATTTGGATTATTACATGGATATTGTGAAAGATAAAGCAACTAGAAGAAGACTAATTGACACAGCAACAAATATTGTGACCGATGCGTATGACGAAGAGGAAAATTTAACTAGTCTTTTAGATACTTCAGAACAGAAGCTTTTAAACGTTATAAGGACCCGTAAGACAAGTGAATTTAAACCGATTACGGAAGCTTTAAGAGAAGCTCATGAAAATTTGGAGAGAATGAGCAAGAATAAAAGTGCAGTTACTGGGTTGACTACTGGTTTTAAGGATTTGGATAAGGCAACTGCGGGACTTCATGAAGGAGAGCTTATCATTCTCGCTGCTCGTCCTGGTATGGGAAAAACAGCATTTGCTTTAAATATTGCAACAAATGCGGCGATGAGTACGGATAAGGCGGTGGCCATATTTAACTTAGAGATGAGTGCTGAGCAACTTGTGAATCGAATGATTAGTTCGGTTGGGCAAATTGAAGGAGAAAAATTAAAAACGGGTATGCTTAATGATAATGATTGGAAGCGTTATACAGAAGCAATGAGTGAGCTTGCAGATACAAATATTTTTATTGAAGATGATGCTTCTGTTACTGCTCCTGAAATTAAAGCAAAATGTAGAAGATTAGCATCTAGCCCTAAGGGACTTGCTTTAGTTGTTATTGATTATTTGCAGTTAGTAACAACTGGTGGTCGGGTAGAATCTAGACAAGTTGAAGTTTCAGAAATTTCTCGTGCTTTTAAAACCATGGCAATGGAATTAAAGGTTCCGGTTATTGCTTTAGCTCAGTTATCTCGTAATGCAGAAAGGCGGGAATCAAATCAACCACGACTTGCCGATTTACGTGAATCTGGTTCGATTGAACAGGATGCTGATTTGGTTTTGTTTTTAAATCGTCAAGATTATTTTGAGAATAAATCAGCTGAAAATAAGAGTAATATCGTGCCAGTTGATGTGATTATCGCTAAACATAGACGTGGTAGTACAGGTTTATTTCAAATTTTGTTTGAGTTAAATAAAAGTTGTTTTAAAGCTTATACACCAATGGAAGAAATGTAGTTGAAAATTAGGAGGTTTGGTTTATGGAAAAAATAGAATTTGATGAAAAGGCAAAATTTACAGAAGATGATTTTGGAAATTTTTCAAGATATTTGTTTATCAAGATCTTCTTTTTCTCATGAAGTAAATATAGATGATGGTTTATATCGCAAAAAATATTTTGGGGGAAATGTACTTTGGAATTCAAATAATTCTAATAAATTATTTTTAATGTACCCTTTAGATATTAATACTGCTATTTATGAGAAAAAATTGGGATGTGAAAATTTTGGGTTAATGAATCAAATGGTTTTTGAGTTAGTGTTAAGAAATTATATTGAATCAAAAAGTTGGAAAAAACTTCTTATATATGGGTCAAATCCATTATCAAAATATACTCTATTACAGGGTGAGGCTTACGAGAATCAAGTAGGTTTGGAACTTATTTCTGATGGAATAGTTAAATCAAAAAGATTTTTAGATCAAAATACTTTTGGAAATTGTTTCTTTGATAGTCCATATTCTTTAGATGAAAAAATGCAGATTCAAGATTCATTAATGGCAGATGTGTTTGTAGAAAATGCTAGTTATGCTATTTTAAGAGGAATGGCTAATCAAGAAGTTCAACATGCTCGAGTTTGGACCAATATTTTAGATGAAAATAAATTGAGACAAATTTGTGAAATTGCCAATACTTCTTATAACTCTAGTGAAAATTTAGCTATGAAAGGTGAGCCTTTTGTGCGGAAGATCCGTTTGAAATAAAGTTCATTTTACGAACTTTTTTTTTTGTGGTATAATTGAGAAGATTTAAAAGGAGTGCTTATGAAAACTAAAGATAAAATGCTTTTAGGAATCGTTACGATTTTTTTTGTCCTTCTTTTTGTTTGGATAGGGTTTCCAAATAAAAACTCTACTCCTCAAAATGTTTATCAAGTATATTTGGATGGCGAGAAGCTTGGTTTGATTCAAGATGAAGATGAACTTTTAAATTTAATAAATGAAGAACAACAAGATATTAAAGATACTTATAAGGTAGATCAAGTTTATCCACCAAATGGTTTTAATATTTTAGAATATGTTACTTATAATGAGAATATTACGTCTGCAAATGATGTTTATGAAAAAATCAAAGAAAAAAGTGATTTTACCATTCAAGGATATTTGGTAACGATTACGCAACCGGCTTCAGAAAATGAGGAAGAAAAAGTAACTCAAATACAAATTCTAGATGATGATATTTATTATGAAGCAGAGCATAATTTTATAACGACTTTTGTGGATGAACAAGATTATCAAGCTTATATTCATAATACGCAAGAAGAAATTACAGATGTTGGGTCTTTTATCAATCATATGGAATTTGAAGAAACTGTTACAATTAAAAAAGCTTATATTTCTGTTCATGATAAAATTTTTACGGACGCGGATGAACTTACTCAGTATTTACTTTATGGAACAACGGAACCTACTCAGAGTTATATTGTTCAAAAAGGAGATACACTTGCATCTATTGCTGAAGCTAGTAAATTAAACGTGCGAGAACTTTTAATTGCTAATCCAAAGTATCGTGGTGAAAATGCTGTTTTAGCTATTGGAGATACTTTATCAAACGGAATTATTAATCCGATTTTGACGTTATATCAAGAGGTTCGAATTACAGAAGATGTTGAACAAGCATTTACTAAAACAACGGTTGTTGATTATAATATGTCAAGGGGATCAAGTAAAGTTACCCAAGCAGGTGTAACAGGTTTAGAGCGAATTACTCAAGAAGTTCGAATAATTAATGGTGAGCGTGGTCAGGAAGCAAATGTTATTAGCAGTGTTACAATAAGAAATGCTGTGGAAGAAATTACTTCTGTAGGACCTTCTTATAGTTATAATATTGGAAGTGCGCATGGAAATTATATTGATACTGGTATGAACTGGTCTTGGCCAACTTTGACTCCTTATATTATTACTACAGATTATGAATGGCGATGGGGAAGTTTCCATAATGCTTTGGATATTTCCGGTACTGGTTTTGGCTCTCCTATTTACGCTGCTCAAGATGGGACTGTTGTTGCAACTTATTCTAGTTGTGCTAATATAGGTTGGTATGGAAGTATGTGTGGAATGAGTTATGGTAATTATATTGTTGTTCAGCATGCGAATAATTTTTATACATTATACTCCCATGTAAAATCTGATTTACTTGTTTCTGTAGGAAATCATGTTTCTAAAGGTCAACAAATTGCCTATATGGGAAGTAGTGGTTCTTCAACTGGAGCGCATTTGCATTTTGGTTTTTCACAAGGAGATCCATTACATGGTGGCAAGTGGTATAGTCCGTGGAGTTTATATCGATGAAAGCAGTTGTCTTGGCAAGTGGAAGTGAAGGAAATTCTACCTTCTTTTCAACTGGAAAAATTCATATTTTGATCGATATAGGAAAAAACGCAAAATATATTAAAGAAAGAATTTTAGAAATTGAAGAGGATCCAACAAAAATTGATGCCATTTTAATTAGTCATACTCATGATGACCATGTAAGTGCTTTAAAAGTTTTTTTGAAAAAAATTCATCCTAAAGTCTATGTAACAGAAAAAATGTTTTATGATTTAGACTTTTTAAAAGATTATGAAAATGTTGTTATTTATGATGATGATTTTTATATCGATTCTGTTCGTGTACAAACGATTCGAACAAGTCATGATGTGACTGATTCTAGGAATTTTATTTTGTCTGATGGATCTTTATCTCTTGTTTATTTAACAGATACAGGTTATTTGAATAGAAAGTATTTTCCTCTTTTAAAAAATAAGAATTATTATTTAATGGAAAGTAATCATGATATTGAAATGCTGATGAATGGTCCTTATCCTAAATGGCTTAAGCAAAGAGTTTTGGGAACACTTGGGCACTTGTCTAATAAAGATAGTAGTTTTTATTTAACAAAATTAGTTGGGGAAGATACCAAAAAAGTTGTGTTAATGCATTTATCACAACATAATAATACAGAAGAAAAAGCTTTGGAAACTTTTTTTCAGACTTTTAAAGAATATGATCTAGATTTTAAAGAAGTCGTTTGTGCTAGACAAAACGAAGTAACGAAGGTGTGCGATGATAAAGATCTTGTGTGTCGGTAAAATAAAAGAAAATTATTTAAAAGAGTTGATTTTGGATTATCAAAAGAGGATTTCAAAGTATCATAAAATAGAGATCGTGGAAATAAAAGAAGAAATTTCTTTAGAAAAAGAAGGCGAGCATTTGCTCTCTTTAATTGGGGCACGAGATTATGTAATTACTTTGGAAATTTTGGGTAAAGCGATGACAAGTGAGGAAATGGCTCAAAAAATGGATGAAATATTTTTAACTCATTCGACAATTACGTTTGTAATAGGTAGTTCTTATGGCTTAGATGAACAAATAAAAAAGCGTGCAAATTTAGCACTTTCTTTTTCAAAAATGACTTTTCCGCATGGATTATTTCGGGGAATTTTGCTTGAACAAATTTATCGAAGTTTTAAGATTTTAGGTAATGAAACTTATCATAAATAAAGTTAAATGATATAGAAGAGGTAATAATAATGATTGGTAATGATTGGGATGAAAAATTAAAAATTATTTGGGAAAGTGAAGGCTTTCATCGATTTATGAATGTTGTGGAAAATGAGTATGCGACAAAAACTATTTTTCCACCACATGATCATATTTTTGAGGCTTTAAAATTGACGCCTTATAAAGATGTTAAAGTTGTTATAATGGGTCAAGATCCTTATCACGGAGAAGGAGAAGCGCATGGTCTTTCTTTTTCTGTTCAAAAAGGGGTAAAAGTACCGCCATCACTTCAAAATATTTATAAAGAGCTTTATGATGACTTAGGTATTTTACCTCGTAATGATGGCGATTTAAGTGGTTGGGCTAAGGAAGGTGTTTTGCTTTTAAATGCTGTTTTGACTGTTGTTAAAGATACTTCAGCTTCTCATCGAAAACTAGGTTGGGAATTATTTACGGATTATATAATAAAGTTAGTTAATCAAAAAGATACACCGGTTGTTTTTATTTTATGGGGAAATTTTGCAAAAGAAAAAGCAAAATATATTACAAATCCAATTCATCATATAATAGAGTCTCCACATCCTAGTCCTTTCTCAGCTCGATATGGTTTTTTTGGAAGTAGACCGTTTTCTAAAACCAATGCTTTTTTAAAAAATGCTGGTTTAAAGGAAATTGATTGGGGAAGAAAAGAGTAAAGAAAAAGCTCACATTTTATTATTTTGTGAGTCTTTTTTTTATAATTTAAAATCGTTAATGTCAGTATCCGTCATATCTTTTCCGTCAAAAAATGTTTTAGGTTTCATGTGATGAATTTTGGCGATTAGATTATTAGGAAATCTTCTTATATAATTATTTATTTCAGTAACATGTTTGTTATAATAAGAAATTCCAGCGACAAGTTTTTCGTCAATGCTTTTAAATTCTTCATTAATTTCTTGCATAGTTTCATTTTGATTTAATTCTTTATTATCTTCGTAAAGAGTGTCAATAATATTTTTTGCTTCTTTCAATTTTCTTTCTAAATCAAAATCACTTATTTTTTCTTCTTTTAAATTTATATATTCTTTTAAGTAATCTTTTTTAGCTTTTAAATTATTTTTGATTACGGTGTCAGCTTTGACAATTAAATCATATTTTTCTCTTAAATCTTCATCAATTTTTCCTTCAACTTTTTCGATTTTGGTTTTGCTAAATTGGATATGATTATAAATGTTTATATAAAGTACGGCAATAATTCCTAGAAGGATAACTAATAATAAAATAATTGTTAATGATTCCATTTTTCTCAGCCTCAATTCTATAAGTATTGTACCATATTTTTGTCTCTTGTTTAACTACTTTTTTTATGTTACATTTTAATTGGTGATAAATGATGAAAGTATATACTTTAGTTGTTGGAGAGTTGCAAGAGAATTGTTATGTTCTTGTTAATGAAAAAAATGAAGCTATTGTTATTGATCCTGGAGATGAAGCGGGGAAGATTCTCGATTTTTTGAAACCTTTTAAAATGGTTGGCATTTTGGTTACGCATTTTCATTTTGATCATGTTGGAGCTTTAAAAGAAATTGAAAATTTTTATAATCTAAAAGCAAACCAAAAAATTAAAGAGTTTGATTATGAAGTTTTTCAAAATCCTGGACATACAATAGATTCTATTTCTTTTTATTTTCCAAAAGAAAAGAGCATGTTTGTAGGCGATTTTATTTTTTATCATACAATTGGTAGAACTGATTTAGGTGGTAGTGATTCTTTAATGCAAGAGTCAATTCGAAAGGTTTTACAAGAGATTCCTTTAGATACGGTTTTGTATCCTGGGCATGGACCTAAAACTGTTTTAGGTAAAGAAAAATTCTTTTTAGAACAGTTTTTATAAAAAAACATATTTATGCTATTAACAATAGTAAAAATGATGTATTAAAGAAAAATAAGGATAAAGGATTATTATAGATAATAATGATGAGGAATGGTATAATACACATATATTTTTTTGACTCTGAAGGAGGTAAGAAAAATGGAAATAAGTAAAATAAAAAAGGTGCTAATTGAACAAAGAAATATTGGTTTATCGGGGAATCTTTATCATAAGACACAACTAGATTTTGCCTATAATACGAATCATATTGAAGGCTCAACTATAACTCCTGATGAAACAGCTAGATAGGGAGAAATGCTTTATGAAAATAATCAAATTTGATTTAAAAACATTAGAAAATCAAAATGAAGGTTTTGCTTATTATGTGTTAGGTAGAAGCTACGACTTAGAAGAAAATGGTGTAGAGCAAGATTATAATAAAGCTTTATATTATTATCAAAAAGGATTTGATATAGATTATCCATTATGCATCTATTCTTTAGGTATTTCCTATGAACTAGGGTTAGGTCAAGTAATAGAAATTGATAAGGATAAAGCAAAAAAACTTTTAATTAATGCTTATCCTAAAATTATTAAATTAATTAACAGGCAAAATATTACTGAAACAGAAAGAATTTACGCTAAATTTGTAATTGGTGCATATTATTATTTTGGACTTGGAGAGATTGAAAAAGATTATAACAAAGCATTTAAGATTATTAAAGAATGCGCTATGAAAGGACATATTGCTGCAATTTATGATTTAGGTGCTAATTTTTATTTTAATGGAAATGGTACTGCTATTAATTATGAATTAGCAAATTATTACCTAAACATTGCTAAAGAAAATGGTCTAAAAAGAGCTATAGATTTATGGGATTCAAGAAATAATATGAAAAAATGGAATTTAATTTGAAGTGGTAAAAGATAATGTTATGAATTTTATTAAGGTGGGAAAATAATGATTATTACTAAAAATATTTTAGATGAGCGCATTCTAAAAGAAATGCTACCTACTAGACTTGATAGTGCTATGAATTTATACACTAATGTTAGTTACAATGGGAAAACAGGAATTATTGTGTACAATACTAATCCTGATACTTGGAACTGCCTTTATCTTTCTAACGAGAAATTTAACATTTTTTCGGTTATAGAATAACAATTGTTACAATTTGACAATTACACTGAAAAATGCTATTATTTCAGTGTAATTGTCAATGAAGGGTGATAAAGTATGAAACAAAATCTTGAAGAAAAATATAAAATTGATTCAAATATTGTTAGAAATTTTGTTGGCGCACTTAATTCTATAACTGAACCAATGAGTCAAATTAGAGCACAAATAAAAGATTTATCGGATTTGTCTAAACAATCTAGTAACGCACTCAATAAAATAGCAAAATCTGTAAAAAAAACTACAAATCAAGTGCTCAAGCAATCTGTTTATGATAGCATAAATCAAATGAAAGAAGAAATAAAAAAACTGACATCTGCATATCCAAATGAACACTCAAAAATATTGGCAAATTCAATTAAACAAATAATGAAAGAAAATAATGGTATAATTTCTTCAAGAATGATTGGACCACTTGGGATAAATAGACAATATCTTTCTATACTTGAAAGTAACAATGAAATTGAAAGAGTATCTAGAGGGATATATCAATCACCAAATGTTTTTGAAGATAGCTTTTTTTCATTTCAATCTAAATATAAGAAAGTGATATTTTCACATATGAATGCACTTTATTTCTATGGAATGACAGAGGAATTTCCTTATAGTTATACTGTTACAGTACCCCAACGCTATCATGTAAATGTTGTAAATGAAAAATGTAATGTGTTTTATGTCTCTGATGATATGTTGGAATTAGGGATTTGCGAGGTTGAAACTCCAAATGGAAATAAAGTTAGAGCATATGATCTTGAAAGAAGTATTTGTGATATTATTCGATCAAAAAATAGAATGGATTTAGAGCAGGTTAAGAAAGCAATTAGAAAATATATGAAAAATAAAAATAAGGACATGAGTAAACTTTCAGAATATTCTAAAAAAATGGGAATAAACGAACAGGTAATGGAAATGGTAGGAATGTTTAATGATTAAATCAATACAAGCAGTAAAGGATAAATTAAAAGTTATAGCTAAAGAAAAGAATATGGAATTTAACTCTGTTATGAGATTTTATATGTATGATAGATTTATTGAACGTTTATCTAAAAGTAAATATAACAATAATTTTATTCTAAAAGGTGGTTTTTATTTAAGTACATTATTTGGAATTAATAACAGAAGTACAATGGATATTGATACTGCAATAAGAAATGCTGATTTTACGGATAAAAATATAATTCAAATGATAAATGAAATTATAAAAGTTGATGTAGATGATAATGTAATAATGAATATAGAAAAAACAGAAACAATTAGAGAAGAAGATGAATATGGTGGACTTAGAATAACTTTAAAATTCCGTTTGGATGAATATAGCGATAGTTTTCATATTGATATAGCAACAGGTGATCCGATACATCCGGGTCCAAATGATTATGGTTATAAATCACTAATTGGAAATGAAAAATATAAAGTATGGGCTTATAGTATAGAAACAATTTTAGCTGAAAAAATAGAAACAATTTTTAGTAAATTAGAAGCAAGTAGTAGAATGAAAGATTATTACGATATATATCTGATATATAATAATGAATTTGAAACATTAAATAAAGATAGTTTTAGAAAAGCTACTGAAAAAACATTTAAGAAAAGAAATTTTTCTGATAATATAGAAAATTGTTTGAATATTGTAAAAAATAGTGAAAGGTTACATATTTATTGGAATTCTTATGCTAGAAAAAATAAATTTGTTAGAAATGTATCTTTTGAAGATGCTATAAATTGTCTTGAAAAATTTGTAGATATTTTAGTAGAAATTTCAGTATAGTAAAAAATGAGGAGATTATTTGAAAGTAGTTGTTAATTATTAAAATTATCAATAAAATTAGGTGGAGCATTCACAGTATCAACTATATTATAAAAAAAGAAACAAAAACTGTTTCTTAATCAAAAGTATCAGAATAGTCTGGATTATAATTGATTTTTTCTGGAAATTCTATGAAATTTATGTATAACATGCGAAGTAGAAACCAATTGCCAGTTGTTGGATCAGAAAGAATTAGATGATCTCTTCCTGACTGTTCAATAATTCCTTCATAAGTTCTGTCACGCCATTCATTCGAGTCAGGGTAAGATGCATAGACTTTTACTTTTTTTCCTTTGTTTAATCTTAAAATATTTTCAATTAAACTTTGTTCTAACGGTAAGGAACTTTGGGCACTGATGTTTCCAGGTGGAGTCATCGGTGTTTTCCCAGTTCCAGGAAATGTTGGCGTATTAAAAAAACTGCCGTTCATTAAAATTATCACCTCGCTATATTGTATGTTTGTTGCTTTTCATTTAGAAGTTCGTTATAATTTAGTTGAGGATGGATGATATATGGATATTCAGAAAATTAAAGATACTGTAATGAAAAAAGACTTTTTTAAACGGGTTTTAGTTATTTTGTTTGGCGTATTTTTACTTGCTTTAACTTATAATTTATTTTTATATCCTTATAGTTTAGTTATTGGAGGAACTACAGGTTTATCGATTGTTGTTGAACCTTTATTTGGTTGGGATCCACAGATTTTTCTTTATGCGTGTGCTTGTATTTTGCTTATTATTAGTTTTTTGCTGTTAGGAGTTAAAAGAACGGGAATTTCGATTGTTGGTAGTTTAATATATCCGGTATTTGTTAGTTTAACAAAACCTTTAGCGGTATTTTTAAGTAATTATATTGTTTTAGATAATATGATTTTGGTGGTTTTAGCTAGTGGTTTATTATATGGGTTAGGATACGGCTTGGTTTATAAAATGGGATTTGATACAGGTGGGTCTGATATCGTCGTACGAATTTTAAATAAGTATTTTCATATGCCTGAAGGAAGATGTGCTTTACTTATTCAAGGAACTGTTGTTTTAGTCGGAGCTTTTGTTTTCGGTGTTAATCAAATGATTTATGCTATTTTGATTTTAGTCATTTATACAGGACTTATGGACCGAATTATGATCGGGATTTCTAATTCTAAACTCTTTTTTATTCATACTAAAGAATTAGAGAAAGTGGAAACTTTTATTTTACACGAGCTTCATACTGGGGTGACTATTTTAGATGTTGAAGGTGGTTATTCTAAAAAGAAAGGGACTATTTTGATGTGTGTTGTTCCTAATAAAGATTATTATTTGTTTAAAGAGGCTATTTTAGAAGTGGATCCTCAGGCTTTTTTTGTTATTAATGATTGCTATGAGGTTCATGGTGGTGTTAAAGTTCAAAAATTGCCATTTAATTAAAGTTTTTTTTATGGTATAATAGCTAATAATGCGAGGTGTAGTAAGTGAAGTTAATTAAGGTGGAACATGCTTATAAAATCTATAAGAACGGGACAACTGCGGTGGCTGATTTAAGCGTGTCTATTGATAAAGGGGAATTTGTTTTTGTTATTGGTTCGACTGGTTCAGGTAAGTCTACTTTTATTAAAATGCTTTATCGAGAAGAAAAACCAACTAAGGGAAGTGTCATTGTTGGAGGAATTGATGTTGCTAAATTACGAAATTCCAAGGTATATAAGTTAAGAAGAAAATTAGGCGTTGTTTTTCAAGATTTTAAATTGCTTCCTAAATTAAATGTTTATGAGAATGTGGCTTTTGCTTTGGAAACTTTGGGTTTGCCGGGTGATGAGATTCGGCCAAAAGTGTTAAAAGCAATTGAAGCAGTTGGTTTAAAAGAAAAAACAAGGAATTTACCAAGTGAGCTTTCAGGTGGAGAACAACAACGGGTAGCGATTGCTAGAGCTATTGTTAATGATCCTAAGCTTTTAATTTGTGATGAGCCAACAGGTAATTTGGATCCGGAAACTTCAAAAGGAATTATGAAAATTTTAGATAAAATTAATCGCGAACTTGGCACGACAATTATTATGGCAACTCATGATAAGGAACTTGTGAATCGAATGAAAAAACGGGTTTTGGTTATTGAAAATGGCGTTTTAGCAAGCGATACAAAGAAAGGAAGTTATAAGGTACATGAGAGCATTAAGAATTCTGACTAGAAGCATTCGAGATTCTTTTAAAAGTGTTTTTCGAAATTTTTCTTTATCGATGGCGTCTATTGCTTGTACAACGATTACTTTGATCTTGGTTGCGATTGCCATATGCTTAACTTATAATGTTCGGCAAGTTACTACTGATTTGGAGCATGAACTTACCATTGTTGCTTATTTAAGCAAAGATGTGACGGATGAACAAAAAACGGAAATCGAAAATGCTTTAAAGACAATGGATAATGTTGATTCGTATCAAATGAAAAGTAAAGACGAATGGAAAGCTGAAATGAAAGAGGAAGACAAAAGTTTGGAAAATGCTTTAGATATTTTTGAAGAAAATCCTTTATTAGATTCAGTTATTGTTAAAGTAGATGATGTAAAAAACTTAGGAGAAACAGCAAGTCGGTTACGTGAGTTTTCTTTTGTTACAAGCGCTGAATATGGCGAGGGCATGGTCGAAAATGTTATTGGAATTTTTGATGCGATAAGTGTTGGGACTTTAGCTATTGTTATCGCGTTGGTTTTAGTTACAGCTTTTTTGATTAGCAATACAATTAAATTGACGATTTTTTCTCGAAGAACGGAAATTGAAATTATGAGACTTGTTGGGGCATCAAATCCTTCTATTAAACTTCCTTTTGTGTTTGAAGGATTTGTTTTAGGAATTTTTGGTAGTATTATTCCGATTTTGATTAGTATTTATGGTTATGTATTTTTATATAATCAAACGGGTGGTTATGTCTTTACCCAAATTATTACTTTGGTAGAACCTTTTCCTTTTGTACTTATTGTTTCATTATTTTTATTAGTGGTTGGTTCTTTAGTGGGTATGTTAGGCTCTTGGCGAGCTGTCAAAAAATATTTGAAAATATAGTTTTTATGAAGGGTAGGTGTGGATATTGAATTTTTTTCGAAAATTCATAAATTCTTTTTTTCTTCTTTTATTTTTAGGGTTTTCCTTTTTGCCTTCTGTTTCGGCAAAAGTTGATAATCCAAGGACATTAGGGGATTTACGGGAAAATTATAATGAGCTTTTACAAGAAAAAGCCGAGAATGATAGTTTAACCGAAGCGGCTAAAGCAGAAATTGCCCGTAAAGAGGCTTTAATTAAACAGGCAGAAGCAGACATTCATCAAGCTGAAGAAGATATGGAACAAGCTGAAGAGGATATTCGAATTTCTAATGAACGAATAGAAGAAATGAAAGCAAACGCTAGTGAAGTACTTTTATATTTACAACAAATGAAAGGAACTAATGCTTATGTAGAGTATGTTTCTGGGGCAACAAGTATGACCGATATGATCATGCGAATCGCGGCAATTGAGCAATTATCTGATAAAATTTATGATACTATTGGGGAACTTGAGGCTGAAATAAAACGAAATGAAGAATTAAAAATTGAACTTGAGCAAAAGAAAAAAAATTTAGAAGCTCAAGCAGCTGAGTATCAAAAGGTTATTGAGGCTAATTATGATAAAATTGAAGAATATGATAAATATGCTTTAGATATTGATACGCAAGTTAAAGCTGCGAAAGAGCAATTAGATATGTATGTTGATAAGTGTTCGAATAATATTGGACGGACTGATGATGCTGTTGTCCTTACTGATTGCTCTAAAGTTCCATTAAATAGTGGATGGTTAAATCCTTTAAATTATGGAGTTGTAACTAGTACTATAGGCTATCGTTGGGGAAGTTATCATAATGCCTTAGATATTGGAGGCGCGAGTCCTTTTGAAGGTTCACCTGTTTATGCCGCGGCAGCTGGTGTTGTTTCTGGTATGATTTATGAATATAGTTGTGGTGGAAATATGCTTTATATTGATGTCAATGTTGGCGGGAAAGAGTATACAACTTATTATTATCATTTGTTAAGTTTTAATGTTCGTTTAGGAGATGTTGTTACGCAAGACACAGTTATTGGGTATGTTGGAGGTTGGTCTACTAGTGTACAACATGGTGGATATGATACTTGTACAACAGGTGCTCATTTACATTATGGTGTGGCTACTGGATATTATAATCCTAGAACTGGTATTGTTCGAAGTAATGTTATCACACCACCAGGTTTTCCAAATTCAAAAGGGTATAGCTTTTATTCAAGAAATGATATGTGGAATGGATAGATTTTTCATTCCTTTTTTTGTATAATAAAAATCGGTGGTTTTTATGACTTATTCAATGAAAGTTAAAGAAGAAATTTGTAGTCGTGAATTAAGTTCAGTAGAGATTTTAGCAGAATTAGCGGCGATTATTCGATATGATGCAACTATTAAAGAAAATCATATTTCTTTATCTTTTGAAAATGCTCTTATAGCAAGACGAGTTTATAAAGACTTTAAAACTTTGTTTAATATCTCTTTACATGTAACAGTTCGAAATCAAAAAAGATTTCGAAATAAACAAATTTATATTTTAGATATTAAAGAAAATGCTGTTATGATTTTAGAAAGATTAAATATTTATAAGAATGGTGTTTTTTTAGAAATGAATCGAAACCATTTAGAAGATCCAGAGGAAATAATCGCTTTTGTCCAAGGTGCTTTTTTGGTTATTGGGTCTTTAAATGATCCTGCTACTGGTGGATATCATTTAGAATTTGTTTTTGTCAAAGAAAAAGATGCCAATTTCTTTAATCTTCTTCTTCATGAAATGAAGTTTGATACGAAAGTTTTGGAACGTAATGGTAAGTTTATGGTATATTTAAAAAATTCTGAAGAAATAAGTGATATGATTCGGATGTTTCAAGCATCTAATGCTTTATTTTATTTTGAAGATATTCGAATTTATCGTGATCATAAAAATATGGTGAATCGGCTAAATAATTGTGAAATTGCAAATCAAGAAAAAAGTTTGCAAGCGGGAATGAAACAAATAAAAGATATTCTTTATTTACAAGAAAATGATTTAGTCGATTTATTAGATGAAAAAACAAAAGTTGTAATGGAATATCGCCTAAAATATCCTGAGAGTTCTTATCAAGAACTCGCAAGTATTATTGGTTTAGAAACGGGATATATTATTGGAAAATCAGGAATAAATCATCATTTTATTAAAATGAAAAAGTTAAGAGAAGTTCATGAAAATAAAAAAAATTGACATTTTATTTAATGTCTTTTTTATATGATTTGGTCGATCAATCCATATTGTTTAGCTTCATTGCTAGATAAATAATAATCTCGATCAGTATCTTTTTTGATTTTTGCTAAAGATTGATTGGAGTTTTTGGCTAAAATTTTATTTAATTTTTCTTTCATTTTTAAAATTCTTTTACAGGCAATTTCCATATCAGATGCTTGTCCTTGCATGCCTCCTAGTGGTTGGTGAATCATGACATCAGCATTTTCTAAGGCAAATCTTTTCCCTTTTGTTCCAGAAGATAGTAAGAAGGCTGCCATGGATGCGGCAATTCCTACACAGATGGTTCTCACATCACTTTTAATATAATTCATCGTGTCATATATAGCCATACCACTTGTGACAGATCCACCAGGGCTATTAATGTACATATAAATATCTTCATTACTTTTGGAATCTAAATAGAGTAGTTCGCTGATAATTAGATTGGCTGTTTGATCGGTTATTTCATCACTTAAAAAAATAATTCTGTCCTCTAATAATCTTGAGTATAAGTCATAAGCAACTTCGTGATTGTTGTTTTTTTCTAAAACTGTTGGAATAATATTCATTTTCTCACCTATTATTATCATAGTATGATATTGGAAAAACTATTCAAAAAATAGTAAATTTATGTTAAAATGTTTTAAGAATAGAAAAGGCTAGGAGATATTATGCAAGAGATTCAAGTTACTTATCAAGGTAGAGTTCTTAAGGTAAGTAAAGGAACAACTTATTATGAGGTTTCCAAAAAACTAGGTTTAGAAGATACATTGGCAGCTCAGGTTGGTAATGAAGTTTTTTCTTTAGATTCTAAAATTTCAGAAAATTGTGAAGTTTCTTTTTTAGATGTTACTTCTTTAAATGGCTATAAAATTTATCAAGGCGCTTTGAAGTTTTTATTTTATGTTGCTGTAGTAGAGCTTTATCCAGATGCTGAGGTGCAATTTTTACATAGTGTTCCAAAAGGAATATTAAGTGAAGTACGAACGACTCATAATTTGACAAGTGATGATGTTTCTAAAATTAAAGGGTATATGGCTTCTCTTGTTGAAAAAGAGGAACGTTTTTATCGTTATCATTTAGATAATCAAGATGCTTTTCATTATTTTAAAAATAAAAAGGAAGATGAAAAAGCTTATAATATTCAAAATGTCAGTAAAGAAGTTGTCACAATGTATCGTTTGCGTAATCACTTAAATTATTTTTATACGATGATGCCTTATGATACAAAAGTGATTAATCGCTTTGAATTAGTTTTTTTAGGTAGAAATCGTATTGTTTTAGTATGTCCTAATGTGACAAGTGGTAATCGAATTCCAGAATACGTTCATTATGAAAATATTGTGGCAAATTTTATGTCGACGAAAAAATGGTTACGAAATATGCAAGTTCCTTATTTATCAGATATGAATTATTTAGTGAGTACTTCAAAAATTCAAGATTTTATTTATTCTAATGAGATTTTGTATGAGGAAGATTTGATAAGAGCTTGTGATAAAGTAATTTCGATGAGAGATGCACGGTTGGTTTTGATTGCTGGACCTTCTTCCAGTGGAAAAACAACGACTATGAAAAGGATAAGTGCGATTTTACGAAGTCGAGGGTATGATCCAATCGGTTTATCGACAGATGACTTTTTTGTAGATCGTAAGGATACTCCTAAAAATGATAAGGGAGAGTATGACTATGAGTGTTTGCAAGCTATTGATTTGGAATTGTTTAATAAGACTTTACAAGAACTCTTAAATGGGAAAACGGTTAATATTCCAGAATATGATTTTATAAATGGTGAAAAAGTTTTTAAAGGAAAAAATGCTTGTTTGAAAGAGAATAGTATTTTACTTGTTGAAGGACTTCATTGTTTAAATGATGATTTAATTCCTTATATTGATTCTAAATATAAATTTAAGATTTATTTAAGTCCATTTATTCCGCTTAATATTGATCGACATAATTATATTTCGACTTTGGATTTACGTTTAATAAGGAGAATTGTTCGAGATAACCGAACTAGGGGAAAAAGAGTAGATCAAACAATTGCGGAATGGCAGGTTGTTCGTTCTGGAGAAGAAAAATACATTTTCCCTTATGTTTATCAAGCAGATATGATTATTAATACAGCTCTTGCTTATGAAATTGGTGTTTTAAAAGTTTATGCCGACCCACTTTTGTTTTCGGTTGGTGTGGATAGTAAATATTATAGTGAATCAAGAAGGTTAATTGATTATTTACAGGTGTTTTTTACCATTCCATCTGATTTTGTACCTAAAGATTCGGTTTTACGAGAATTTATTGGTTAAGCCTGTTATAATTAAATTAGGAAAAAGGAGATAGATAAAATGATTAAGGTTGCTATTAATGGGTTTGGAAGAATTGGAAGGCTTGCTTTTCGACAAATGATTACTGGAACGGATTTTGATGTTGTGGCGATTAACGATTTAACAAGTGCAGAGGATTTAGCGTATTTGCTTAAATATGATACGAATCATCGAAGATTTCATGAAGATAAAATTTGGAGTGTGGATAACTGTTTGGTTATCAACAATGTTAAAAAGATTCCGGTTTATGCTGAAAAAGATCCAGCTAATTTACCTTGGAAAGAATTAGGTGTAGATCTAGTTTTAGAATGTACGGGATTATTTACTAAGTTAGAGGATGCAAGAAAGCATATTGAAGCAGGCGCAAAAAAAGTGTTGATATCTGCTCCTGGTAAGGGTGAAATGAAGACGGTTGTCTATGGAGTAAATGATTCTATTTTAGATGGAACTGAAGATGTTGTTTCGGCTGCTTCTTGTACTACTAATTGTTTAGCGCCGGTTCTTTCTGTTTTAGATAAAGAATTCGGCATTGTTAAAGGATATATGAGTACGATTCATGCATATACCAATGATCAAGTTACTTTAGATATTGCTCATAAAAAAGGTTTTGCTTCTAGAAGAGGAAGAGCGTGTGCGATGAATATTATTCCTGCAAGTACCGGGGCTGCAAGCGCGATTGGAAAAGTTTTACCAAATTTAGAAGGAAAGTTAAATGGAGTAGCGTATCGCGTTCCTGTTAGCGATGGGTCGATGATTGATTTGGTTTTGGAGCTTGATAAAAATGTTACTGTGGATGAAATTAATCGGATTTTAGAAAAAAACGCAAATGACACTTTGAAAGTTACGAATGATCCAATAGTATCTAGTGATGTTATTGGTGTGAAATGTGGTGCCTTAGTAGATATGCGTTTGACTACTGTTTTAGAAGTAGATGGTAAGCAAATGATTAAAGTAGTTGCTTGGTATGATAATGAAATGGGTTATACAACTCAAATGATGAAAACGGCTAAAAAAATGTTTTAAAAAAATGGGAGTTTGTTATGGGGTATTCTATATATGTTTCTGATGTTACAAAGTATGTGAGAAAGAAAAAGAGAATTTTAAATAATGTTTGTTTATCTATTCCTCAAAATTCGTTTACAGCTATTGTAGGTATGTCTGGGGCTGGGAAGACAACGCTTTTAAATTTGTTAAGTGGTTATGATACAGAATATTCTGGAGAAATTTTGTATCATAATTTTGATTTAAAAATCAATGATTTACGAAGTGATATTTCTTATGTTCCTCAAAAAGAAATATTACATAAGGATTTAACTTTATGGGAAGAGCTTTGGTATAGTGCAAAATTAAAAATAAAGAATCTTTCTAATTCAGATTTAAAAGAACGAATAAAAACTATTATAGATTCTTTAGAATTAAATGGTTTAGAAAATGTTTTTATTAAAAATTTAAGTGGTGGTGAACAAAAAAGATTATCGATCGCTATTTTACTTATTACTAAACCTAAAGTGTTAATCTTAGATGAGCCTACGAGTGGTCTTGATTTAAATATTGCGAATAAGCTAATGAAGCTTTTGAAGAGGATTAGTCAAGATGGGACTACAATAATTATTTCAGCTCATACTGTTTCTGATTTAAAAGATTGTGATCAAGTAGTTTTTATGGGACAAAATGGAGCTATTTGTTACGTTGGGAAATATACAGATAGTTTTTCCTATTTTAAAGTGGAAGATTTTGTGGATATTTATGAACTTTTAAAAACGAAAACAGATATGTATAGTAAAAAGTATTTGAAAACATTTAAAAAAGAGCGAAGAGTTTTAGAAAAATATGTTAGAAAGGATGATGGGGTTTCTTTTTTTACCTTAGTATTTTATCAGGTTTTTCGATGTTTTAAAATTATATGGCATGATAAATTGCTATTGTTTTTGAATTTTTTATTGGGGATAGTTATTGCTTTTTTAATTAATTTAGCTGTTCCAGTAGATGGGTTAATGCGCTACGATTCTGCTAAAATTGTTTTATTTGCAGTTATTTGTGCAAGTATGTGGATTGGGATTTTTAATTCGGTTCAAGAAATTGTTAAAGAAAAGGCA
Source organism: uncultured Bacilli bacterium (assembly GCA_944363605.1). Classification (GTDB taxonomy): domain Bacteria; phylum Bacillota_I; class Bacilli_A; order RF39; family UBA660; genus Ventrenecus. The sequence continues at coordinate 28,484 of CALVUM010000005.1, forward strand.
TTGGTAAAACAGGAATATATGGCTAATGTACATTTGTCTTCTTATATAACTTCTAAGATTGTTGTATATTTGTTAATAGCTATTTTTCAGGCTATTTCATTTATGATTGTTTTGTTGTTCCATTTTGAAACTTTTCAAGAAGGATTACTTTTTTCTTCTATTTTTTTGGAATATGTTTTGCATTTTGTTGTAATTAATTTTTCTTCTTGTATGTTGGGATTGTTTATTTCTACTATTTGTAAAAAACGAGAATATACTTTACTTATAGTTACTATTTATATGATGGCTCAGCTTATTTTTTCTGGAGTTTTATTACCTATCGAAGGAATGGGTAAATGTATTCAAATTTTTATTTTAAGTAAATATGCTATCTCAGGATTAGGAAGCACATCTAATTTGATTTATGTTTTAGAAAATAGTACTTTTCATGGGGTTTCTCCGGTTTTACTTTTTGGCGAGGAAGCATATGATTTTTTTCAATATGAAATGAGTTTTGTGATAGAAAATATTGGGATTTTATTATTATTTGCTTTAGTTTTTGCTTTATTAACTTTTATAATTATTAAACCAATTATTAAACATTTTAAATAATTTTTTAAAAGAATGGGTGATGATTTTTGGAAAAGTTGAAAATAAATATTGCTTGTGGAATTATAGATATTCTCGCATCTTTTTTTTATTTTTTTTCTTTGTTTTTAATTGGAACTTTTACTGGTGCTATTGGTGCTTCTGATGGAACTGAGGTTTTAAGTCAAATGCTTTTAATTTTTTCTATTATTGCGATTGTAATGCATTTTGTATCTTTTTTTCAATCTAAAAAAGTACATATTCGGTTAGTAGGTTCTATATTAGGTTTAATTGGTCATGGAATTTACTTGCTTTCGGGAGCATATTTTGGATGGCTAGCTATGATTTTTACTATAATCTCTTCTGTTTTTCTTTTTAAAGATAATCATTATTCTGTTTTATAATAGTAAATTTAAATTTTTGTATATTTTTATATAAAGTATAACTTAATTTTTAGTTATATTTTTTTTCTTGACTTATTTAGGATATTATATATAATATATTGAAAATTGGAGGTAAATTATGTTTTCGTTTAGAGATGTTGTAGTTTTAGAGAAAGATGATGAAATAAAAGAAATTGATGGAAAAAATTTTAAGGCTGAAGAAAATTTGGGTTGGCGTATAAAAAGTATGTTGTATAAAATAAAAATTCAAGATGATTTTGTTTCTTTTTCATCGCCAATATCAGTTAACAGAATTAAATAAAAATGATGATCAAGAAAGAAGCTTTAAAAAAAAGAAAGGAATAGCTTTAAAAATAAATTGTCAAAGTATTTATGAAGACGTCGAACCACTTTCTTGTGGATTAACACAAGTTTGTAGAAATGGAAATTTTGGGGTGATAAATGATAAATGCGAAGAAATCGTAAAATGTCAATATGATGAAGTTTGTGATTTTGAAAATGGCATGGCAGCAGTTTGTAGAGATGGTAAAAAGGGTTTTGTAAATACTAAAGGCGAAGAAATTGTAAAATGCCAATATGATAAAGTTTCTGATTTTCATGGAGGCGTGGCACAGGTTTGCAGAGGTGATAAATGGGGTTTTGTAAATACTAAAGGCGAAGAATTTGTAAAATGTCAATATGAGGAAGTTTGTGATTTTAAAAATGGTATGGCAGCAGTTTGTAGGGATGGTAAAAAGGGTTTTGTAAATACTAAAGGTGAAGAAATCGTAAAATGCCAATATGATCATGTTTTGAATTTTCATGAAGGTGTGGCAAGGGTTTACAGAGATGGTAAATGGGGTTTTGTAAATACTAAAGGCGAAGAATTTGTAAAATATCAATATGATGAAGTTTATAGTTTTTATAATGGCATGGCAGCAGTTTGTAGAGATGGTAAATGGGGTTTTGTAAATACCCAAGGTGAAGAAATCATAAAATGCCAATACGATAAAGTTAGGGATTTTTATAATGGCATAGCAGCTGTTTGTAAAAAAGGAAAATGGTATTTTATAAATACAAAAAATGAGAAAGTCGTAAAACGTCAATACGATAAAGTTTGTGTTTTGGAAGATGGCATAGCAACGGTTTGTAAAAATGAAAAATGGGGTTTGGTAAATGATAAATGCGAAATAATCGTAAAATGCCAATGTGATAGAGTTTGTGTTTTGGAAGATGGCATAGTAGCGGTTTGTAAAAAAGGAAAATGGGGTTTTGTAAATATTCAAGGCGAAGAAATTGTAAAATGTCAATATGATATAGTTTGGGCTTTTGAAAATGGCATGTCAAAGGTTTGTAGAGATGGTAAATGGGGTTTTGTAAATACTAAAGGTGAAGAAATCGTAAAATGCCAATATGATAGAGTTCGGGCTTTTGAAAATGGTATGGCAGCAGTTTGTAGAGATGGTAAATGGGGTTTTGTAAATATCCAAGGTGAAGAATTTGTAAAATGTCAATATGAGGAAGTTTCTGATTTTATAAATGGCATGGCAGAAGTTTGTAGGGATGGTAAAAAGGGTTTTGTAAATACTAAAAGCGAAGAATTTGTAAAATGTCAATATGATGAAGTTTTTGCTTTTGAAAATGGCATGGCACAGGTTCGCAGAGGTGATAAATGGGGTTTTGTAAATACCCAAGGTGAAGAAATCGTAAAATGTCAATGATGTGGTTTATGATTTTTATAAAGGCATGGCAGACGTTCTTAAAGAGGATAAATGGGGTATCGTAAATAAAAATGGAGTTTTGGTTCTTCCTTGTGTTTTTGACATGGTGTTAATTATAAATGAAAATCTGGTTGCTGGAGAAAAAAATGGAAAATGGTGTTTTTATGATAAGAATGGTAATCAGTTTTTAAGAACTACTTATATTGAAAAAATAAAGGATTTACTTTATTTAGATAAAGAAATAAAAATTGATGAAACTCGTGAATGTTTGGTTTATCTTTCTATAATAATGATATTTGGTTTGATAAAGTGCAAGAAAGAGAAGATTTTGTTGAGCAGTTAAGTGTTGATCATGATTTTTCATTAAAGAGAGTTAGTTAAATTGTAAAGAATTGCTAATTTCTTTTTTTTTGGGTATAATATTTTTGGATAGTAGGGGATGAAAATGAAAGTTTGTTTGCAAAATATGAATGTTCGAAATAAAAGAGTTGTTTTGCGGGTGGATTATAATGTTCCGGTTATGAACAATCAAATATTAGATGATTCAAAAATTAAAGAAACTTTGGAAACAATTTTTTATTTGCTTAATGAAAATTGTCAAATTGTGATATTAAGTCATTTTGGAAAGATTCGTAATGAATTTGATAAGAAGAAATATTCTTTAGAAATCGTAGCTAAGAAATTACAAGAACTTATTCAGCAAGAAGTTTATTTTTCAAAAGTTAATTTTGGGCCAGAAGTTCTAGAAAGAGTTCAAGCGATGAAACCTAAAGAAGTTTTGATGTTAGAAAATACTCGATTTATGGATTATCCAAAAAAACTAGAAAGTAAATGTGATTCTCAACTTGCTTTGTTTTGGTCTAAGTTGGGAAGTGTTTTTGTAAATGATGCTTTTGCAACTGCTCATAGACGTCATGCTTCTACTTATGGTATATCAACTTATATTCCTAGTTGTATAGGATTTTTAATGCAAAAAGAAATTGGAATGTTGGATCGATTAGTTGTTCATGCGATTCATCCTTTTACTGTTATTATGGGTGGAGCTAAAATGGATGATAAAATTACTTTAATAGAGTCATTACTTCCCAAATGTGAACATTTATTATGTGGCGGTGGAATTGCTAATACTTGTCTAAAGGCGTTGGGATTTAATGTTGGTGAATCGATTGTTTCTGAAAATCCTGAAGTGTTAGAAAAAGTAAAAAAAATTCTTTTAGAATATAAAGACAAAATTATGCTTCCTTTGGATGGTATTGTTGGAAGTACATATGATAAAAATTATGTGAAATATAAGTTGATTGATCAAGTGGAAGATAATGATATTATATATGATATTGGGATGAAAACTTTACAAAAATATCAAAAAGTGATTGAGGATAGTCAGACCATTTTTTTAAATGGAACAGTTGGACTTTATGAGGATATGCGTTTTGCTAATGGCTCTAAAGAACTTTTGCGCATGATCACCCAATCTAAAGCTGTTAGTGTTTGTGGTGGAGGGGATTCTGCTTCAAGTGCTCGAAATTTTGGCTTTGGAAATAAATTTACTTATATTTCATCTGGAGGAGGCGCGACACTTGAATATTTAGCTAGTGGACATTTAGTTGCGTTAGATGCAATAAGAGAGGAGAGTACCATTGAAACCCTTGATATGTAATTTAAAAATGGAACATAATTTACAAGATATTTTAAAATATAAAAAAGAATTAGAAAATTGTATTGGTAGTTTTTCTTTAGTTGTTTGTCCACCTTTTTGCTATTTACCTGTCATGCATTCTAGATATTATAAAATTGGTGCGCAGGATGTTTCTCCATATGGTAATGGAAGTTATACAGGAAAGATTTCGGCTGAAACTTTGAAAAGTTTAGATGTATATGGTGTTTTAATTGGCCATAGTGAGATAGAAGAATCTTTTGAAAATAAATTAAAAAAATTACGCCGAGTTGTTAGTGAAGGAATGTATGCATATGTGCTTATTAGTGATACAAAAGAAGAGCATGATTATCAATATACCTATGTAAAATTGATGGGAAAAATTCGTGCTTATTTGTCACGAGTTTTGCCAAAAGATTATAAGAATATCACTTTTATTTATGAACCTTTTTGGTTAATTGGAGGAAATAATGCAATTGATTCTAAAGAGATTGCTAATTTGTTTTATCAAATAAAGAAAGAATTACAATATGAATATCGTTTTAATTTTCCTTTGTTTTATGGTGGAGGGATTTCTTCTTCAAACATAAAAGAATTGTATGAAAATGATGTGATTGATGGTTTATTATTGGGAGGCTTTTGTAAAAGAGCGAAAAATGTTGTCAATTTTTTGCAAAGTGATGAGTTTTCGACAAGATTAGACACAAGTATACATAACTAGACAATATCTTCTCTAGTATTTTGACAAAATCTCTGTTACTATTAAGGTGCGTGTTGTAAAGAGGAAGTACTTAGAGGGAGAGAAAAATGAAAGCAAAAATTAACGCATTAGTAGTAGATGACAGTATGGAGTTTACGAGTAGTGTTAAGGAGTATTTCAAAAACAACGCAGTTATTAATATTGTTGATGTAATATCAGATGGAGAGAAAGTAGCACCTTATCTTCAAGAACATCAAAATTCAGTTGATATTATTATTATGGATCTAATTATGCCTGGCAAAGATGGTCTAGCTATATTAGAAGAATTACAAAAAATGAAAATAAAAAAGCATGTGATAATTTTATCTAGTTATCGAAAAGATTATACAATTCGGATGACAGCTCATTTTGATGTGGATTATTTTATGTTAAAACCATGTGATTTAGTATCTTTAGAAGCTAGAATTAAAGAAATTATGGTTGAAAATAAAAATGAACTTTATGCTGAGAAGAAAGTTAGTCATGAGATTCAAATGCGTGTGACTGATTTATTACATACACTTGGGGTTCCATCACAAATTAAAGGATATCAATATTTACGGGAAGGCATTTTAATGCTTTATCAGTCTACTGGTTTAATTGGTGGAATTACTAAAGAAGTTTATCCAGAAATTGCGCTTCGGTATAATACAACTGCTTCTCGTGTGGAAAGAGCTATAAGACATGCGATTGAAGTTAGTTGGAATCGAGCTGATTATAATACCATGAATAAAATGTTTGGTCATAGTATTGATTATGATCGTGCGAAACCTACAAATTCAGAATTTATGGTAACATTATCAGATGCTCTTCGTTTAGAGAATAATGCTTTATCTGTTTTTTAATAAGTCCTAGTTGGACTTTTTTACTTTTTAGTAATTTTGTCAAATTTTTCTTTTTTTTTCAGAAAAAAAGAGTAAATATTCTTCGCAAAGAAATTTGATATAATGGTTACACCATAAAAAGGTGATTGTAGTAAAATGAATCAAAAATTAGAAGAAGAAATAAAGAAATATCAGAATCTTCCTAGAAGAGAAAGAAAACAAAAAGAAAGAGAATTACAAAAAAAATATAAAGATAAAACTATTCGAATAAAATCTGGAAAAACTTTTACAAAAGGGGAATCTTTTTCGAGAAAACAACGACGAGTTTTCATGAAAGATAAAAATTTACTTCGTGAAACTTTGAAAATCCTCCATAAATATTTTCCAGATTTTCTTCCCTTAATATCTAAACTAACAGATAAACGTCATAAAGGTTACATTACTTATAAAATGCGTACCATCATTATGACTAGACTTATGGGCTTACTATGTGGTATTACCTCTATGAATGAAATGTCTCGTAAATTTAATACCGAAGAGTCCATCAAAAACTTATCTCAAATCTGTAATCAAGTTTTGGATGAAGTTCCTAACTGGCAAACCATTCAAGATGTTATTGAACAGTTAGATATCAAAGAAATCGAAAATATAAGAAAAATGATGGTCAATGCTTTAGTTCGAAGCAAAATGTTTGAACGTTTTCGTTATGAGAAATGTTTCCAATTAATTGTAGATGCTACGGGTATTTCTTCTCATGACTACAATTTAAATGAAAACTGTATTTCTAGAACTTCTAAAGATGGGAAAACTACTTATTATAAATATGTTTTAGAAGCCAAATTACGAGTTGGAAACATGGTTATCAGTATTGATACAGAATGGATTGAAAATTCTACTCTCAATACAGAAACTGAAAAACAAGATTGTGAAGTCAATGCTTTCAAAAGAATGGCTCCTAGAATCAAAAAGAATTTTCCTAAGTTAAAATTTATTGTCACTGGAGATGCTTTATATGCTACCACTCCTATGATTGATTTATGTAAAGATTTTAAATGGTATTATATATTTAATTTAAAAAAAGATCGATTAAAGAATGTTTATCAAGAATTTGAAGACAATATTTCTTATGAAAATGAAGTAACAAAACCCAGTTATTTTCTTTCTTCGAATATTGAGTTTAACGGAAATCTATTGAATGTTCTAAAATTTATTGATCAAGAAGATCAAAAAACTTTTCATTATATTTCCAATTTAAAAGTAGATAATGACAACATTGAAGAAATTGTTTCTTTGGGTAGAGCAAGGTGGAAAATTGAAAATTGTGGTTTTTATGTTCAAAAACATGGAACATTTTGCATCTCTCATTTATGTAGTAGAAATGAAAACGCTTTAAAAATTCATTATCTTTTTATTCAAATTGCTCATATCATAAGGCAATTACTAGAATTTGGTTCTATCGTTTTAAGAGAAATGAGATTGACAACAAAAAAAGAAGTAAGTGAAAACATTACCCATTCTCTTACTTCTACATTCTCAACTCTTAACTGCTTTGAAAGCAATTTTCAATTAAGATTTGACGATTAAATTATAATATATTCTAGAAGAAAAATAAAGAGATTTTACACATGTTCTTTGACAATTTATGGGTAATTTAAAAAAGTGTCTTTTGAACACTCTTTTTGGCGTGGTTTTTTATGCGAAAAAAATTTTCACGCATTTCTCTTTTTGCTTTTTTTCTTTCTTTTTTATCACTCAAACTTTTTTACTCTTAATTTCTGTTTTTTTTGAAGTGTTTTTTCGGTCTTAATAAAGACTTTTTGTTTGAATTTTGGTAAAATAATTTTGGAGAGAAATTTATGAAAAAAATTTTAACAGTAATATTAGATGGATTTGGATGGAGCGAGAATACACTTGGAAATGCTGTACAAATGGCTCCACCAAATAATTTTTTGGAATTATGGAGAAAATATCCTCATACTTTGTTAGAGGCAAGTGAAGAAGCTGTTGGATTAGAACCTGGTCAATTTGGAAACAGTGAAGTTGGGCATATGACAATTGGAGCTGGAAGAAAGATTTTACAAAGTATTGCTTTAATTCGAGAATTTTTGAATGGTGATGTGGAATTAAATGCTAATTTTTTAGATATGTTGGATTATTTACATGATCGTGATAAACCTTTACATATTGTTGGTCTTTTAAGTGAGGGTAAAGTCCATTCTAGTTTGGAACATTTTTTGCAATTAATTGATGTTTTATATAAAGAAAAAATTTCAAATGTTTATTTTCATGTTATTAGCGATGGGCGAGATACTGATCCTAAATCTTTATACACTTATATTTCTAAATTAGAAGAAAAAATAAATGAAACAGGAGTAGGTTATATTGCTTCCATTTGTGGGCGTTATTATGCAATGGACCGAGATAAAAATTTTGAGCGAACTAAGAGATATTATGATTTGCTTGTTAAAGGTGAAGGACTTTTTGCATCTAGTATTCCTTTAATGATTCAAAAGTGTTATGGGAATGATATAACGGATGAGTTTTTACCTCCAATTAAAACGAAAGATTTTCAAGCTATTCGTGATGGAGATGCTGTTTTATGGATGAATTATCGGACTGATCGCGCGAAACAAATTCTTAGTTCTTTTGTTCAATCTAATTTTGAAGATTTTGCAGTAGTACCTATGCCTAATTTACAGGTTTATTCTTTTCTGGCGATTGATCCAAAAATTAAAACAAAGTATTTTTTAGAACGTGAAAAAATCACAAATCCTTTAGGAGTATATTTAGCAGACTTGGGTTTAAATCAAGCAAGAATTGCTGAGACAGAAAAATATGCTCACGTTACTTATTTTTTTGATGCGGAGAGTAATGCCTCTTTAGAAGGTTGTCAAAAATTTTTGATACCTTCTCCTAAAGTAGCTACGTATGATTTAAAGCCAGAAATGAGCGCGATTGAAGTTACTAAAAAGTGTGTTGCTTGTATGGAAAAAGATTATGATTTTATTTTAGTGAATTATGCAAATCCAGATATGGTTGGACATACAGGAAATCTTGAAGCTACTGTTAAAGCTTGTATTACTGTTGATTTGTGTTTAAAGATGCTTTATGAAAAGGCTCAAGAAAATTTTTATACTTTAATTGTTTTAGCAGATCATGGTAATGCCGATCAAATGTTGGATGCTCAAGGGAATCCTGTTACTACCCATACTACAAGTTTGGTTCCTTTTCTTATTACTGATGAAAAGATTTCTTTGAAAGAAAAGGGAGATTTAACAAATGTTGCTTCAACAATTTTAGAATATATGGATATTACTGTACCAAAAGAAATGAGAGATGCAGGTAGTTTATTAAAAAATAAATAAATCTTTTTTATAGATCTGTACTTTATTTTGAAATGAAATCTGCACATTAATTTAGAAAAAATATGTCGTGTCAAATAATTGTTAATTGACATAGGGGGGGGGTATCATGATAAGATTATCTTAGGAAACTAAGATAATTTTTTTTGAATTTTTTAAAAGAAAAAATGATATAATGTATATGACATAATAAGTCATAAGTATGATAGCTCTTAATGAACCATAATAGAAGTAGGTGATAGATGATGAAAAAACGTTTTCTGATTTTTTTATTAATTCTATGTATATCTGTATGTTTCATCAGCTTACTTCAAAAAGAAAAAGAGATAAAAGAATATTTTGAAAAAGAAAATGTTGAATTAGCTATTTATTTAAATGACGAAGAAAGTTCAGCAATTCCTCTTAAAGATACAGGCTATATTTTTGATGAAGAAAAATCTAGTTGTACAAATAATGCAAATGTTTCTTGGGATAATGAGTCGTGGAGTCCAGTTGTTGAAAATATGAGTGAATATAAGACAAGATGTACGCTTGTTTTTCGGGATTATTATCGAGTTTCTGTAGTAGATGATGGTAATACTCAGGTTTATGAATCTTTATTAAGTGAAGCATCCACCTCCATAATTGCAAATTCTGATCATACATTGCTTCAATGTAATCAAGGTGTAGAACTTGCAAATAATAATGGAAATATTTTTGTTAAGAATATTCAAAATGATATTACATGTCAATATTATGATAGTACAGTAGATGCTGTTAGTGAGTTAGATGATAGTGAAAATTATTTTATTTATTTAAAAGATGAGGAAGTAGTAAATGATATTATAATAAATGAAGATAAAATTTTAACTATGGATTTAAGTGGGCATTCAATTAATGCAGAGGATGCTGCAAATACAGAAGAAACTGGTGTGATTCAAAATTATGGAAAATTAAATTTACTTTCTTCTTCGGATACTTGTGGTACATTACATTCCATTTTAGCTGTCGTATCTTCTTATGAAAGTTCGCGATTAGTATTTAAAAATATAGAAGTCTCTTCTTCAACACATACAGTGCATATATGGGATACCACAGATTTTTCAGCTTATGAATCGAGAATTTTATCGATAGATCCAAGTACGGCATCTAACTCTAGTTCCTCGCTTTGGTTGCATGGCGGGAATACGACAACAAAAATTTTTAATTCATATATTGAGGGTCCATATGGAATAGGTGGACAAGGCGGAAAAACACTTATAGATTCTTCAGAAATTGTTGGTAATTCAAGAACTGCTTTGCAAGTAAATCGAAATTTTTATGGGGATGCGACGATTGTTGGTAATTCAAAATTAACTGGAGTTTTATCTGGTGTGCATATGTATGAAGGAACTCTAACCTTAGAGAGTGATGAAAATTCTTTAGCTCCAGTTATTAAAGGAACTAATAATAGAGGAATATCATTAGGAACGGTGCAAGAATCCGTATTAAACTTTTATGCTGGTGATATTTATGGAAATTCTGAAATCTATGTAAATGGAACTATAAACGTTTTAACAGGAAAAACTCTGACTACTGTTCGCGAAAATGAAATTTATCATACATATCTAAAATGATTTTCTTTTCTTTTTTTTTTCTTTTTTGTATAATGTTTATGAGGTAATAGACATGATTGATTTGACTAATTTAAATGATTTACAAAAAGAAGCAGTAATGCACAAAGATGGACCTTGCTTGGTTATTGCTGGTGCAGGTTCTGGAAAAACAAAGGTCTTAACGACAAGAATAGCTGAACTTATTGATAGTGGAGTAGATTCCTATCATATTTTGGCGATTACTTTTACGAATAAAGCGGCCAAAGAAATGAAAGAACGTTTATCTAAAATTATTTTAGACAATGAAGCTTTTGTTGGAACATTTCATTCTTTTGGAATGCGTATTATAAGAGAAAATGTTTTGAAACTTGGAATGGAAAGAAATTTCACTATTTTAGATAGTGATGATGTTTTAAGTTTGATTAAGAAAATTTTAAAAGAAAAAGGATATGATAGTAAAGAAGTTTCTCCTTCTTATATTCGAAATCGAATTAGCTTTATTAAAAATGAAATGTTAACGAATGCAGAAATCGAAAAGTTTTTTCAAAGTGATGTTGAGAAGATTGCTTATGAAGTGTATTTAGAATATAATTTAAAACTTAAGAAGAATAATTCGGTTGACTTTGATGATTTATTACGACTTCCAGTAATATTGTTTCAAGAACATCCTGAGGTTTTAGAACATTATCAAGATAAGTTTCAATATATATTAATTGATGAATATCAAGATACGAATGAAGTACAATATAAGCTTGTTAAATTGTTAGCAAGAAAATATCAAAATTTGTTTGTTGTTGGAGATCCTGATCAATCTATATATCAGTTCCGTGGAGCTAATTATAAAAATATTTTGCATTTTGAAAAGGACTATCCAAATGCTAAAGTAGTTTCTTTAGAGGATAATTATCGAAGTACGAAAATGATTTTGGATGCCGCGAATAGCGTGATTAAAAATAATAAAGAAAGAAAAGAAAAAAATTTACGTAGTCATCATGGTGATGGATTAAAACTTAAGTATATGCGGGCTTATGATGAAAAAAATGAAATTTCTTTGGTAATACAAGAAGTTAAAAGACTGTTTGATGAAGGATATCAAAAGAAAGATATTGCTGTTTTTTATCGGACGAATGCACAGGCTCGTGTTGTTGAAGAACAATTTTTAAAAGCCAATATTCCTTATAAAGTTGTTGGTAGTTATTATTTTTATGCTCGAAAAGAAATTAAAGATTTGATTTGTTATTTAAGATTAATTTTAAATTCGAATGATAATGTATCTTTGGAAAGGGTTATCAATGTTCCTAAAAGAGGTATTGGAGCGAGTAGTATTAGTAAGTTAGCTAGTAAAGCTACTTTAGAAAATACAAGTATGTTTGAAGTTTTAACTAGTCCAAAGGAATTAGAGTTTAAAAATTTGATTTTGGATTTGCAAAAGTCCAGTGAATCTTTATCTTTAACGGAATTAGTTGATGAGGTTTTAGAAAAATCGGGAATGAAAAGCGAATTGGAAAGTGACTCTTCTTTAGAAAGTGAACTACGGCTTGATAACTTAATGGAATTTCGAAGTATTACTAAGACTTATGAAGATACAACTGGCAGTGTTGATTTAGGAGATTTTTTAGAAGAAATTAGTTTAGTCGCGGATATTTCAGAACATAAAAATAATGACGATGTGGTTACTTTAATGACGATGCATAGTGCGAAAGGTCTAGAATTTCCAATTGTTTTTTTAGTCGGTATGGAAGAGGGATTATTTCCTCATCAAAATAGTTTTAATGAGGAAGATGGTATTGAAGAAGAACGAAGACTTTGTTATGTTGCGATTACAAGAGCTAAAGAAAGACTTTATTTATTAAATGCGAAATCTCGGATGATGTATGGATCTACGAACATGAATATCCCAAGCCGGTTTATTGAAGAAATTGATAGTCAGTTACTGGAAAAAGATTTTCCAGAAGTTCAAGAAAAATTTGTTAAAAAAGAAGAGATGTATTCCGATGAAGACGTTTCTTATAATATTGGCGATGTAGTTATGCATACGATCTATGGTAGAGGTGTCGTTATTGGTGTTGATAAATCTTTAGTGACTATTGCTTTTTCGAAACAATATGGGATTCGTAAATTGATGAAAAATCATAAAAGTATTCGAAAAATGAATTCATAATATGTCTAAAATTTGAAAGGAAAAAATATGAAAAAATTAACTTTAGTTGTTATGGCGGCTGGTATGGGAAGTCGTTTTGGGGGATTAAAACAAATTACTCCTGTTGATAAAGATGGCAATTTTTTGATTGATTATTCCGTTTATGATGCCATTCGGGCAGGATTTCAACGAGTTGTCTTTATTATCAAAAAGGAAAATTTTGAAGATTTTAAAATGACTATTGGGAAACGGTTGGAAGATAAAATAGAAGTTTGTTATGCTTTTCAAGATTTAAAAAAGGTTCCTTCCTTTGTAAAAATTCCTGAAACTCGAGTAAAACCTTGGGGAACAGTTCATGCTGTTTTGGCTGCTAAGGAATTTATTGACGGACCTTTCGCGGTTATCAATGCCGATGATTTTTACGGATTTGATTCTTATAAGATTGTTGCGAATTATCTTTCAAATTCGAATGATGATAATGAAGCGATTGCTATTCCTTATCCTTTTTGTAAAGTGGATAGTTCCTATGGCTTTGTTAAACGGGGAGTTTTGTTCTTTGAAGATCAACATGTAGACAAAATTATCGAATGCAATGTTGGTTATGAAGAAGATAAAGTTCTTGCCAAACCACTGGATGGGGGTAAACCGTTTTCTATTTCCCAAGATCATCCTGTTTCAATGAATATGTTTGGCTTTAAAAAGAAAATTTTAGAAGATTTGGATGATTATTTTGTTTCTTTTATGAAAGATAACCAAGATTGTTTAGAAAATGTAGAAGCTTTATTACCTGTTTTTTTAGAAGAATATTTAGAAAATAAAAAGATTTCTTTGATTTATCAGACCAGTCAGGGTGTTTGGCTTGGAATGACTTATAAAGAGGATTTAGAGGAAGTACAAGAGAAAATTGTAGAATTAAAGATGAATGGAGAATATCCTATGCATCTTTGGCAAGAATATCAATAGAGGTGATTTTATGCTCGAGGAAAAAAGAAAAAGAGTTAAAGAATTAACAGAAATCTTAGAAAAAGCTAATTATGAATATTATGTTTTAGTAAATCCTACTCTAACAGATCAAGAGTTTGATAAATATATGCGGGAGCTTGAAGAAATTGAAAGTGAATATCCAGAACTTGCTAGTCCTTTCTCGCCGACAAAAAGGGTTGGTGGAGAGGTTATTGAAAAATTTCAAAAAATTCGTCATAGTATTCCGATGCTTTCTTTACCTGATGTTTTTAATGAAGATGAGATTCGTGATTTTGATGAACGAATTCGAAAAGCCGGATTTGATCCGGAATATGTTTGCGAATTAAAAATTGATGGTTTAAGTGGATCTTTTCATTATGAAGATGGGGAGTTAGTTACGGGTGCTACTCGAGGTGATGGTGTTGTTGGAGAAGATATTACGCACAATGTTAAAACAATTCGAAGTTTGCCTCTTCATTTAAAAGACACTATTGATATTGAGGTTCGTGGAGAAATTTTTATGCCACGAAGTGTACTTGCTAAGTTAAATCTGGAACGCGCAGAACTTGATATGCCTTTATTTCAAAATTGTCGAAATGCCGCGGCAGGTTCGATTAGACAACTTGATTCTAAAATTGCAGCGGGAAGAGGTCTTGATACGTGGATTTATCATTTGCCTAATCCGGAAGATTATGGGATTAAAACCCATTATGAAGCTTTAGAATTTATGAAGGATTTAGGTTTCAAAGTTAATCCTGCTAATCGATTAGTAAAAGATATTGATGGAATTTTGCAGTTTATCGAAGAGTATGCCGAGAAAAGAAGTAGTCTTACTTATGATATTGATGGAGTTGTTATTAAAGTTAATGATTTAGCTATGCAAGATGCCTTAGGTTTTACATCAAAACATCCTAGATGGGCTATTGCTTATAAGTTTCCAGCTGAAGAGGTTCTAACAAAGTTAACGGACATTATTTTTACGGTTGGAAGAACGGGAAGAATTACTCCTAATGCTGTATTGGAACCCGTTATTGTTATGGGTTCAACGATTAGAAGAGCAACTTTGCATAATGAAGATTATGTTTTGGAAAAAGGTTTAAAAATTGGTGATATTGTATCGATTCGAAAAGCAGGAGATGTTATACCGGAAGTTGTTGAAGCAAAATTAGAAAGACGTACGGGTAATGAAAAGGATTTTGTGATGATTCAGAATTGTCCGATTTGTGGAAGTGAACTTTCTAAGAAAAAAGGGCAAGTAGATTATTTTTGTATGAATCCAAATTGTCCAGCAAAACATATTGAAGGTTTAATTCATTTTTGTAGTCGTAAAGCTATAAATATTGATGGTTTGGGAGAAAGAATCGTTGAAGACTTTTTTAATTTAGGCTTTATTAAAACAATTCCGGATATCTATCATTTGGATGTTCATAAAAGAGATTTGCAGGAACTTGAAGGTTATGGCAAAAAGAGTATTGAAAATTTGTTAGAAGCTATAGAAAATAGTAAGAAGAATAGTTTAGAAAGGCTTTTGTTTGGACTTGGTATAGAAGGAATAGGGGATAAAACGGCGCTTGTTTTGGCAAGACACTTTAAAACTTTAGAAGTTTTAATGAGTCAAAGTGAAGAGGATTTAAAAACATTAAAAGATATTGGACCAATTCTTGCTCATAATTTGGTTTCTTATTTTCGAGATGTGGATAACCAGGAACTTATTTACACTTTAAAAGAAATAGGCTTAAATATGAATTTTTTAGGTAGTGGTATTAAATATGATGAACGTATTAGTGATAAACGGTTTGTTGTGACGGGAACGATTTCTTTTATGGGACGCGAAGAAATTGAAGAGGTTATTTTAAATTACGGAGGACATGCAAGTGGCAGTGTTTCTTCAAAAACAAATGTGGTTATTGTTGGCGAGAAACCTGGAAGTAAGGCAGATAAAGCTCGAGAATTAGGAATTGAAATTTGGGATGAAGGAAAATTGTATTCTTTATTTTCAGAGCTTGGAGAAATTTCATAGAAGAATAAAAAAAGTTGATAACTTTATGCTTATCAACTTTTTAGTTATTAAAAGATAATAACATTAACTATTGCTTAGCATTTGGTGACATCTGATACCATTCGCTTCCAAGATATATTTTTATATGCATTTTTTTCATGCTATACATTTAAAAATAAAATTTATTTTGTACTTACAAAATCCATCCTATTTCGTAGGTTGCTACAAAGGCTAAAATCTTTTTTATAAAATATTAAAGTATATAAAACAATTATTTTTGTAGGATGTTTATCTTTTTTAATTATTTTCTTCTATTTTAAAATTTAATAATTCTTTACACATTTTTTCATATAGGTCTTGTTCATGTCCTATAGTATCAATTAAGAACATTTTATCGTTTTCATATTCTTTTAATCCTCTCATATAATAAGGTTTATCATCATTTAATACAATGAATGGCATAATGTTATTTCTTAAGCATTCTTTAAACATTATAATTCTACCAACACGACCATTTCCATCTCTAAATGATACCTTAGTCAAAAATATTAATCGATATTTTGTTTTAGTGTCAGCTCAGATTCAATAAAGCCATTTTTTTTATAAAAGTTAATTGCTTTTAAATTACCGTAACTCGCTATTACTTTTAATTCACTAATATTATTATCTTTACAAATTTCTTTAAACTTTAAAAACAATTGTTTACCAATGCCTAATTTTCTGCATTCCTCTAATATACACATATTATCTAATTCAGCTTGAGAACTTTTGTTATAAGAATATTCGGTATTTAAACTCCCAATAAGATAACCAACAACTTTGTTATTCAAAATAGCCACAAGTACGACATTATTATTTATAGCATTTTTAAAATACTCTGTACCTTCATTAGACATAGGCCAACTTATGTCTAATGTTGAATCAAAATTTTTGCTTTCCAATTCAAATAATACTTTATTTAATTCTTGGATACTTGTTAAATCATTTATAGTAGCAAATCTAATTATTAAATCTTCCATTTTATAGTTCAACTCCTATATCAATTATCTATTTCTTCATTCTTTATTTCTATCATAAACTTATCAAAATCCGATTTAAATAATTTATCCTGAACTACTCTATATTTTTCAAATTCTGATAAAGCAAAAGATTCTGCCACTTTATGTGATACTTTACCGGGATTATCTAATACCTCTCTTTCATTAAATTGTAGAAAAACATCCAATTTATTTTT
Source organism: uncultured Bacilli bacterium (assembly GCA_944363605.1). Classification (GTDB taxonomy): domain Bacteria; phylum Bacillota_I; class Bacilli_A; order RF39; family UBA660; genus Ventrenecus. The sequence goes on from CALVUM010000005.1 coordinate 45,644, forward strand.
CCAATCTTCCATAGTCATTGGAATATGTCTTTCAGCCTGATCTTCTGCATAATCTAGATACATTGTAACAATTCTTTCTAAAGATTTAAGTTCATCTTTTGTTAAATAATTTTTAGCAATTACAACATCAGTTGCCATTATTTTACCATTCGGAGAATTTTTCCAATTTGTAAGACCCATATGATTTTTGTTATGATCTGCACGCTTTACAATAACTTCTGCAGCTGTATTGCCATGAACTGAAAAATGCATTTTGTTCTGAACTGTTGAAAAGAATTCTTTTGTGAGAGGAGATGATACATTATAATCCATACTTGTTGCATATATATCGGTAATTTTTTGATAAAAGTTTCTTTCACTAATTCTAATTTCACGAATTTCTTGCAATAATTCATCAAAATAATTTTCGTTCAAGAATGTTCCATTTTTAAGTCTTTCTTTATCTAGAACATATCCTTTAACTGAAAAATTCTTTAATATATTAATTGCCCATAATCTAAATGATATTGCTCTTTCTGAATTCACTTTAAAACCGACTGCTATTATAGCATCTAAATTATAATATTTTGTTTTATAATTTTTACCATCTTCTGCAGTATGTAAGAAATCCTTACATACTGCATTTTCATTTAATTCTTTACTAAAAATATCCTTTAAATGTATGGTAATATTATTTCTTGTTGTTCCAAATAGTTCTGCCATTAATTTTTGACTTAACCAAACTGATTCATCATCTACTATTACTTCAATTGTCTTTTCTTGATTTTGTTTTGTAAAAATTAAAAACTCGACTGTTGAATTTCTTATTTGTAAAGTTTGCATTTTTTCACCTCCTGAATCATTTTCTGTGATAAAACTTCTAATTAAATTATAGCTTAAATCTCAAATAATTACTATAATATTACAAAAATAGCTAAAAATTATACTATAACAGGATATGGGAATACACCACGAAATTTTAAACAGCTTAGTTTTTAAGACCTTTTGAACTTTGTAGTTGCACCATCAACCATTTTTGCACTTGCAAAAACAACTATTTATTATCTTCTAAAAGTTGACATTGTTTTAAAATATTATGTTATCACTTATAGTATATAAGTTCTTAATCAACCTTTTTTCAACTACATGACTATTTAAACTTTTCTATATTATGAAACATAAAGATTATTTTATCAATTTCTTTATCAGTATGATAATGACCACAATACCATAAATCATAATCTACATTTGCTTCTATCTCATCTAAGAAGTATTCTGTAGAATTATCAACTGTACTTTGATCAATTCCCTCTAAAAACATTTCTCTTGGTAAACATTTATATGGACAAGTATGTGATAATATAACATCAATTTTATTATCAAAATCTTTTAATACCTTTTTAACTTTATTTTTTATCTTAGTATTTGGTTGTTCACTTTCATACCAATTATATCCGTGAGCTAATCTAAAATATTTATCCACACTATAAGCTCCTCCTATTACTAAAACTTTATGATTGTTAAAATCATATACTTCACCATCTTTAGCAAATAATATATTTGGATAATCTTCTTCATAATATACAATTCCATTATGAAATTTTTTGGTTTTATAAGACTCAATATTTTCTGGTCTTTCTTCGTGATTACCATGAATACAAAAAAATGTTATTGGATATTGTGATAGGCTATTTTTAAGAATATAATCTTTATCACTCGCATAATAATTTATTCCTGAATCTCCTAATACAATCAATGTATCTTCTAAAGTAGTTTCATTAGCATAACAAAAATGAAATACCTCTCTAAAATCTGCATGTTTATCACCAGTTATATAAATCATTTGTTATCTCACCACCTATAACATTATATCGCATAAAAATTTCTTTTTCAGCGTTATTTAAGTAAAAAAAGATTTTCTATCTTAGTTAGAAAACCCTAGTTTATAAGCATTTTGAGGGTATGTCGCATTTTTGACTAAGGGTTCATTTCCATCACTAAATGGATGTATTCTTTCAAATCTAAAATGAAAATCGACAATATCTTCTAATGTTATATTCGTTTTAGAATTATATTCAGTTAATAATTCTTCTATTTCTTTTTCTACATTTTCTGGTGCAGTGGTATTAATAACATTGACTACGCCAATTATATTAGGAACAACTTTAAATCCACCAACATTATATCTAGGATTTTCCTCATCACTAGTATTTCTCTTTAAAATCTTATTCATTTCAATTATCATATCTTTTGTTAATATTTCATCAACTTTATCTAACATATAATCAAATAATTTAAAATGATTTTTAGATTCAGTTAGATCATCTAACTTAATTAAATCATCATTTTTAGGAATAAAAGATGATGTAACAAATATTGCTTCA
>CALVUM010000006.1 GCA_944363605.1 uncultured Bacilli bacterium
AGATTATCAAATATTTGTTTATTCTCTTCTAATGTATTGTCTTTACAAATTTTTCTATAACAAAATTGACAATTTTCATTGCACTTATTTGTAATGTTCCAACAAATTGAATATAAATGATTCATTACTAATCACTCCTGTAAAATATTATACATTATGTGCTTAGTTTAATCTAGAATTACATTATATATTTCTAGTACATATCTTTTATTATCATAATATTTGTTCTGTATTATATATTTTTGTATAATCTATAATTTCGTTCTCCAAAAAAGTAGTACTAATAATATTATTTTTACTATTTTGATAGCACTTTTCTGCTTTTTTCCCTTTTAAAATATACTGATTAAGACAATTAAATTATTATTTTTTATTCTTCCTTTATAGATGAATTCGAGGCTGACAAAAGATTTAACCCCCTAGGTATTTTGACACAAGTATCAAAATTACCAGTATATATTTACATACAAAATAAAAATCAGTCATATTTCAGACTGAATATATCAAAAAGTTCGAATAGTTCGAACAGATTTCCCAATGGTGCTTGTGGTGGGAATCGAACCCACACGATTCAAGAATCACTGGATTTTGAGTCCAGCGCGTCTACCAATTCCGCCACACAAGCAAGAACAAATAAAGTATAACAAATAATTTATACTTTTTCTAGTCTTTTTTCATCTTCTTTATAAATTGAAGTAAATAATTCTTGTTCGTTTTCTATTTCTTTAGATTCAAAATCAATTTTTGGTAAATCCTCTTTAGTTGCAAGACCAAAATAATCTAAGAATTCATGAGTTGTTCCATAAAGATTTGGTCTTCCAGGCATTGTGCTTTTCCCTACTTCTTTAATTAGACCTTTAGCTAACAACTTTCTTATTGTATAGTCTGAAGCTAAACCTCTTATTTCATCAATTTCTGCTCTTGTTATTGGCTCGTTATATGCAATTATAGCTAATACTTCTAATGCTGCTGGACTTAACCCATTATTTTCTTCATCAGTTAATAGCTTTTGGTAATAAAGCCGATGTTCTTCTTTTGTTGTTAATTTAAATGCATTTCCTAAATATCTTATTCTTAGACCTCGATTAGTTTCTTCATAATTTTTTTTTAATTTTAATAGCAATTCTTTGGCTTCATCTATAGTTATTTCTAGAATATTACAGATATTCTCTAATGTAATTCCTTCATCTCCTTGAATAAATAACAATCCTTCTAATACTCCTTCTAAATTCATTTAAATCATCTCCACCATAATTGGCTCAAAACTATGTTTTTGTTCCAATATAATTTCTTTTTGTTTCGTCATTTCTAATATTGCTAGAAATGTTGCAATTATGTAGTCTTTTGTTACTTTACTAAATAAGTCTTCAAAACAACATTTTTTTCGTTCTTTTAAAATATTTCTAATGGATATTATCTGTTCTTTTACACTAATTTCTTTCTTTGTGATTCTTGTTTCTAAAGGTTCTTTATAACGTAAACGTTCTTCAATTTTTAATAACGCTTTTAATAAATCATCTATTGTTAGTCCTTCATTAATCAATTCTTTTTTTTCTTTATATTCTCTTAAATTTTCTGGAATTTTTGTAAAAATTTCTTTTCGTTTAGCTTCTAATTCTTGAAGCTCTTTGGTAATGTTTTTATATTTTTCATATTCTATTAGTTTGTTTTTTAAATCTTCTTCACTAGTTATACTATATTCTTCATCAGATTCCTGCTCTTCTTCTGTTTTTCCAATTAACATTTTGCTTTTTAAATGTATCAAACTAGCTGCCATAACAAGAAATTCACTACCTATATCGATGTTTAATTCTTGCAATGATTCTATATAATTTAGATATGTTTCAATAATTTCACTCATGTTAATCTCATAAATATCTACTTTTGTTTCTTTAACTAAATGTAATAGTAGATCAAGTGGTCCATCAAAATTTTCTAAATGAAGTTCTAAATTCATATGATTCACTCCTAATTATTATTATACTAAATTTTTTTCCAAGAAAAAAGGCTTAATTAGCCTATTAAGAGCATGTATACCCAGATGCTGACAGTTCAAATGAAACCACTCTAGCTTCTGTATTTTTATCATAATAAATATCTTTTTTAAATATTCGGTGATAATTGGCGACACTTATCTCTTCTAAATCAATATTTGTTTCAAATGAAAATCCTGTAGCTGTTGGGCTTAAAGTGGTTTTAACTCCACTTATTCCTGAATAATTATTTGATAATGCAGTGTATTCTTGCAAATAAGTTGAATAATTTGGATTGGTTGTTTTATAAGAGTTTTGTTCAGTAATTTGAGTTAAATGATAAACGTTATTTTCGTGAACAAATTGGTAAGTTAAAATTTCATTATCTTTTTCGCACGTTAATATTGGATTGTTTTTCGCATCTGTCCCAAGTTCTATTGGAGGGCAATCTTCATCTGTTTTTAATACTATAGCCACTTTAGAAATCGTTCCATTTGCTAATGCTTCTTTAATATCATAAGTAAAAGTGATTGAACCATTGATAATTTCCGTTGTTAATTTTATACGTTGCAATAAAAGTTCATCAGTTGTATAGAGTTCTAAATAATAGTTGCTTTTTGAAAAAAACTCAGAATCTCCATTTTGATTTGCAAGCGTAAATGTTAATACATTTGTACTTGAATCTACTCTAAAATTCGAAAAATTAAAGCCATTTAAAATAATTAATAAATCATCTTTTAATTCATAATATTTTATTTCACTATTATCTTCTTCCTCATCTTTAGATGGAGGAGTTGCTGCTGTTCCTGGTGGAACATTATCTACAATATTTGGATTTGAAAGACTGGTTACCCATTCAGAAATTGTTGGTAAAAGAATAATGCAAATGACGAAAATCGCGATTCCGATAATTGCAAAAATGGGTCCATTTTCTTTAATTTCAATTTTACCAATAGTTGTCGTTGAAAGGGGTTCTTGATTAATAATAATTGGTTCATTTATTTTCTTTTTTTTCTTCATTTTCATCACTCTATTCTTTTTTATTATATCAAATATAAAAAAAAAGAAAAAGAGTCTTTTTCCATATTTTTAAAAGTATTAATTTTTTGGTCGAAATATTAAAGCTAGAACAAACGCGATTACGACAGCGCTAACTATAGCTAATGAGCTTTTAGTTAAGAGTCCACTTGCTAAGCCTAGAATACCTACTTCATGAAATCCTGCTACTCCACCTGTATAGAGCATGTGTCCAAAATTGGAAATTAAAACGGTTGCTCCAGCTCCTCCAAATTCTATTAACTTAGGATACAATCCAAAAAAAGATAATATGGCTCCTAAAACAACAAATAGTGAAGTAATATGTCCTGGGGTAAGTTTTGTATTATCCATTATTACCTGAGCTACAAAACAAAACAGACCACTTATTAAAAATGCATTGATAAAAATCATTAGTTCACCTCCAAGCTTACAGCATGAGCGACAGCTGGTATCGATAGCTTTTGATTAACAAAAAATGGATTATGCAAAGAGCCTGTACCAACTAAAAGAATTTTTTGAAATTTTTTTTGTTTTAAAATTTTATTAAATAAGTATAGAGGAAGTGCGACAGGTCCACTAGCTCCAGCATAAGTTTCTTCTTGACTTTTTAGATAAAGTTCACATCCTGAATCTAAATGTTGTTTCATTTTGACTCCGTAAGCTCTCTTTAAAAATTCGTTTAATATTTTTCCACCAATACACCCTAAATCACCAGTTAAGATTAAATCATAATAATTTATATCGCGATCTAATTCTGTCAAATGACTCATAATTACATTGGCCGCAGCAGGTGCCATAACTGCTCCCATGTGTGAAGCATCCTTACATCCCATATCGATTGCTTTACCTATTGTATAACTTTCTAGTTTAATATTTGTTGGTTCCTTAGTAAGTAAGCATGCTACCGCACCTGTTGCTGTGAATGTGGTAGTAGATGGTTTGGGAGCTCCATATTCTACTGGAAATCGGAATTGTTTTTCAGCATATAAATTGTGAGAGGAAGTCACACAAATGACATTACCTTTACGTTTATTATCCAAATATTCCGCTCCTGTAATTAAACTTTGAGTAAACGAAGCACATGCCGAATAAACTCCAAAAAATGGAATGGAATAGTGACTTGCTGCATAACAAGAAACACTAATTTGATTCGACAAATCTCCTCCAACTAATAAGTCCACTTCACTATTAATTAATTTAGAACGATTTAATAAATTATCAATGACTGTTCTTTGCATTTTTATCTCGGCTTGTTCAAATGTTTTTTCATTAAAATAATAATCATCCATAACTAAATCATAATCTTTAATACTTCCTTGCTTTTCTACTGGTCCAGCAATGCTAAAAGAATTTTTTATATAAATATTATTAAACTTTTTACTAGCCATAAATAATCACCCCTAAAATTGCTAAGAAGAATCCACTTATTATTCCATATAAAATAACGCTTCCAGCTAACTTAAAAAAGCTTGACCCTAATCCTGTTATAAAACCGTCTTTACGGTAATCTAAAGCGGCAGACGTTACGGAATGAGCAAAACCTGTAGTTGGTAGAAAAAGACCTGCTTTACATTTTGTAACCCAATTATCAAAAAATCCTAATGCTGTGGCTAAACTTGCTAAAAAAATCATGATTACACACAACCAAGAGCAGGCCTCTGTAGTCTCCATACCAAACGAATTTTGTAAAATTGCGACAATTACTTGTCCTAAAAATCCTACTAATCCTCCTACTAAAAAAGCTATTACTGCATTCTTCCATTTATTTTCTTTTGGCGTATACTCACTTACCAATTTCTGATACTCTTCTTTTCTCATTTTTCTCACCTACGCATAATATGGACATAAAAAGACAAGTTTATGCAAAAAAAGAATCGTTTTTTTACGATTCTAAATTATGCAAGATTTGTTCTATAGTCTTTTTGTCTAAATTAGTAATTTTTTGCATACTATCTAAATCAAAATTTAATTTTTGCATATTCCTAATTGTGAGAACTTGATTATTTGCCATCCCTTTTTCAAACCCTTGCTCAATACCTTTCTCGATACCTTTCTCAATTCCTTGCTCAATTCCTTGCTCAATACCTTGCTCAATACCTTGCTCGATACCTTGTTTAAATCCTTTTTCATGGCCTTCTTCAAAACCTTCTCTTTCTGCTTCTCGTTTCCATTTGTCTTGCAAGTTTTTCATTTCTCTAACTTCTTCATCATAAAGAAATTTTCGTATTTGGGTTACTACATCCATTAAAAATTCACTTCCTTTCGCAATGGATAATCTTTCCTCATCCGTTTCTGCTTTGATTAACCAAAGTATTCTCTCTAATAAATTATTTTTACCCACATTATAATTATGTTTTTTTAATTTGTCAAGGTTATAAATGGTCCCTTTTAAATCTTTGGCAACAACCATATTTTTTTCATTTTCTTTTAATAAATACTCAATTTTTAAACTTTTTGTGAATGATAAAGAACTTTTTAAACAAATATTATACTGGGATACTTTATTTTGTTCTTTATAGTTTTTTCCTATAGGAAGATCTGTAGAGTATATTCGAAAAAAGTATACTTTACTTTTAGTAAAATCTTCTTCATTAAAGTTCGTATACATTTCTAAGTTGACAATTTCTTTTGAAATAGCTACTAAAATATCAGAGACTACACTTTTGTTTTTGACATTTGTTTTATTTAAAGGATTTCCGTTTAAAATAGTCACTTTTCCTTTTAAAGAACCTTGAGGTAGTTCTTTTAATTCTTCCAAGAAATGTTCCAAAAAACGAATATTTTTTTGAGTACCAAAAATTTCTTTAAAAACTAAATCGTTACTGAGCATTTATCTTCCTCCCTTCTAAGAAGATTTGTTTCTTCTACTGATATATACAAGAAAAATTCTTGAATTCCTTTTTTTATTGAAAAAAAATTTAGAGTTTTTTACTTTCTCTAAATTTTATTATTAAAAAATAAACGATTACTCCCAGTAGACTACCAAGCGAATCAATAAACACATCTAAAGCTTTTGAAGCTCTTCCGCCCACAAAAAGCTGATGAAATTCATCGCTAAAAGCATAAAAAACACAAAACAACAAGATGTACAAGTTTTCTTTTCTTTGTAACATACGATACTGTTTAACTAAATTACAGGTAATTAATGCTAAAAGAAAGTATTCTAAAAAATGAGCAGATTTTCGAATAATGAACGAAAAAAAATCATTTGTTAAAGGGATATGGATAATATTTTCTAAAGTTTTTAAAAAGCCATTAGATAACTCACTACTATCATTACCATTTTGTGAAGAAAAAAAGAAGATAAGCGAGAGCCAAAACAAAAACAATGACCAAGCAATTATCTTCTTTTTATTCATTTGGAGTCTCCAATACATCATTTAGTTTAGCAATAGCTGTATGAACACTTTCCATATTTGGATTCATAACATAAAGATTTTGATTTGGATAACTATAAGTAGGTAAATAGGCACCTGTTCCATCTACATTAACACTGTTAATATGCCATGATGCCATATCATCAATTTGCATTTTTACTAGATTGGTAATATCTTCTGTTGTTAAATTTGTTTCAAAAGTTCCATCTAAAGCATTTAAAATATTGTTATAATTGGTAATCAAAGTTGAGGAACTTGTTATTTTATTAATGATTAACTCAATTACTTGCTCTTGATTCTCTCCACGATGACGATCACCTGAATCATAAGCATGACGTTCTCTAGCGAAAGCTAAAGCACATTTTCCTCCAACATAATTTAATCCTGGATTAAAAGTACAACTACGATCTGTCCAACATGTAAATGAATAATTAACATCTGAATTAATATTAATTCCACCAATAGCATCAACCAAATTTACTACCGCATTAAAGTTTACTCGAATATAATAAGGAATTTCTATTTCTAGTAAATCTTCAATTGTACTCATACTAAGTTCTATGCCACCGATAGTTCCAGAATGTGTAAGTTTATCTTTATTACCTGTTGTGCCATGTAATTGAACATAGTAATCCCTTGGAATATGAATCATCAAAATATTTTTTGTTTTTGGATTTACTGCCAAAAGAATATTTACATCACTCAAACTTCTTGATGGAAGAGAATTACTCCTAGTATCTATCCCACTTAAATAAACCACAAATGGTTCTTTTGTCACATCAATATTCGCGTCCATTTCTTCTTTTTCGGTTACAACTTCGATAGTATCTAAAATACGTACTTTTCCTTCATAATCTTCATCATTTTGAATCATTGCATCATAATTTCCTGAATTCACTAAAATAATTAACTCTTTGTTATTACTCACTTCTAAAAGCAAATCCACAATATTTTCTTCATATAAAATGGAAACTTCTACTTTTCTCTTTAAAGCACTTTCAACTAAAGTCATATCTTCCATATCTTTAACTGTTTTAATTTCTTTAGTTTTAATATCTTCTAAAGAAGCATATTGAGAATCTTTATTGACAACAATATTATAAACATTTGTTTCAAAATGAGCTCCTAAATTTTCTCTTAAAAAAGTTAAAGTATCATTAATTTTTAAAATAGCAAAAGCTTCAACAGCCATAAAAACAAAAGCTAAAATATTTAACAAAATTAAAAACCATGTTCTTGTTTTTTTATTTAAAATAAAAATTCCATGTATTGCCATTAAAACTACAAATAAAATGACAATAGCTAAAAAATACTTAACAGGAAGAATATTCGCTGAATAAATAAAATAGCCTAGAATAATCATAAATAAAATCGAAACAATCCATAGACCTAAACTAAATTTTCTAAGTAATGGATTTGTCATTTTTTGCTTTTTTCCTTTTTTTGTCATAAATCAACCTACTTTCTATCTATAAACTTTTCCAAATTTTTAAATGTATTAATGGATAATTGCTGGATGGTTTCATAAAACAATCTTGTATCTCCAAATTGCATTGGTTCATTTAAATAATCGGTATTTATATTTATTTCTTCAATTAAGGAATAATAAGAAAGTTTTAAACTCTCATTTATATTAATTGGAGGATAATTGTTTTTTATTAATATATAATTTAAAACTAATCTGGCTACTCTGCCATTTGCGTCAGCAAACGGATGAATGTTAATTATTGACATGTGAATATTTGTGGCTTGTTCAAAAGCGGTTAAAGACTTCCATTCCGTCTCAAATTTATTCCTTAGTTCATTCATTCTACTTTCTACGTCTTCTGGTTTTGTAAAATCAATTTCTTTTCCATCACTATTAATCAAATAATTTTCATTTTTTTTATAACTTCCAGCATTTTTAATAATTCCCGCCCCAACAATTCGATGTAAATTACAAATAATTGTAATAATATCTAAATCTTGATCCAAAATATCAAAAATATATTGAAATGCTTTTTGATGATTTATTGTTTCTTTTATCTCTCTTTGTTTTTCTTTATCTTCAATACTTTTAATATCAAAAGTATGATTTAAAATATTCTTTGTATCATTTAATGTTAAAGTCAAATTTGTTCCTTCAATACGATTAGAGTGATAAGTAAACAAAACTCCAAAATCATGAATTAAATAATGATAGTATTGTTTTCTTGCTTCTTCACTAAAATTTGTAATAACATTATTTATTTTAGCTAAATCTAAAATTCTATCTAGCACATTATCACCCACTTGTCTTTAATTATACTATAAATTACATTATTTTTGATATGAATTTATATTAACAACAAATTCTTTTTGCAAAAAATAATTTCTTATTAATTACTCCACTTAATTGTATCTTTCTACTTAATTTCTTTTTTCTTCTTATTATTTAATTTTAAAAGTCGATTCTTTATAAAATCTAAAATACAATTTAAAAAATCATCTTTTAAAATCAACAAAATTCCTAAATAACTACATAATCCTATTAATATTTGAATAACCAATTTATTAATAGTAGATAATTCTAAAAAATTAATACTTATACATAATATAAACATTATAATACTTGATAACAAATACTTCCAACAATTTTTTAATATCATTTTTAAATTAAATTCTTTACGAATATAAAATAATTGTACTAAAGCAACTGATAGCTCAGCAACTACAGTTGCTATTGTTGCTCCTAATGCTTGAAAGTTAGTTATCAAAATTATATTTAAAATAAAATTGATACAGGCACCAATTATTACAGAAATAGTATATTTTTTTTCCTTTTTAGTCGCCAATAATATCTGACTGCCTATAATCGTGCTTATACCAATAAAAACTATTATTAAGCTCATTATTGAAAGAATTGAAATAACGCTATCATAGCCTTGTCCAAAAAAAATTGGAACAAAATTCCTTGATATTGCAATAATACCAAACATCATAGGAAAGGCTAAAAAATATAAAAATTTAAAAGATTTGAAAATATATTCTTTAACTTGTTCACTTTTTCCCTCTGCATAGCAATTTGCTATTCTAGGCATCATTACTGTTGTTAAAGAAGTAATTATTGTTAATAGCAATTTAATTACCTTTTGTGCTTGTTCATAATACCCAACTTGATTCATATCGTTAGAAATAATTCCAACCATTGTCTTATCAAATATTGTATAAACTTGAATTGCAATTTGTGGAATAAAAAAACAAATAACAGGTTTTACATGTTTTTTTAAATTCGACATTACAATAGTCGTAAATTGTACATATTTGCTTTTTTTAAACCATAATGATACATTACCAACAAATATCGAAAAACCATAAATTGCAACATACACCCAAATATCATTTGCATTTCGAATAAATAAAAATATACATACTACTGAAATTAGTTTAATTATTATATTTCGAAGTACGATTATTTTAAATTCTTCTATACCTTGATACACCCAACTTATGTCAATAGCTTGAGCAATTAACTCTAAGATCAAAATTTGATAATAAATTTTATATTCCCCATTTAAACAAAAAAGAAAAAAAAATGATATGATAGATAGACCCATAGTTATAAATCGAATAATGGTTAGTTCTGTAAAAAGCTTATTTCTTTTCTCTGTATCATTTTGTATATAAGCCATTTCTCTTTGACCATACAAAGAAAGTCCTACTGTTCCCAATAAAACAAAATAAGCTGAAATAGATGTAGTATATCCATATATTCCAGTCCCTGATGCCCCTAATACTCTAGCTATGTATGGAGTAGTAATTATTGGAAATATTATTGCTAATATTTGGTATATTAAATTATAAATATAATTCTTTTTGACTGAATGCTTCACTTTTCTCACATCTTTCGTTTTTATTTAATTATAACATCTTTTGATATATTTTTTGAAGTGATTTAAAGTGTTCTTGAGTTGTTACTGTTGGAGTAATATTTTCTTTCATATGTTCAATTTCTTCAACTGTTAATTTAGAAACTTTTTCTATCATAGATAAAAACGACTTTTTGTCATATGGGTCATATAAAAAACCATTCATATTATCAACAACAAAATCAGGAATCCCCCCCATTTTTGTTCCAATAACAGGAATATTATTATTTAATAGTTCCATTACCACTTGTGGAGCATTATCTTCCCATATAGATAGTACACAACCTATATCATACTCTCTTAATATCTTAGATAACTCGTTTTGTTTATAGCTTCCTTTATTAACAATAGCGTTCTTGAGCATTTTATCTCTTTCTTCTTCACTACATCTACCTAAAAAATAAAATTCAAATTTTCTATGATCCAAATTCTTGGAAAGTTTGATATATTCTTCTCCACCTTTGATTTTAGAAAAATTGCCTAAAAAAACAACTTTTAATTTTCTTGGTTGAAAATTTTTACTCTTATATTTTTTAAAGTTATTTGCTGTTACATTACCAATATGTAACACTTCGTATTTATTTTTTATATTTGCTTTAATATAAATATCTTTTACTCTATTTGATACCGGCAAAAGTAATGTAGCGCCTTCTAACAGTTTTTTATTCATTTGATACATTTTATGAAAATTAGGACTATTATTTTTAAACTTTTCTCTATTTATTTTACCTACATTACAAAGTTTATTGATAAATATATTTTGCTCAGTAAAATTAGCACATTTTAAACACTTTTCGCCAATATTATTACAAAGTTCATTATTTTTAAACATCCTTATTCTTGGACATATAAAACTATAATCATGTAAACTAATAATATATTTATAATTATTTTCAATTAAAAAATCAGCTATTCTCAAATCAATATCTAACATCATATGTATATGTATAATATCTGGATTTTCTTGATAGATAATTTTTTTTATCTTTTGATAGGCAAATATATTCTTTTTATTTGCTAACGAAAATGGTTTTAGAAAAAAACTATTGTATTCAATATATTTGAAAGTATTTTCTTTTTTATTAAATTTATTATCCCTACCTCCAACAATCACTACCTCCTCGCCAGCTTGTTGCTGTTCATTAGCTAAAGCTCGAACATAATTAGTAATCCCACCATTAAAAGAAATAGGATATCCTGTACATATATGCATTATTTTCATTTTATCACTCCTTATTAACTAACTTATTAATTATTTCTTCTATATTATCATTGTTAATTTCAGAATAAAAAAGTTGAATATTTTCTTTTATAAAATCTTTATCAAATTTACTATAATCAATTGTTAGTAGTCTTTCTATTATCTCGTCTGAAAAACGTTTTTTTATAAATCTATCTTTTGCAAATACAGAATATGGCGGAACATCGTGAGAAACTATTGATCCAGCTCCAATTACCGCACCTTTTCCTATTCTAACGCCAGAAAGAATAATAGAATTTTCACCTATCCACACATCATCTTCCACAATAATTGGACCTTTGCATAAACATTCTGATTCTACTATTTTAAACTTTGCTTTAAAAGGATAAGTAGAAATATTTTTATAATTATGTTCTCCAGATAATAAAAATACTACATCATTAGCAATAGAACAAAAATTTCCTATTTCCAAGTATTCTTTTGAGTTCCCAAAAGTATGTATATTTAAATTTCCATATGTAAAATTTCCTATTTTTACCTTATCCATATCAAAAATTCTGTTGACTTTAACGCAGTTATTTGCATTCGCTTTACGAAATTTCTTCTTGAATCTTAATAGTTTTAAATATTTATGGATATCTCTTAATAATTCTTCAATCATTATTTTCACCTTTTATCTACACTAAACGAATTATTCTAATTATTTCTGATGGCCTATAACCATATATATATAAATTAACGATTTTCAATAATTTATTTTTCTTCGACATAATAGAAACAAATCTATTTACAATCTTTTCTGCATCCTTATATTCCCCATCACAAAATTTTTCATTTAATTCATTAGCCTGTAATATTATAGTTTTTTGGAATTTTTTCCAATTATCATGCATAGAAGAATATTTTAATATTTTCTTTAATCTTCTAGACCACTTTCCGTTTGTTTTTTGAGCACCAATTGTATTGTTTTCGTGTTGTCTGTAATAATGCAATGGCTGATCCCAAAAATATATTCTACCACAATAACTTGCCACTTGAGTTAACCACCAATCATGCATCTCACATTTCTTATATATTGTTCCTGTAATCTTTTTCAGCTTTTTATTAAATAAAACTGCACATCCCGGAAAATAATTCTGCACTAATACATGATTTAAAAGTTGTTTCTCGGGTAATTCGCGCCAGGTTCCATGAATTAAAGACTTACTAATAATATTTAAATTACTATCTGTAATATAACAATCACTATAAACCAAGATTGGAACATTTTTCTCTTTTTCTTCCTTAGATTTTATAAAATAAAGTAATTTATATATTTTATCAGAATCCCAAGCATCATCTTGATCACAAAACATATAATAGTCATGTTCCCCTACTTTATCATATAAATTTGCAAAATTTAATTTAGCATCATTAAATTTGTTATCATTTTGCACAATAATTATCTGCCTTTTATATTTTTTCCTAAATTGTTCTATAATTTCTAACGTCTTATCGTTACTATGATCATCACTTATATATAAAGTCCAATTTTTATATGATTGTTGCACAATTGTATTAAGCTGTTCAGCAATATATTTTTCACCATTATACGTCGCCATCATAATCGCAACAGAATCTGTAATTTTTTTTTGCTTAAAATCTTCAAATCCACAATCCATTTCTTTTTGCTGTAAATTTTCTATAACCAATGTAGGAAAAGCATATAACCAAAATAAAATAAAATAATAAATTTGATAGTGTTCGTATGTATCAAAAATCAATAACAATTGTAATGATAAAAAAATAACAGAAAACATATTATATATGCTATTTTCATTTTTTATTCTATTATTATTTTGAATAATTTTTAAATACAGGTTAAAATATAAAATCGTTCCTACTAATCCCCCAAAAAACAAATTGTTCATTATAATATTATGCAAATGATTGGGATGAAAAAATACCACTATATTGCTAGATTTTATAACTGTAAATTCAAAAACATTTGTAATATCAAAAAAACCATGACCAAAAACGAATTTTAATGGTTCTAACTTAAAAAGGTTCATAGCCATATCCCAAATATTTGTTCTATAACTCAAATCCAAAGACTTATGTAAAATGTCTACAATAACAAATTCAAATAAGTTTTGAACTCGAAAGAAAACGATACCGATATTCAACAAGATAATGAAAACAAAAGCTACGTTTAAATTAATTTTAATTTTCGTTTTATTAATTAATATGTTAGCTATAATTATTATTAAAAAAACCATTAATGCTGCCACTGACCAAAATAGATATAACGTAATTGTTCCTATTAAATATGTCAAAAAGAGACAAAATTTACTTACCTTTTGTTTTGCTAAAGCATAATCATAAAAATAAATTAAAACTGGTGGAATTAGATATAAAATCACCCTATTATCTTGACCTAAAAGACACATTAGAGTATCTCCAAAATAGTAACTTTGATAAATACCTTTACATACAAACATTCCCAATAAATTTATAATAAGCATTGCTAAAAATAAATGAGCAAAATTTTTTAAATAAATCATTTTATTTTCTTCTTGAAAAATTAATTCGCAAAATAAAATAATTCCAATATTTAAAGCATAGGTTTTTAAAAAATAAAATATCGAATGTCCGTTAACCAGAGTAATTAAAAAAATGTAAAAAATAAAAATAAATGTAGCAATACTAAATTTTGATAACCGAATTCTTTTTTTTACACATAATATTCCAATCACAAAAACAACAATTATTTTCATAAAATTAACTATTTCATGTATTTGTGGAATAAGCACTTCAAAAGATCTAGGAAAAATCAAAACCATTAATATTAAGCAATAGATAAAATTAATAATTTTTTTATTTTCATTCATTTTAAGTTCATTCCCTTCATTATGTTTAAAGTACACATAATTGTAATAATTATTTTTAATTCACTTTTCAAACGTTGATTTTTGAGGCAATATTTTTTCAAATGCATTAGTCAAATCAACTAATAAATTTTCAAAATCTTTTTCACTCATTTCTCCGTCATTAATTGATATTATTTTACCCTTTTGTTTAGTAATATAAGAAATCATTTTATCATGAATTTTTTTAATACCGTCACGATCAATATAAAATGATTGACCAAAATTTACTTTTCTAACAACAAAATTTCCAGAAGCTAGCTGCCACTCTTTAAAAAGCCATTGATTAACATCTGTAGTTTCTCTAAATTTATGTAAACATGTATTATTTAACACATCATATTCTTTTTCCCATACTTCTTTCATGACACTTTTGCATAATGAGCTCGCTAAATGATGCTGCCAAAATCCAGGAAATCGCGGACAATGTCTTAATATAATAGTTCGAAATAATTTCGTACCATTTCTTAAACTGTACCATTTCATACTATTTTTTTTCATTGAATTTTTGAAATCAAAATGCTCATTAATAATACTTACGTCATTTATTGCAAAATACTGACTGATTAAACTTTTTTTAGGACAATGTACGTTTAGAGCCGGTGTATCTAATGGTTTACCATCTTTAA
This sequence comes from uncultured Bacilli bacterium, assembly GCA_944363605.1. Taxonomy (GTDB): domain Bacteria; phylum Bacillota_I; class Bacilli_A; order RF39; family UBA660; genus Ventrenecus. Next base: position 15,012 of record CALVUM010000006.1, read on the forward strand.
AAAAATCTGTTGGTAGTACATCTGCTAAAAGAAAGAAATCATCATTAAAATATACAAAATGTTCCGATAAACTTTGAATCCTAAATAGATTATTTTCAATAGTATTAGCACTAAAAGTTGGTAAATACTGTTTAGGGATATATTCTTCATGTTTTACTATTTTCAATTTAGGGTTTGTTGTATCAAGCCATTCTGGAATATGTCCCCATGTTATAAAATATATTTTATTAACCCAAGGAGCAAATTTTTCAACACCCCTAAACCAGTATTTTAATAATCCAAAATCTCTATAACGGAAAATAGAACCATCAGCATTTTTTTGTACAGTATATTTTTCTTTTTCTTTTAGCCAATCTGGATCTGCTCCATCAACCCATGTAATAACGAAATCTATTTTTTCTCTCTTCATTTAAATTCATTCCTTTCACTACATTCAAGGCACACATAAAACCATAAAAAACAATTATTTTTCAAGTTAATTTCCCCTCATATATAAATATCTTTTTAATTTTTGGAAAATATTTTTTGCATAAATTTAGTATGAATAAGCAAAAACTTGAAAATCCTATACCTACTATTATTACAATTAATAGCATTTCATAATAAAAATAAGCATTAAAATTTAAAGCGTAAGGTAGTATTCCCATAATTAAACCTTGACTTAAATACATTAGAAATGACAGTTTTTCTAGAAAATATACAAATTTATTTGATGTGATCTTTGTTGTTAAACTCTTTTTAGAAAAAGCTATCGGTATACAAATTGCAAATATCAAAATCATCACATAATCATATTTAATATGGCTACTTTTTGTATTAACTAGGAATAATATACTACTAAAGCCAACTGTTTCTATTAATGTAAGACAGATTGTTCCAATCTTTGTAAAATTTAATTGTTTTATTTTTTCTGTTATAGGAATTAGGCAGATCCCAATAGACATATCAAAGAGTCCTCTTAATAAACATTTTGTATAATATTCACCATCCCATGCTAAAGAGCCACCCCAAGTATACGCAATATATGATCCAGCAAAAAAAATAATCAATGGTCCAATAAAATACAAAAATGTATTTTTATATTTTAATACTAGTGGATATAAAACCAAAGACATTATTGTTAAAACCGATGTATACCATCCAACATAAATTAGTGTACGATATGGAATTCCGGCATTACGTAATAGCAAAACATCCCAAATAAAATTAATTTTATTATAAACCGCATAATCATTACTATTTGTAAAAAAGAAGTATGAAAATATAAATACTATTAAAGTCATACTAACTAAACTGACTACTCGTTTTATCATATATTTTTTTGTTTCATTTCCCAAGTCGATTTTTCCAGTTACACTTAAAGCCTTTTTTCCTAATAAAAATCCAGAAACAATAAAAAAGAACTCTACACCAATGCTACCTCCTGCAAAACGAATTGAAACGTCTTGATAAGATTCGCTAACTCCTAAATGTAAGCCTATTATCATTATACAATAAATAAACTTCCATAAAGCAATTGTTCCATTATGTTTTTTCATCTTTTCCCTACCTTCATTCCTATAAATCTCGCACCCATATCAAAAGGAAATCTTATAAGTACTTTTATATTACCTTCTTTTAGAGCTCTTTTCAAGACATACTTTGCAAGTCCCCCCCCTGCACTATTTGTTCCATATTCATCTAAATAACTATTTTCTTTGAAAAAAAGTCCAGTTAACTTATATCTATTATACAATTCTTTTAACGAAAAATTATGAGAATGATAAACTACCGAATCTGCTTCATAGGAGATTTTATAATTATTCATGATTAATTTATAAGCAAAATACATATCTTCATTTGTGGGAAGATGTTTGCTATCATATCCTTGTAGCCTTTTATAAACTTTCAAATCTATCGCCCCAGATGCATCACTGAAGAAAAAAGTATTTAAGCCTAAATTTTTTATATCTTTTTTAGAAACAATACGTGATTCACTTGGATAGTTTTTTTCACGTGTATATTTTTCAATATTATTATATTTTGATATTTGTCTTGAAAAAGCTGCGGCTACTTTTCCTTTACTAATATTTTTCGTTAAATGATATAACCATAAATCACTTTCAATGACAACATCTTGCGTGATAAAGCAAACAATATCCGCCTTACTTTTCATTGCTTCTTGTTCACGTGTCAAACTATGTGAAAAATCTTCTCTTTTAATTTTTTTATAAGGAATCTTATTTTCTTTTAATAACTTCTCTGTATTATCCTTACACTCTGTAAGTATATAAACAATATTATTTATTTTTACTTTTTTTTGCATGTTTAAAGATTTATGTAAGCTCAAAATATATTCCTCGGCATTATACAATGGACAAATAATATCAATTGTCATAAACCTCACCCTTTTCTTATGTTTAATAGCTATTCTATACTTAAAACTTGACTATTTGATTGTAATTGAATATAAGTAATACCATCATTTAACAGCACTTCTTTACCATCTAAATAGCTATATTTTGTCTTTGATTCTCTACTTTCTTTTGACCAAAGAATTGGAGTAGCATAGCCATTTGTAATAAAATATCCTTCGCCACTTCCAACAGTTTCTAAATCCCAATAGTAATTATCACTTGCCATTTTTGTATTGATTTTTTGAACAAGAATGTTCTTCGCAGTATACTGTTTTTTGGTTTCGTAATCTATATGAGGATTTCCATTTACATATCGTTTATATAAATCTTGTTCTTCGTCATACTCATAAGTTGTATTTAAATTTCCGTTTGACGGAATAATTACTTTATTAGCCAAAATAGTTCCTTCTAAATTTTGTAAATCCACACCATTTACATCATAGTTTAATACAAGTCCATTCTCTGTCGTCTCTCGATATCCTTTTTGAGCCACGTATTCTTTAATTTTTGAAGTATTTGTATAAGCTGTGTGTTCTCTAGCTAATCCTTCTGGATTCTCTCGCCAAAAAGGTCCTCCAAAAATACCATTTATATAATCATATTTTAACTCTTTTTCATCATCTTCTGCATAATGACTCCATCCATAATGAACAAATATCGCATCATGTTCCATTGCATAATCTAAGAAATTATGCCGAGAACTTCTGATTGTACCAACTGTTAAATCACTAACATCTTTATATAAAGCCATCAATCTTGTCAATCCTCCTTCAACAGGAAATTCATAGACTAAATAAGCTTTTTGTAAACCAGTTTGCACTTTAACCGCAACTGTAGAATTATTGACAACAATCGCATAAGGACGAGTTTTTGAATTTACATCTATAACTGTTATTTCTTTTGGAGTCTCTTCAATAATAGGCTCACTTACTTCCGGCTTTTCTTCTTCCTTTTTTCCACAGCCAAAACATACAAAAACTAGCAAAATAAGAACTACTGCTTTTTTCATTATTTTGCTCCATCTCTTTTAATTACTGTAATAATCGTATTCCAAATAATTTGCAAATCAAATCTTATACAGCAATGATCTACATAAAATAGTTCCAAATCCATGCGTTCTTTATAAGAAGTATTGCTTCTGCCACTACTCGCCCAATAACCCGTTAAACCTGGACGAATACTTAAAAATTTCTCTTTATTTTTTCCATAATTTTCTACTTCATCTAAAACGACAGGTCTTGGCCCAATTAAAGACATATCCCCAATCAATACATTAATAAATTGTGGAAATTCATCTAAAGAAGTCTTTCTTAGGATATTTCCGATTTTCGTAATTCTTGGATCTTTATCAATTTTGCGATCACGATAATATTCATCTCTTTTTTCCGGATTATTTTTTAACCAATCTTGTAAAATTTCCTCGGCATTTGGAATCATAGTTCTAAATTTATGTAATCGAAAAATTTTCCCATTTTTTCCTATTCTTTCTTGTGAATATAAAACACTATGGAAATCTCCAGTGCAAATATATGCAATTTTTATAATGACTAAAAGAGGAATTAAAAAAACAATTCCTACAAGGCTACAACCAATATCAAAAATTCTTTTAAATGCAAAATACATAACTCTTTTACAACGCCAAGCAAGGCTAACTTCTTCCATAGCTATCTCATTATTCTTCATTTAATCACCCTATAAATTACATACTTCCCTTTCTTAGTTTATTGTACAGTAAAAAGTAGCGAAAAGCAACTTAGACTATATATTTATTGACACTTTTTGTTTGATATTATCATTTTATCATATTACCCTCCCCTACGTCAATTTACAATTATTTGGCGTCGCAAAAAGTCTCTTTTGGCAGATTATTTACACTCATTTTTTTCTTTTTCAACCAATTCTAAAGCTGCTTCTAATACTTTATCCATATCATAGTATTTATAATTTCCAAGTCTTCCGCCAAAAATTACATCGGCTTCTTTTTTAGCTAGATCTTGATATTTCGTATATAACATAGTATTTTTTTCATCATTTACAGGATAATATGCTTCCATACCTATTATCCAGTTACTTGGGTATTCTCTTGTAATAACCGTTCCCTTACATTCTTGAAATTCAAAATGTTTATGTTCAATAATTCTTGTATAAGGAGTTTCTCTATCTGTATAATTTACAACTGCATTTCCTTGAAAATTATCACAAGTCTCTAAATATTCTGTTTCAAATTTTAAAGAACGATATTCTAAATTTCCTAATTCATAATCAAAATATTCATCTATCATACCTGTATATAGAATTTTTTTGCCTAAAGCATTATATTTTTCTTTATCTTTTAAATAATCTGTATTTAATAAAACCTCCGAATTTTCTAACATTTTTTCAATGATTTTATTATATCCTCCAATTGGAATACCTTGATAACGATCATTAAAATAATTATTATTAAAAGTAAATCGAACAGGCAAACGTTTGATAATAAAAGCTGGCAATTCCTTACAATCTTTGCCCCATTGTTTTTCAGTATATCCCTTGACTAATTTTTCATAAATATCTTTCCCGACCAAAGAAATCGCTTGTTCCTCTAAATTAGCAGGTTCTTTTCCTTCCAAACTTTTTCGCTGTCCATCAATTTTTTTCTTCGCATCTTCTGGGGTAATCACATCATCCCATAATTTTGTAAAAGTATTCATATTAAAAGGCATATTATATAGTTCGTCATGAAAGTTTGCAATTGGCGAATTTATATAATTATTCATTTCACAAAATTGATTCACATATTCCCAAATTTTTTTATTTGAGGTATGAAAAATATGCGCGCCATATTTATGAACATGAATACCATGCATATCCTCACAATAAACATTTCCTCCGATGTGATTTCTTCGATCTATGACTAAACATTTTTTCCCAATTTTAGTCATTTCATGCGCAAAACAAGAACCAAATAAGCCTGCTCCAACTATTACATAATCGTATTTCATAAAAAACCTCTTTTCTCATTTAAGAATACTAGACTTTTTTTAAAAAGGCAACTATATTTTTTCTTTTGTTAATTGTTAATTCTATAAATAAGAGATGTCTTATTGTTAACCTTTCAGCTTAGAAATTCATTTTCTTTCTAACGAAGTTTTTATCCTTTTTTCGTTAAAAAATAAACGATATTAATACATTTTAATATGCATTAAGGGACTATCAAAAAACTAATTGTTTAGTTTTTCAACAGTCCCTTTAAATCCCTAGTGTTATTTCTAATGTCATGCTATTTATATCAATTATCGTATCCTTAGGAATATTGGTACTTATTACTTTTCCATAACCAGTTAAAGTATATTTTAAATTAATGAGATTACAAAAACGCAAAATTTCGTTTGTGCTCCAACCTGTTACATCTGGCATTGTAATTACTGAGTCATTTGTTTTTATAAACACTTTAGATCCTGTAATAACTTTGGTTCCTCCTAAAGGGTACTGATTAATCACATATTTTCCATTTCCTAAAACGATTGGTGAAAGTCCAATTTTTTTCAAATCTTCTACAACTGCAGTTGTTTCTTTTGAAAGATATTGACTTATATAAACAATTTTACTCGTATCCACATCGGTTTGTTCTGTAGTAACATTTACAATATTCGCGATTTCTTTTATTGTATTCGATACGACTTTATATATATCGTTACTTGATCCAACAAAACGTTTTGTAGCAAAGTAAAATATATATTGTGGCTCTTCATAAGGAAACATTCCTAAAAAGGATTTAATGTAGTCGTATTCTCCCGTTAAATAACCACCTGAAGTAGAAGCTATTTGAGCTGTTCCGGTTTTTCCAGCGATCGTTACATTATCCGGAGCATAACCTTTATTATAGCTAAAACTATTATAAACTACATTATAAAGAAGTTGTTTCATTTTGGAAATGGATTCACTACTAGCAATTCTTTCTACTTCTGTCCTTTCTTGTTCTATTGTCACATTGCCATTATTATCGACAATTTTATCAACAATATAGGGTTTTATCATTACACCATCATTCGCAAGTGCGCTCATTGCTTGAAGCATTTGAATCGGTGTAACTAGAATACCTTGTCCAAAGGATGCATTTGCTAATTCTGATTCATATGTTATATCAACTAAACCTTCTGCTTCCCCAGGAAGAGTAATGCCTGTTTTTTCGCCAAAACCACAAAGATTATAGTAATCATTTAATTTTGCCGAACCTAATTTCAAGGCTAGGTTTGTTGCAGCAACGTTTGATGAGTAGGCAAAACCTGTATCATAGTTAATATTTCCCCAACCAACTTTATTGAAATCTTTAATTACCGTATTTCCATCACTTAAAGTTATCGTTCCTGATTGAAAAGTATCCTCCCCATTATAAACTCCATTTTCTAAGGCAGCAAGCCAAGAAAAAATTTTCATAGTACTTCCGGGCTCATATTGATATCCCACCAAAGGATTTAGATAGTTATTTAACCCTTCTAGAGTATTCGGATTAAAATTGGGATTAGATGCACTTCCGATAATCGCTCCTGTTTTGGCATCCATTATTGTGAAAAATGCCCAATCTAAAGTTTTATCTTTAGAAAAACTAGCAATCGCATTTTCTAAAATATTTTGTACATCACTATCTATTGTCAAATAAACATCTGAACCCGAAATTGCATCTTCTCTTATTTCTTCGCTTGTGGCCATTTTATATCCATAAGCATCTTGCTGATATTCGACATACCCACTCTGTCCCTTTAATTCATCATTAAAATAGGATTCTATTCCCATTTCACCCACAATTTCGCCATCATCATTACTTCTTGCATAGCCTAAAATATAAGATGCCCAAGAAGAATTAATATATTGACGTTTTTTGGCTAACGTTTCAAACTCAATTCCTGGTAAATCAAGAGCAAGGATTGCTTGCCGTTCATCCTCTGTAATTCTGCCCCAGTTACCCAGTTCTACTTGATATAAGTCCTGATTAAAATATCCTTTTAATGTCTCGATACAACTTGTTTTTGACTCTTCAGAACTTGCTAAAACTTCACATAGCTTAGTTGCCGTCATTTCCTTATCTACTACATGTTGCGGATTATCTGGATCCGTAGTCCTTGATGAAGACAAAATGGCTATAATTTTGTAAGAATTGGCATTTTTAGCTAAAGGTTTGCCGTTTATATCATATATTACTCCTCGATCTGCATAAAGTGTTTCTTTAGTTGTATTTCTATTACTTGCAAATTCTGTCAAATTAATTCCATCGACATTGTTGCTTAACACAACATAACAAAGTTTCGCTATAATTGTACAGAAAAAAAGACCAACAATAAGCATTGTCAGCTTCAAATTTAAATGAATTTTCAAATTACGTTGGCTTTTTTTCTTCATTCTTTCTCCTTAAATTTTTATTCAACATTTTTTATATTATCATTATTATAAGTCAAACCTTTCTCAGATGCAACTTCTTGGATTTTGTCTAATGAGGCAAGCTCATCTACTTGCATGCTTAAAGACTCATTTATTCCTTCTTGAGTTTCAATTTTTGATTTCATTTGTTCTAAGGAAATATTGGTTTCAGATAGAACTGCTTTTGTGAAAACTGTACTTATCGGAAAAGCAATTAAAGCAAGAAGAATTAATATATACATAAATTTTTCTCCTTTTAACATTTTCACTTTTTTATTACGAGTTTTACGCATACATTCAGATCCTTTCTACAATTCTAAGTTTGGCACTTCTACTTCTTGTATTTTCCTCTAGTTCTTGTTCGCTTGGTGTAATAGGTTTTTTATTTATTATTTTAATAAGTGGCTGATACTCCAAAGGAATGTTTGGCAACCCCTTAACCATTTTATCTACTTCACTGTATTTTTTAAACACTTGTTTTACTATTCGATCTTCTAAAGAATGAAAAGTAATGACTACTAAACGCCCCTTAGGTTTTAATAATGAAATAGCATCTGGTAAAACATTCTCTAAATCTGTAAGTTCGTTATTAACTTCAATGCGAATTGCTTGAAAAATATTTCGCTCTGGATGAGTTTTATAATAATATTTTGCTCCTACTGCTGAACAAATAATCTCACATAATTCCTGTGTTGTTTTTATTTCTTTGCTCTTTCTTACTTCAACTATTTTTTTAGCAATTAAAGCACTTTGTTTTTCTTCTCCATATTGATAAAAAATATTTTTCAATTTTTCATAAGAATATTCATTCACAATATTTTCTGCAGTTACTGAAGAACTTCTATCCATTCGCATATCCAGAATCTCATTTCTCATGAAACTGAATCCCCGATTTTCATCTAGTTGAGGAGAAGACACTCCTAAATCAAAAAGAATGCCATCTACTTTTTCTACTCCCAATTCATATAATTTTTCTTTTAGATGAATAAAATCACTATGAATGAGCGTATAAGAATTGCCGAGTTTTTGTAATACTTTATCTGAATACTTTAAAGCTTCTTCATCACGATCGAAAGCGAATAATTTTCCCCTTTTTATTCTTTTTAAAATCTCTGATGCATCACCAGCATATCCTAAAGTAGCATCTACATAGACACCATCATCTTTAATTTGAAGCCCATCTATAGCTTCACTCTTCAAAACTGAATAATGTTTCATTTATGAGACACTCCCAAACAAATTCTCAGCAATATCGCTTAATTTTTCTTCGTTGTCATTCAAAAAATCATTCCAAGCCTGTTGATCCCAAATTTCAATTCGATCATTCGCGCCGATTATCACGCATTCTTTTTGCAAACCGGCGTGACTGATCAATGGGGAGGCTAAGCAAGTTCTTCCTTGACGGTCCAACTCGCATTCAGTGGCACCTGAGAAAAAGCTACGGATGAAAGTACGAGCATCTTTTTTGGTAAAAGGTAGAGTATTTAATTCACTGACTAGTTTATCCCAGTCTTTTTTTGCATACACATAAAGGCATTTTTCAATTCCTTTTGTGACTATAAAATTATTCTCTAAAAGCTCACGAAATTTCGTTGGAATTACAATTCGGCCTTTTTCATCAATATTATGATGATATTCACCCATGAACATAAGTAATCCCCCACTTTCTTCCACAACCTACCACTGTCTACCATTATATTACTAAAAAAAGTAAAAAAAGTAAAGTACGCGAAAGAAAAAAGACCATAAAAAAAGCAACTTGACAAACAAGTTGACATTTTAAATAACTCCATCCCAAGAAGAATCAGTTGGTTTGTTAGCCGGGCAATTATAATACATTTTGGTAATAGTTGCTGAATTGGCATAGATGAAATTATCTCCATATGTAATATTGGTTAATTTAGAATCTTCTCCAAACATATAATTCATATCTGTGACATTTGAGGTATCAAAATTACTGACATCTAATTCGGTTAGTTTACTCATGTTCTGAAACATATGACTCATATTTGTAACTTTTGAAGTATCAAAATTACTTATATCTAATGTGGTGAGACTACTCATGCCATAGAACATATGACTCATATTCGTCACTTGTGACGTATCAAAATGACTGACATCTAATGTGATAAGATACCTCATGTCAGAAAACATATTACTCATATTGGTTACATTTGAGGTATCGAAATTACTCAAATCTAATGTTGTAAGACTATACATATTATAGAACATATAACCCATATTTGTCACATTTGAGGTATTAAAGTTACTGACATCTAATTCGGATAGATTCCTCATATTATAAAACATACCACTCATATTTGTGACATTCGAAGTATCGAAAGTACTTACATTTAATTTTGTAAGATTTTTTTCTTCCTGAAACATATAATTCATATTTGTGACATTTGAGGTATTGAAGTTACTGACGTCTAATTCGGTTAAGTCTTCCATATAAGAAAACATATCATGCATATCTGTTACATTCGATGTATCAAAGTTAGTGACATCTAATGTTGTAAGATTACTCATGTGAGAAAACATATAACTCATATTTGTAACATTTGAAGTATCAAAATGACTGACATCTAATGTTGTTAGATTAGTCATGTATGAAAACATATCATACATATTTGTTACTTTTGATGTATCTATATATTCTAATCCTTCTATTTCGGTTACATTCGAGAATCTAGAAAAATAATATTGTCCAGACTTCATCAAAAATATTCCATCTGTTTGAAATTCTATAGTATATGTTCCTCCTTCTTCATTTTCAATTACATACGCTATGACACTTTCATCTTGTAAGCTACTTTCATCATATGATGCCACATATGTACTTGGTGGATTCATAGTGTTTGCAAATACAATCTTGGTCGTATTTTTTATATATTCATCTTGAAAAACACTATTAGGATTATTTGAACAACTATAACTGCATGTTCTTGCAGCAAGCATATTTCTTGTTGGTGGTGGACTATATGCTGTACTTACAGTAATCTTACTTCTAAATTCTTTATTCATAGTTTCTTCTAAGGCTGGTGTGTCTTGACTCATATATTCGATCAAATTGAAACTTTTACTTTCTTTTCCTTTTAATGTGAATTCATATAATCTGTATGCTTTGATTGCTTCTTCTAGTACTTTCTCACTGTTTTCCAAGTTATTGGTTAATTTATAATCATATATCTCTACATTATTATAACTATGACTTTCTCCTTTTTTACTATATATTTGAGTCTTTTGCTGATTTTTTGTTAGGATTTCTTCAAAGTTTTTTTCTCCATTATATAAGATAACATCCATATATTGATCCCCTAGTTTGGTTTCTTCTTCTCCTAGAGTTTCTAAATTAATAACTACATTGGTTTCTTCTTCACATTCATTGGTTATTGTAAAATGATATGGGGTAGTTGTTGTTAAGAATTCATACAATTCTTCATCATTCATAGGATAGGCATTTGAAAGTTGGATATCATTTTCTCCTGTAAAAGTAATATTTAAACAAGCTGATGAAATAATATTATTCCCTGTTTGTGTTTTTACTATCAACCAATAAGCATAACTAACTCCTAAGCTAAGCATAATTAATAATAAAATAAATACTATGACTACCTTTTTGTTTTCTTTTACTTTTTCCATTTTATAAATCAACTCCTTAAACCAAAAAAATTATCTTAGTTTCCTAAGATAATTTTATCATTATTACCCCCCCCCCACGTCAATTTACAATTGCTTGACATAAAGATATAGATCTGCATTTTATTTTGAAGTGAAATCAGCACATTAATTTAGAGAAAAAAAGAAAAGGGATATAGATGATCATTCTATATCCCTAAAATCATATAAGTAATCCGTATTAATGAGTTCAGTC
>CALVUM010000007.1 GCA_944363605.1 uncultured Bacilli bacterium
GAATAATATTACTCCCTACACCTTCTTTCTTAGATAGTATTATTCTTGTATCTTTTATTTTAATTTTATCACACAATATTAGGCATGGGAGTTTTTTCTATTATTTTTTTAAATATTTTTTACTATAAGTACTTTCTTTTTCTATTTCTCATATAATTTAATAGAAAAAAGCAAAAACATGAATTGACAAAAAAAAATTATTAGTGTACTATTATATTCATGAGTTATCTTTTGGTGGTAATTCAAGTAATTTGGGTCTATAGCCAAGTGGTAAGGCGTGGGACTGCAACTCCCTGATCGTTGGTTCAAATCCGACTAGGCCCTCCAAAATTGCGGATGTAGTTTAGTGGCTCGAATACGGCCTTGCCAAGGCTGTGACGGGGGTTCGATTCCCCTCATCCGCTCCAGTGACGAATCTGTTCGAACTTTTCGGGCTTTGATATATAGAAATCGATCGCAAGATTGATTTCAGGCTATTGACAAAGGGGTATATTTAGGCTCGAACTTTTCGAGCTTTTTTAATACAATCAACTCAGAAATGGGTTATTTTTTTGTTGTATCGAAATTCACTTATCAGGATTGGAAGTTATACAAAGGCTATCCTACAAAAAAGAATGGTATTTAAAGTAAATATTATTAAGTAGGAGATCCTTATTGAAAAATCATAAAAAAATTAGAACTAATATGCAAGTTTTCAAATACTACTAAAAAAAAACATAAATGGTAGTATAAGAAAAATAAATAGAACTAACTCAACCTATGTTGAACCTCATAAAATAATAATTAGATGTAAAACTACTAGAAATCCAAGAAATTTTGAAGCTGTTGTTGAACCTATCGTATCAAAAGAATTATGGGAAAATTGCCAAGTTCAAAATAAAAAAAAACGATGGCTTATCGCTATAAGCTATCATCTTAATTTTTTACCAATATATAGCATATGTGTACTATACCCTTGGACTTCTTTTCTTTCACAGGAACTAAAGTGATAATTTTTCCAAATTTCAAATTCTTCATCTGATAGATTATCAATAATATTTCTAAAATGTGGTGCAACACCTGATGTTGAAATATTATTAATTCTTTCAATGCCATTTGAATCCATAATTTTTTCTAGTTCATCAATATAAAATGCTCTCATTATTTCACTCGGCTCAGAAATAATTCTAAAGTTCTCATCAAATTGCTTATTATCATATCCAGATTTTAAATGTCCTTTTAGCAGTGCCCAACTTATCATTATCGAATCATTAGGTAAATAGGCAAACATCATAATACCATCATTTTTACATACTCGTTTAGATTCACTTATACATTCATTTATTTCTTCTTCAGTATACAAGTGATATAAAGGTCCTAAAACTAATACAATATCAAAAGTATTATCATCAAATCTTGATAAATCGATGGCATCGCCTTGCTCTGCAACTATATTCATTTCATCTGTAATTTTACTTCTTAGTACATCTAAATTATGTTGTACATATTCAATAGAATTAACTTTATAACCCTGTTTTGCATAATACAAAGAATATTTTCCAGTTCCTGCTCCAACTTCAAGTATTCTACAATCTGGTTTTAAATATTTTTGAACATATCTATCTGTCGTTAAAAATTCTAATTGTCTATGTTTTGGATCTAACCTTGTATCTTCATCACATGCTTCATTATAGAATTTATTTAATATTTCATTTCTATCATTCATTTTAAATACCTCTCTTTTTTAAATTTAATTTCTTCAAATATCTATTTTGTTTGAGTTTTATTTTGACTTAAATACCCTTCTTTTGTAGATATATGTCTATAAATTATATCTCTGTAAATATTGCATTCTTCATTAGTTAAAGTTCTTTCTAAACTTCTTAAAACAATTCTAACTAAAATATTTTTTTCATGTTCTTCAATACCCAAACGTTCTTTAGCTTTATCTGGTAAATCTTCATATGGTGTTTCAGATAATATTTTAACTTCTTCTATAATATGTGTGTCTACACCTGATTCTTTAACCATATCACCTAAAAGTTCAACATCTAAGTTCTTGTCTACTACTACAGATATATCTCTTACAACTGGAGGCATACTAGAAACTTCATTATATGGCTCTAAATCATTCATTTGACATAAAACTTTTTCATTTGTTGATCTAAGTAACCTTATATCTTTAATATCTTTTCTAACCATTAAAATTCTTTCTAAACCTAATCCTAATGCTAAACCATATTTTCCTTTACAACCATTCTCTTCTAAAATCTTTGGATTAGTTAAACCACATTCTAATATTTCAAGTGGTTTACCATCAACCATTATATCAATTTCTCTACCATCAAGTGTATATGGATGTATTTTAGGAATTGTAATATATTCAGAATTTTCTTTTCCAGTTACTACTTTAACAATAATATTTATCATATCTTGCATATCTTGTTCGCTAACTGGATTTTCAGAAGTATACCATAAATCCATTTGATGATGAACTCCACTATGTACTCTATCTATTTGATCTCTTCTATAAACCAATCCTACACAAGCAAGTAAACGATTTGGTTTTATTTCATCTTTTATTGATTGTAAACCTCTAGGGACCATAACAGAAGCCATAGTTCTTAAAACATGATTATCATCAACATACCTTGTATATACTTCACTTCGTAGTACACTTTCTTTATCAATTTTTAACTTATCATAATTATCTTCGACCGTAACAATTGGATCTTCTCTATATATTGTAACTGGACAATCCCAATATTCTTTTAATGCACCAATAACTTCGTTCATTATTAATTGCATACAATGTTCGCCTTGCTCTTCATCAGATAAATCTCTAATTTCAAGGTCTCTTTTTAATTGTTCTTTTGTTAAATGTTTCATTTTTAAAACTCCCTTTCATTATTCAATTAGATTATTTGTTTACAGTGATTAATCTAAAAAAATCACTATTAAAATCACTTTCCAAATTAATCACTTCCTTTCATCTGATTTTAAATAATAAATGGTGGCTCCAGTAGGAATTGAACCTACGACACAAGGATTTTCAGTCCCTTGCTCTATCAACTGAGCTATAGAGCCATTAAATAAAAAAACGAGCAACCATCCATAAAGGACGAATTGCTCGTGGTACCACCTTTGTTTATAGCATTTCTACTAACTCATTAGATTAACGCTCTTACACGATTTGACTCGATTATTGAAATTCATTAATTTGCCTTTCTTAAGTGGCTCTCAGTCGGTGACCACAATTTCCTGTAAAGAGTTTCAAATTAACTACTTGGATAATCTCCACGTCAAATATGCGAATAGCTTATCATATTTTTCTTATATTGTCAATTTTCACTCTATTTCCGTGATATGACATTTTCACTCTATTTCCGTGATATGATTTATTGTTGAGTTATAATTGATGTGAGACTAAGATGGTATACAAAAAGCGATTAATGCCTTAAAATGTTAATTGAACAAAACATTAAAAGAAAGGATTAATCGCTATGACTAGTATATCACAAACTCTTAGATATTTGCCACACGATTTAAATACAAAATTTTATTCTGTCCAATTATATAGACAAACTAAGTCTATTAGCCACGTCTGTAGACGTTACCATATTTCTAAAGCTTCTTTAATGAGGCGAAATAAACTGTTTGACGGCACTAAAGATTCTCTTATGAATAAATCCCATCGTCCTCATACTCCTCATCCTAATTCTCATACTGAACAAGAATTAAAATGGATTAAGGACTATGTAAGAAGAAATCCTCATATTTCTATGTCTGAACTATATGGGAAACTAAGAACCGAACGAGGCTATACTAGACATGCCTGTTCTTTATTTAGAGTCATGAGAAAACTTGGGTATTTTGTAAATAAAGAAAAACATGTGAAATATGTTCCTAAACACTATGATACTCCTACTGAACTAGGTATTAAGTGGCAAATGGATGTGAAATATGTTCCAAAACAATGTTACTCTGGCAATGATGGACAGAAATTTTATCAATACACAATCATTGATGAAGCTTCCCGTGAAAGATTCATCTACCCTTATATGGAACAATCTAGTTATTCTACTGTTGACTTCTTAAAAAGAGCTATTCTTTACTTTGACTATCAACCTAAAGTTATTCAAACAGATAATGGTAGTGAATTCACTCATATTCAAAAAAACAATAGAATTCATCCACTCGATGCCTTATGTTTATCTTTAAATATTGAACATGAATTAATTAAACCTCGCCTCCTAGACATAATGACAAAGTTGAAAGAAGCCATAGAAATGATCAAAATAGATTCTACAATTACCTGTCTTTTTACTCTTATGATGATCTAAAAATACAAATGAAAGCATATTTAAAAAGAAGTAATAATATTCCTATGCAAATACTGGGTTGGATTTCTCCTATTCAAAAAAGAAATCAAATAAAAATTAATATGAAAAATTAACATTTTAACTATATCATACTACTTTTTTATTTTTACTTTTTTAGTCTCACATCATTGACAACTACACACAATCCAAATTATAGTTACTTGTACTGAATATACAATTCGATTTAAACAGTTTCTTTTACGTTTGCCTTATTTTTAGTATCTTTTTTATTAATGTCTCTACTTTATTCCTAGGTAATATATTGTAGATTTCATCAATCTGTCTAGACACAACTACCATTTTTTTCAACTATTATATTCAGAAGTAAAGATATTAAAATTCAAATTATTTTTTATAATATTATCAAAGAGCATGTTTTTATTCACAAGTTTCATTTTCTTCAAAGCTAATAATTTTATCAATAAATATATTTTTATCTAAATATATGACAAGACCATCAGTGATATCTAGTTCTGTTACGCTATTGAACCACCCCTCAGCTTTCTCTTGCTCATTAACTCTACCAGTTTTTGGCCCTTGGTAACATATAAAATGAGCAGAACAATTTTCGTTATAAAGTT
>CALVUM010000008.1 GCA_944363605.1 uncultured Bacilli bacterium
GACTGAACTCATTAATACGGATTACTTATATGATTTTAGGGATATAGAATGATCATCTATATCCCTTTTCTTTTTTTCTCTAAATTAATGTGCTGATTTCACTTCAAAATAAAATGCAGATCTATAAGTTGAATTCTTCTTGATCGTGACACATTATACCGTGTTCACACATAAAATAGTATGACAAAATATGACTGGGTGGTGAAGTATGATAAAAGAATGTCGAATCAAAAAAGGGTATACGCAAGAACAATTAGCTGAAATGTTAAATATGTCTACAAGACAAATTCAAAGAATTGAAAAAAATGAAGAGAACACAACAATTAAAACTTTAAAAAGACTACGTAAAACTTTAGAAATTCCTGATTCTATCATGGTTCAAGTCTTTTATTCTAAAGAAGAATTAGAACAAGAAAAAACTTCTATTTTATTATAGAGGTTTTATTTTTTTTAGAAATTCTTTACTTCCAAAATAGATTCCTGTATATCTAGAATAGTAATTTGAAAGAAAAAGGTCCATTTCTTTTTTTATTTCTTTTTTAATGTTTAATTTGGTTATTTTAGCAATATCTACATATTGAAATAATCGAAATAACTTAATAGTCTCTGGATGATAAATTTTTTCATTACGATAACATTTTTTACATAAAAGTCCTCCCTGGTCCGCATCAAGTGTTACAATTTCTTTTTGACTACCACAATTTATACATGCATCCAAAGATAAACCCACTCCTAACATAGGTAAACATTTAATTTCTAAAATACTAGATAGTACAGCAGGATCGAAACCTTCATTTACTTTTAAAACAGCCGATTGTAAAAGATCAAATAAATAGGAATTTTCACTTTCTTTATAAACTTGGCTTACAAAATCAACAAAATAATTCATATAACTTAAAAGCGTTAAATCCTCATGAATTTTAAACAAAGGATCAAGAATATCAACATCTTTTAAAATAGACAATTTATTCTCTTTATAATACAAATAAAAATAGCCATAAGTGTATGGAAGAGTTAAAGCTCTCAAAGGACTTTTTAAAGATTTAACGCCCTTTCCTATGACACTTATTAAGCCATGTTCTTTAGTAAATACTTTAAGGATAAGTGACGTTTCCCGATAATCCATACTACTAACTATAAAACCCGTCACTTTCTCTAACATATTATTCCACTTCTTTTCCTTTATATTTCAAATAATATTCAATCTTTCCTGTTTCTTTAAATTTTTTCCAAGCTTCTTTTTTATCCATAATATTCACTCTCTTTCTATTACTATCATGAGAGCAAAAGGATTTTTTTATTCATTTTATTTTAAATTTAATTCGTCAAATCCTAATTCCTTTAAAAAACTTGTTTTTTCACGCCAATTTTTAAATGTTTTTACATATAATTCTAAATATACTTTTTTTTGTAACATCTCTTCTAAATCTATTCTGGCTTCTGTTCCCACTTGTTTTAAACGGGTGCCACCTTTTCCAATAACAATTTTCTTTATAGATTCACGATCAACAATAATATCGACATTGATATAGACAATATCTTCTTTTTCTTCAAATCTCGTTGTATAACAAGTTAAGCTATGAGGTACTTCTTCGACGGTTTTATTAAGTAATTTTTCCCGTACAAGTTCACTTGCCATAAAAGAAACTGAATTCGTCGTAATCATATCTGGTTCAAAATATAAAACTGTATCAGTTAAATATTTTTTGATTACTTCAAGTAAATGTTCAATATTATCTTTTTTTAAGGCACTTACAGGCACAATTTCTGCAAACGGAAAAATATCTTTATATGTCGTAATCGCACAGAAAAGTTCTTCTTCAGTCATTTGATCAATTTTATTTAAAATAAGAAAAACTGGACTATTGGTTTTTTTTAAGGATTCTAAAATCATTTTGTCACCAGCTCCAAAACCACCTTTGGCATCCACAACAAATAAAATTGCATCCACATCTTTCATGACAGAATAACTTTCTTTATTTAAAATTTTTCCCAGTTTACTCTGAGGTTTATGAATTCCTGGAGTATCTAAAAAAATAATTTGAGTATCTGGATCGTTATAAATACCTTGAATAATATTTCTTGTTGTCTGAGCTTTATTTGAAGTAATGGCAACCTTATAATCTAGGATGCTATTTAAAAGAGTACTTTTTCCAACATTAGGACGTCCAACAATACTTACAAAACCACTACGCATACAACCACTCCTTTTATAGTAAATACGTTAAAAATATATAAATAACAACAATAATTGCTAAGATCGCTATAACAAACGATGCTGCTGATCCACAATCTTTTGCTTTTTTAGCTAATGGATGAAATTCCTTAGTTACCATATCAACAGTATGTTCAATCGCTGTATTCATAAGCTCCATGGCTAAAAGAAAAATCGCTAGCATACTAATAATAATAATATGCTCCGCGGATACATCTAAAATAATACACATCACAAGAACGAAAGCACAAGAAAGTAATAGTAAATGTAAACTCCTTTCTGTTTTTATTGAAGTAAATAACCCGGTCAATGAATATTTACAACTTTTATAAAAATGGATAAATACATTATCCTTCTCGCGAAATTCTTTCTTCATCTAATATTTCCTCCTGAAGATTAAACATTTTTTCTTCATCTTCCTTAGTCATGTGATCAAAACCCAATAAATGAAGAAGTCCATGAACGGTTAAAAATGAAAGTTCTCTTTTTTCACTATGGCCATAAGCTATAGCTTGCTCCTGCATTTTTGGTATAGAAATGAAAATATCTCCTAAAATACGCATCTCTAAATTAAATTCATCTCTAGCATCTTCAAATGCAAAACTAATCACATCTGTAGGCCGATCCACATTACGATAGGTTTTATTTAACTCCCATATTTTTTCATTGCTGACAAAAGTTATGGAAAAAATAGAACCTACTGCTTGTTCTTTTTCTAAAGTTCTATCAATTACTTTATATAAATAGGAATAATCCTCATCATAACCAAACTCATTATTAATCTCGTAATTCACAAACTTCCCACCTTTAAAACAAATGAATCCCCATAATTCTAAAATAATATATAACCGCGATTACACATAAAAGAATTGAAAGAATATTATAAAATAACGTGCTCGTAAAAATACTAGGTAAATGTTTTTTGACTGCTGAAAAAGCAATATAAAGTAAAAAACCAATTATAGAACCAACAACATTTAACAAGATATCATCCACATCAAAACTACGACCGATATAATGCTGAACAAATTCGACTGTAAAGCTTGTTATTAAAGTAATAAGAAAAATATGACTAACTTTTTTCGCTTTAATATACGTTGATACAAAATAACCAAAAGGAACAAAAATCAAAATATTTCCAATAACATTCAAGTAAAATCCTTGAGTCCCCACCTCATAACGCATAATCTCAGTAAACGGAATTAAGTTATATCCACTATTCACATTTAATTCTGCTTTCGTCAAAAGTTCAAATAAGAGCAAAGCATAAATAACAAAAAGCATATTAAAAAACTCTTTATAAAAAACAAACTTTTCGTTACTATTATGAATATACATTAATCGAATAGAGATAATTACTACTAAAAAAATAGTCATCATTGGCCATACATCATGCAAAGCATCATTTATCATTTTCATTTCCATAGTCCACCACTTCTATTCTTCAGCTACAAATTCTTGTCTTTCACCAATCTGTTCTAAAACAGAGACAAAAACTTCTACATTCATTGTACTATTATTTATCTCTTTTTTCAAAACTTTTTTTGCAATTATCTCTTCTTTTTCATCCAAAGTCAAAGAAATTTTCTCATCAACACTCAATAAAGCTTTATCTAAAGCCTCGCTTTCACTCATCGTTAGAGTATTTAAAGTGGTTTCATATTGTTTTACAAATAAAAATTCCGTTCCAAATAAAGTGACCAAAGATGTGGCATCCTCTTCATAATTTTCTAAACGACTTTTAAACAGAAAATCATGAAATCCATTATTTTTTGCTTTAATATTCCATCTTACTTTACCCGTTCTCTCACTTGTTTCATAAGTAAGAGGAATACTTGCACTTACCTGATACCAAACTTCCGCATACACAGAACCAGTTGCACATACCATTTTTTTAGTCTCTTCATCTTTTTTTATTGTTCCACTAATCAGAATATCTCCTTTTTTAACTGAATCATTTCTTTTATAAACAGCTTCGCCACTTTGATAAATCATTTCTTTGATAATCCCATCTTTTGTAGCAACGATATTACAAGCTTGTGGCTCATTCTTTTCATTTTCAATTTTTCTTTCTTCTACCCGAACAATATATTTCATTCCTTTGGTTTCAATTTCCAACCATTCCAAATCTTCAGGGTACATATCTAGTACTTCTTGTTTAATTTTTTCAATTTCTTGATAATCTTTTTTCCAAGTATTTTTCTTTATCCCTTTTTCATTTAAAGCATTTGTTACTAAAAACCTAATATCTTGATTAGAATGAATAACCTCAACAGATAAAATAATATGAGAAATTACATACAAAAAAACAAGACCAATAAATAAAGAAATAAGATATACACGATATTTCTTTGCTTTTTCTTTTATAGCTTTCCATCCCAAATCTTGTATTTTTTTTACTTTAATAAACCAAATTTTCTGTAATTTTTTATAATCTTTTTCCAAAATTTTGATTTTTAATCCTTCTTTTTCTTTAATCACATCATATAAAAAAACTTGAATTTCTTGACACTTTAAAAAGAAACGTTCATTATTTGTCGTTTTTACTTCAACCCATATATATGAATCTATCATAGTACCCTCATTTCTTTTAAATTTCCGTGCAATAAAATTTCTTTATTGGTTAATTTTAAAACTCGAAAATCGTTTCCTAAAATTTCTAAAGTAAAATTTTCTAAAACAAATACTGCTCGATTTTCCTGTAAAGCATCAATTTTTTTAAATCCATATATATGGATATTTTCTTGCCAAAAGTCAATATAATATTCTTGATCGATCAAAAAGTTTTTTATGGTTTTATAAATATGCATACAACCACCTAAAAAAGTATATGCAAAGAAAAAGAAAAAAAAGCCTATGCGGCTTTAGATATATTATTATCTTTATGTTTAAAGCGAGTTAACATAGGCGAAGGCATCACATTATCTTTTGAGTTTTCATCAGGAATTTGTAACACTTCAACCATTTTTTGTTCTTCTTCCCAAACATTTAAAAGCTTTTTCACATCATATTTACTAGCTAAATAAGTACGAATAATTCTTTGTTCTTCATAATTCAAATCATCCCAATTTTCTAAAAATAAATGATTTTGAATGGTCAATTTAAAAAACGAACGAACATTTTCTTGTTTTAAATATTTTTCTAAATGATTACTAATATCTCTTACAATTCCTTCCTGTTTAGAAAATTTCATAAATAACAGAGGTACAGAATACGTAAGAAAAAAAGGATCAGTAATTATGGGAACTTGATTATCTTTTTTCCATTTTCCATGATGAAACACACGTATTTCTAAAGCATTCACATCAGTTTCTTTCATAGTCGAATCATTTTCATTTATAATTTTTAAAATGTCTTCTTTTGAATAATTTATAAAAATTTGATCTAATTCTTCTAAGCGATATGGAATACAATAGGGTTCACGATTTTTTTGTAAAATAGCTAATCCGTATTGTTTAAGATTTATATTTTCCATGATTCTTCCTCCTTTACAAGAAGAGATAATCATATCAAAAAATGTTCTCTTTGACAAGAGAACAAATGTTTTTACTATACTATTATTTTATAACAAGCGGATCATTTGAAGTCCCAATACCCCCAGATATTTCTACATCTGGTTTTAAATTAAGGGCTTCGCGCACGCCATAACTTTCTATAACCCAACCGGTATTTGCATGAGCAAAAATTCCTAGAGTCAAAATTTTTTCATTTTTTCTATCCATGTTATTCACCCCACTTAGAATGTCATTTTTTTAAATTTTCTTCATTTTTTCCATAAATAAATACAGAATTAGTTTGTTTATTATTTGAAATTATAATTTCCTGTGAATCAAAAAACTTTGTAAATGAACTTTCAATATTAATACTAGATATTTTCATACTACACCTACTTTTGCTACTAAGTTTTTTTATCACTTTATATTAAAATTGCATATTTCAGCTAAATTTTATATATACTATTAAAGGCATAGTTATTGACAAATATTCATTTATTTGCTATATTAAATATGTCAAAAGCAATTAAGTTTGCTTGGGGTTCGTGGTATCGCGGACGGTAAGAACTGGTTTATCCAGTTCTTATTTTTTGTTTTAAGGAAATATTTTTATTCCTTTATTTTTATAATTTGGATACCCAACTATTTTATCTTCAAATATTAGAAATGCTTTATCCTTAGTATTTCTTTTAACATATTTATGAATTGGATATGAAAATAAATCAGTTACCTCAAGTCCTACATAAGTTGAACTATATTCTTCGTTCCATTTAGGATTAAAATATACTCCATCTATTTTAGATTTTAGTTCTTTTGAACGAATTTTTTTAGTACCAGTTTTATTAATAACTTTACTAATATGTTCTAATAATCCTTTATCCTCATCTTTGCCTCTTGCCTCAAGCATTATTACACCCTTTTTATTATTATCAGTAGCGTAAATATATCTTTCTAATAGAAAATCAAATGCTACATTATAAACATTGTGAGTATATCCTTTTTTCAAATATTCATAAAGATTTATACTTATGGAAATTATTTTACATTGAATATTTTTCATAGTTTCTGTTAAATCAACCATAAACTCACTATAATTTATAACACTATCGTTAAAGCAATTATCGTGCTTTCTAATATCTCTCGAATGAAAGCAAACTGCTCTATCTCGTTTTAATTTACTATCATAAAATAATCCATCTTTCCAATACTTATTTTTTAATGATTTTATTATTTTCTTGGAAATCATATATTCTTCGTTAGTAAAAATGCATCCAGTAATGGTAAAGTATTTATCATCTTCCGATATTTCTTTTTCATTTGATATTTGTTTTAATACATAAGTTAAATTACTGCTACTACCATTTTCATCAATACACATAACATAATCGATATCTTTTTTCATTGATAAAATTTTGGTAGATTTATCATACCATTTTGACACTTTACCATCTCCTAACGTTTTTTTATAAAATTATTTTCTAATTACCAAATTCATCATCAAAAAGATCAAATAGTATTTCAAATTCTTCTTCATGCCTTAATAAATCTTCTTTTTTGTTTTTTACCATATTTTTAAATTCCTTATAAGGAACAAAAAATATTTCTGATATCTCTTCTTCTTGATATTTCATATCATTTATACTTTTGGTTGTTCTTAAAATATAAAGATCATCAAATTCATTATTTATAAATGTAGAAGTATATTTAGAACACCTTTTTAAAGTTTTAATAAACTGTAGTTCTTCTGGTTCAACGTCTAAATTTAATTCTTCCTTTAATTCCCTTACTGCTCCGGATAATGAATCATCTCCTGCTGTCAAATGCCCTGCACTAGATATATCTAACATATTTGGATTGCTATCTTTAGTTGCACACCTTCTTTGTAAAAGAATATCTCCCTTATCATTTATAATTCATATATGAACTTCCTTATGCCAATCTCCATCTCTATGTACTTCATTTCTTAATTTTGTTTTGCCTGTTTTATTCCATTTTCATCTAATATATCAAAATACTCTTTACTCATAACTTTCCTTCTATATTAAGTTTCTTAAAATTTCAGTTACATTTTTCATTTCTTTTTTTGTGACATTATCGTTATTAAAAGTTTTTTATCTTTATTTATTATAATATATTGACCATCCGCGACATCTCTAAAAATATAATTATTGCCTGAAACAAAGGTATAATATCCAACACCAAATTTTGGAAATACTATTTCTGGTTTGTATACAGAAAAAGTATTTCTAGTTGGGATGGGCATATAGCTTTATTTTATCCAAGTTTCTGGTATTAATTGATTATCATTATATCTTCCATTGTTTAATAATAATAATAATAATTATGGAAGAACTTTTTTAATAACTCATTTATTATTTTAAATACTATTCTTCTTCAATATAACCACAAATAGAGCAAAGAATTTGCTTTTTCTTTAGAACCATCATTTCCCCGCATTGTGGGCATTTTTTTACTGGTTTATCCCACGAAGCAAAATCGCATTTCGGATAATTATTACAACCATAAAATACTTTCCCACGTTTTGTCTTCTTTTCAATGATTTTTCCATCGCACTTTGGACATTCCATAACTTCTACTATGGATTTAGGATCTTTTTTTACATATTTACAATTAGGATAATTAGAACATGCTACAAACTCCCCATATTTTCCCCTTCTTTTCACTAATGGGCTCCCACATGCTGGACAATCTTCACCAACTTTTTCAGCTTCCTTCTTCTCCATGTTTTTAAAAGCATCTTCAACCATTGGTTCAAAAGTATTATAAAATTCTTTTAAAACTTGAATGTTATTTAAATCCCCTTCAGCAATTTCATCTAATTCAGACTCCATATTCGCTGTATATTCAACATTTACAATATTACTAAAAAACTCTTGTAATTTATCGGTTGTTTCAATTCCTATTTCAGTAGGAACAAAACGTTTTTCTTCCATGGTTACATATGCCCGATCTTTTAACGTTTGAATAATTGGCGCATAAGTACTAGGTCTACCAATTCCTAGAGCCTCCATTTCTTTAATTAATGAGCCTTCAGTATATCTAGGTTCTGGTTTTGTAAAATGCTGTTCTTTCAAAATTTTATCAGCAATAATAATATCACTTTTATAATTTGCAAAATCTGGAAGAATTACATCTTTTTGTTCTTCAAAACGACCATAGACTTTTAAATAACCATCAAACTGTAAAACGGAACCTGTTGCTTTAAATTCATATCCATTGTTTTCTAAAATGGCACTTGTATTTAACAAACCTGCACTAGCCATAATGGATGCCAAAGCTCTTGTATAAATCATATCATATAATTTATATTCTTCCGTAGTCAAATAATTTTTTATTGATTCAGGAGTTCTCAAAATACTCGTTGGTCGAATACCTTCATGAGCATCTTGTACATTTTCTTTTTTCTTTGCTACCTTAACACTTCCAACATACTCTTTCCCATATTTCTTTTCAATATATTCCTTTGTTTCAGCTACAAATTCAGGCGAAACTCTTTCTGAATCTGTACGCATATAAGTAATTAACCCAACACTTTCGCTTCCTAAATCGACACCTTCATATAATTTTTGAGCAATTCTCATCGTTTTAGATGAAGGATAATTTAATTTACTAGAAGCCATTTGCTGTAAAGTGGTTGTTTTAAAAATCGGTTTAGAACTTCTTGTTGTTTTTTTAGATTCTACTTTACTAATTTTAAAGGCATTAGATAAACTATTTAAAATATCATCCGCTTCTTTTTCGCCATGAATCTCAATTTTTTTCCCCATGTATTTTTCTAAGTCGGCTGTAAAATCTTTAAAATCGGCTGTAATTGTCCAATATTCTTTTGGCACAAAAGCTAAAATTGCTCGTTCACGGTCAACAATAAGTTTTAAGGCAACACTTTGTACTCTTCCTGCACTTTTTCCACCTGTTTTGCTTTGCATTAATTTACTTAGCCGAAATCCAATGATACGGTCTAAAATTCGTCTTGTTTCTTGACTTTTTACTAAATTATCATCAATTTTACGTGGATTATTTAAGGCATCCTCGACAACTTTTTTCGTAATTTCATTAAATGTAACCCGTTCATAATTATCTTCTTTTATACCTAAAGCTTCTTTTAAATGCCAAGAAATTGCCTCCCCTTCCCGGTCGGGGTCGGTTGCTAAATAAACAAAATCCGCATTTTTCACTTCTTTTTTTAATTCAGTAATTAATTTTTTCTTACCAGAAATCGGAATATAAGTAGGAGCAAAATCATTTTCTACATCAACACCAAGGCCAAATTTTCCACTTGTAGCTAAATCCATAATATGACCCTTACTAGAAACCACTTTATACCCTTTTCCTAAAAACTGTGCAATTGTTTTACTTTTATGTGGGGACTCCACAATCATAAGTTTACTCATTAGACTCCTCCTTGTCTTGTTCTTGATCTATATTTTGAACATCTTCTTTTGCTATCTTTTTTTTCGAAATTTTATCTTCTAAATCGGCAAAATAATTCGTTGTGACTGCCAATTTACTCATTTGCTTTTTCTGATTTATTTCTAAATTAATTGTTTGTAATTCATTCGTAGAATAGGTCTTTTCTCCGAAATAAGTAACTACTCCACTTCGGGCATCATAACGCGCGACACTGTCTTCCCAAGAACTATCTGCAAAAACTATCCGATTAGAAAAATTAGGACTAAATAAATCTTCTCCAAAGTAAAATCTAGGATCATAGTCTAAATTAAACAAATTCGCTAAAGTCGGCAAAATATTCATATAAGAAGTTTTCTCACTAAAAGTTTGAGCTTCTAATTTACTATTATAAATAACAAATGGCGTACGTTCAATTTCATAAAAATCATTCACATCATAATCTACTGCTGATGCTACATCTTCATCGATCAACCCATAAGGATAATGATCTCCATATAAAACAATAACTGTATCATCTAAAACGCCTTTTGCATCTAATGTATCTAATAATACTCCAAGTGCATCATCCGTCACTTTTAATTTGGACATATATCTTTTTAATGTATCAGAATAATCGGTATCTTCAAATAAACTTAAATATTTATTTCCATAAATACTATCTCCATCATAAGGCTGATGTGGTGTAACCGTAGTAATCCAAGCCATAAACGGAGTATTTTGAGTAAATATAGCCGCAGATTTTTCCATTAACTCAACATCACTCGGCCATTCTAAATAATTCGTAGAATCAAAAGAAATCCCTAAATCATTTCCATCGTAATAAGCCGTGCTTCCCATGTAAATATGAAAAATATCTCTAGCATAATAAGTCGAATCTAAATTATGATAACTTGTTACAGTATAACCACTATTTTTAAAACGATTAAAAATTGAAGAAAAATATTCATTTGTTTGATAAACATTTGCTGTGCAAGCCGTATTTAAAGCATAAATCGAAGTCATTCCGCTAAACTCGTTATCACCAGTCGCACACGCATTCCTAGGACTATAATTATTTTCCCAAAACCAAGCATGTTCCAAAATTTTCTTAAAATTCGGATAATATTCTTCATGTAAAATAATATTGTTTACTGACTCCAACATAATTACAATAAGATTTTTCCCTTCAAAATAACCTGTGTAATCGTTTACCTGACTAATACTTCTCGATAAAAAATATTGATCTAATGCTTTTAAAGTCGAATCTTTTTCCTCCGCCATTACTTCTTTCCATAAAGTATCATCAAAAACCCTAGTTGGTTCATTCTCATCGCCAGGATCAGAAAAACCATTATCAATAATATATACAGGAAACAAAAGTTGTTTTATATCTAAAATTCCATAAATACTAGTCCCATACTGATTTACCGCTATAGAAGAATTTATAGGCGAGAAAAACAAATTTTTATTTGGAATCATTTGAATAGGATTTTGCATGAAAGGAATATAAAGAGTTGCAAGATAAAGAACTCCTATCCCTAATAAAGTTGCGAAAGATAGCATTCTAGTTTTACCACAAATTTGATAGGCTAAATTTTCTCTTTTTTTTCTTATAAGAAAAAGATAAAGAATATACAAAATAAAAGGAACTAATATGAAATAATATTCTATTTTATAACTAACTAAAAATTCTTTGATATAGGAAGTTACCGCGCCTGCTTGACTACTAGTCCCCATGGAAATATAAACACCTAAAAAATTATTAAAACCAGCCTGAATCCATGCATAAATTGAGGAAATTAATAGGAATATTACTCTCCATAAATTTCTTGTTCGTTCTTTTTTACAAAAAGTAAGAAAAAAATGAAGAACAATAGAAAAACAAAAAGAAGAGAGAAAAATTCGAAACGTTGCCCAATCAAAGAAAAAGAATCCTTCTACAGCCCGAAACATTACCTCCACTCCAAAGAAAAAGGCAGTATATAGTAAAATATCTATAAAATATTTGTTATGAATGTACTTCTTCAATTTCATCACCTTTACTAATTAAATCACGAACTGGCTTATAAGTAAAGCGATACTCTTTCGTTGGTCCAAACTTTTTTAATAATTCTAAGTGTCTTTTTGTAGGATACCCCTTATGATTTTTTAGTTCATATTCCGGATATTTCTTATCTAACTCATATAAGATATGGTCCCTTGTTACTTTTGCTAACACACTTGCCGCGGCTATGGATAAAGAAAGCGCATCACCATGAATAATCGGTTTTACGGGAACAAAATAATCCGGAATAGGCATCGCATCAGTCAAAATATAATCTGGCTTCACTTGCATAGCTTCAATGGCCTTTTTCATTGCTAAGCGACTTGCTTCATAAATATTAATCTCATCTATGGTCTTCGCATCAACAATACCAATTCCATAAGCTATAGCTTTTTCTTTAATAATAGGAAAAAATTGTTCTCTTTTCTTTTCACTTAATTTTTTTGAATCCGTTAAGCCTTCTAAAGAAAAATCTTCGGGTAAAATGACCGCGCCTGCTACAACTGGTCCAACTAATGGTCCTCTTCCTGCTTCATCAGTTCCACAAATTAAATGGTATCCTTGTTGGTTTAACACTTTTTCAAAAGCTAATAAGTCTATATCTTCTGTTTTCATTTTCGATCAAATGTTATCCCCTTTATACTTTCTGATTTTATATCATTGACAATTTTTAGAGAAACTCGGTCATAATCAACTTCTCCATGCTTCATCGCGCCCATTTTTTTAGCAATCTCTTCATAAGTCTCTTCAATATCTTTTAATTTTGAAATACCATATCTTTCTTTTAGAATAGCAGGATAATATTCACTTAACATTTTTAAAATATAGACAGCTACTTCATCAATTGGTAAGATTTCTTGTTTAATAGCTGTAAATGCTGCAAGATTTAAAGCCACATCTCCTTGATCTATTTTAGGCCATAATATACCTGGTGTATCAAGTAATAAAATATCACTATGGGTTCTTAGCCAACTTAAATTTTTTGTAACTCCTGGATTATTTCCTGTTGTCGCCACTTTTCTTTTGCATAAGCGATTAATAAGCGTACTTTTCCCAACATTAGGAATTCCTACGACTAACGCTCGAATCTCTTTTTCTTTTAATCCTTTATCTTTTCTTTTTTCTTGAACATCTTTCATTATTTCATGAGTCAAAGAAATAACTTTTTCATAATCTGTATCATTATTTAAATCTAAAAGCAAGACTTGATTTCCTAAATTTTCATAATATTTTACCCATTCTTTTGTTGCTTTTAAATCACATAAGTCCTTTTTTGTCATAATTAATATTTTAGGCTTATTTCCAATAATGTTGTAAATATCCTTAATTTTTGAAGAAAAGGGAATTCTTGCATCTATTAATTCATATACAATATCTATTTGCCCATATTTTTCCCCAATAAGTCTCCTTGTTTTATTCATATGTCCTGGAAACCAGTTGATTACGCTTTTATTAACCCCCCTTTGTGTTTCATTATTATTCATTAAAAATTTACTCCTTTCGCACTTAATTTATATTAATATTACCATTATTTATTTTATCAATAATTATATTTGCTCTTGATTCCATAGTCGGCAAATTGTTTAAAGCAAAAAATTTTAATTGATTACTTTCGTTATCATTTATATGTAGGTTACCAGTATAATTTTTTACTTTAAATAAAACAATCACTGTATACATTTTATCTCCATTTGGATATTCAAAATAATAATCTTTTCCAGATAATACTGTAACCAACTCCAACTCACCAGCAGAAATTCCTGTTTCTTCCTTTAACTCTCTTATAGCAGTCTCCTCAATAGTTTCATATAATTCCATAGAACCACCAGGTAGTCCCCAAGTATTTGTATCACTTCTTAAATTAAGTAATATCTCATCCTTATCATTAAAAACTAATGTAGTTGCGCCTAAACCAATCAATGGTTCATGTCCTACGTACTTTCTTAAGTTCGTTATATATCCCATATATTTCACATCCTTTTAAAATTTTTCAGTTCTCTATATAAGCTTTTTAATGCTTTAGTTAAAAAATCATCTGCTGTTAAATTACTATTTTATTTCTTCAAGTTTCTTTGTTTTTTTATTTCCTAATTGTTTCTCTTCTCTCTTATTTTATTTTTTTCTAAGTTTCTATTAATTTTATTTTTATTTAAAAATGCAAATTTTTTTAATAGAAATCCTTTATTTATAAGGGTTCGAAGATATTTTTGCTAAAATTGAACTTTCCCAATTGATTACGCTTTTATGAACTTATCATTATTTTCAATCATTTTTTACACCTTCTTCTTTACTATTTTGTATTTTTAAATCTATATATTTCCATATTCTTTTATATTGTGTTAATTGTTCTTCCTTTTTTTATTTGGGCAACAGGGTGATATAAAGGAATTATGACATAATTGTTAACCATTATTTCAGGAAGTTTCACTATTGTTTTCTTTAGTGTTCTTCTTATTCTAAAATTAAATATTTTGAATAATGAAATCAAAGGATAATAACCTAAAGTTAAAATTATCTTTGGCTTTACAATTTCAATTTGTTTTAAAAGATACTCACTGCAATTCAAAGTTGATGTTTTCAAATTAATACTATTTCCTCGATAAAGATTCCCTTGTCTTGCACACATAATAGCATTTGTTATATAAATATTATCTAAAGAATATTTATTATTAGATGATTGTTTAATATATTTTTCCAGCATCATTTTAGTGTTGCTCTTTTCTAATTCAATTAGTTCATTCCAGTTACTTTTATCTTCACTTAACAAATTATGAAGCTTTTTCATAGCATTATATGGACCCCAATCTTGTCCTATTACCATAATATCTGAATTTAATCTATTTAACCAATCCGTCCAAATTGAGGGGATATTAATACAAAATTCATAATTTTTATAAATATTTATAAGTGATTTACTAGAACATTTAAAATTAACACATTTATCACAAGCTGATAAATCCTTAATCAAATTATTAAACAGCTTAGTTTTCATTTGAATTTTTTCCCTTTTTATCTTCTAATAATTTTTCATCTATATATTCATAATTTAAAGAGTTTTTGTTGCTTATAACCGTTCTACCTAATTCTTTTTCTAAATTATCTCTAGTAATTTTAGCAATATTACCACCACGTTTTGCAATTTGTCTATTTTGCTCTAATCCAAATGGTTTATGTTCTTTTGCAAGTTCTCTTGTTGCAATTTCCCCTAAATCAGTAAGCGCGACTTCGATATCGGTCATATTATCCCTTAATGATTCTTTTCTTATACCTTTAAACTTTTTATATTCGCTTGCTTTCATACCTGACCAACTCTTATAAATTTCATTTGTTAGAATGCCATATTCATAATCTTTCGTTATTCCCTGTTCTTTCCAAACATCTGTCAATTTAAATCTATCCACTATTCCTGTAAGTCTTGTTTTGATCCATTTATCGTTATAACCCCTTCTCCGATAATATTCTACTGCTCTATTAACTGCTATCTCTGGATCAAACACTTCATCTATCCTCTCACTTCCAAGATTTGCAAGCCACAATTTGAAAGGTTCTGCCTTTGGGCTTGGAACGGATTCTATAAGTCTAAGTATTCCTTTTGTATCAAGTACATCCTGACTATAATATTTTCCATCTTTTGACTTCAATTTTAGTTGTCCGATTTTTTCGGACAACTCACTTCCTTCATTTTCTAACTTTTTCTTTAAATCATTCCAATATTTACGTGGTCTATCTGATTTCGTTAAAGCAATAATTACATCAACCACACTGAAATAGTAATCCTCATTTTCACTATTCCAAATACTTCTTATTTCATTGCCTTCAAATAAATTTGATATTGTTTCTAATTTGTTATCCAAAATCTACACCTTCTTTCTAATTTTATTGTAGGATGGGTTGCAATAAATCGTAATCAACCAATTGATAACAAGCTTTTATAAAATACCATTACTATCATTCATCCTCTTTACTTCCATTACTTTCAACATATTGTGGTAAATTTGATGGAATATCACATTCATCTAACGGAATACCTTTTGTATCTAAAATCTTCATAAGTGCAATACTTAAGGCAGCATTTTGCATAACTCTTTTTCTCATTTCTATTATTGCATGTGGATTATTCACATCAATATCATCAATTTTTTGAATACGTTTTCTAAACATTCTTCGCCATTCTTCAATATTCCAATGACCATTATACTCTCCCCACAAATATTCTTCTAATTTTCTTGAAGCAATTATAACTTCTCTTATTTGCTCTTCTTCATCAGTAAATAATTTTTTATTCATTTTTATCACCACTAACTTCTTCTAAATATTTATTTATAATAATGATAATCTATCATCTGTGAAAATTTCATATATTGCATACATATCACTTTTTTAATAGTAATCTTTCTATTTCTATTTTTGGACTTAGCATATTTCAATGTAATTCTTTTTTAGAACCATTTTCTAAAATATCATTAGATATAGTCACTATCATTCATATTTATTATATTAACTTTTATGTTTTGAACTTCAATCATTTTATTTGACATATATTCGCCTCTTTTCTATATTTTAACATTAATTTTCCAACGAAAATTCAATATCGTAATCAATTAGGTTCCTAATAAAAATCATTAAAATGTATTGAATTATTTTCTTACGATAAATATCCAATAATTTTTTTTATGACCAAACCTTACTGTTTCTCTTTTTAATAATTTTAGAATTTTAAAATTATCAAGATATTTTTTTAGTTCCTTATCATCAAATAAATGTATATACCTATTATTATTAAAATAAAAATTTTCTTCTAATTTAACAGCTGTATCCTTTATTACGTCATACCCTTCTAATCCATTTACACTTCCAATAAATAGACCATCTTTTTTCAATACTCTATAAATCTCATCAACTAATTGTTTCGTTTTTTCTTCTGAGAAAAAATGAATAGCTAAACTTGCAAATACCAAATCAAACATATTATCTTGATATTTAAAAGGTTCACTCATATCTAATTTTTCCACTTTTTTATTAAATTTTCTAACTTCATTTAATGCTATATCCGATATGTCTGTTGATAATACGTCATATCCATATTCCATTAATCTTTTAGAATATTGGCCAATTCCACAACCAAGGTCTAAACACGTGCCTTTATCTAAAAAAAACTCTTGATAGTCATCAATCCACATATCTATATCAATTTCTTTACCGATATGTTTTTTCCAATATAAATCATTTTTAAAATATTCTTCTTTCATAAAATTCTCCTCTTATTTATAATAAACATTTCTTTCTGCTTTTAATCAGTTCTTGACTATTTTATTTATAATAAAATCACAAATATTTTTTTGATAATCGATATCTGATTGATTGTGCCCATTTGATACATAAAATAGTATTTTTGTCACTGTATCAACATATAAGCTTTTGTATATTAAATTTATATCTTCTTTTAAGTAAAGTGATACTTTTAAAATTATATTTTCTAAATTACTCACATCATTATTGACTAGTTTTAATTCTGATTTTATTATTTGGGCAGTTTCAAATACTCTATAGCCTACTACGCCATGAGGATCAATAACTTGCCATAATTGCTCATCTTTCAATATGTTTTCATAATGCAAATCGCGATGTAAAATATATTCCTTTAAATTCATTTCTTCAATTTCACGATAATACTCTTTCGCATTTTGTAACATTTCCTGTGCTTGCTCGTCTAATTTATTATAAATTTCTGGATCACTAACCTTAATAGAAAACATTTTAGAATATCGTTTACAATTATTATTTTTACAATCTGGAACAAGTAAAATATCATCAACAATTTTACTTATTATTTTTAATCTCTCATCAATACTCTTTATTGTATTTAATGAGCATCCTGGTTCTATTTTTTTTAAAAGAATGATTCCTTCTTCATAATTATAATAATAGCATTGAACTAAATATCTCGATTTACTTTTTCTTATAAAATCAATTTCATATTTTATACTATCAGGAACACCAATCTTTAAAATTACCTTTCCAAATTCTTCACTGTCTGCTTTTAATACAACGTTTATAGATAAAGGCTCTACTAATTCGATATTTTTCAATTTAAATTTTTGTTTATATTTAGTAACTGTTGCATTTATATGATAAATAAAATCCTGCATATCCATTTTATATCTATATACTGCCTTATCTATATACTTTTCTGGAAATTTCAAATTACACTCTATCATCTATAACACCCCTAGGAATTACTTTGCCATAAATTTTCTAAAAAATTTCTACTCTCATTATCTTATATCTTTTAAAAATTCTCATTCTTCACTTTTCACTGAACCAAATTTAGTAAATGGCCAAATAATAAAATTTGTATGTCCTTCAATATCTTTTCTGTGAACAGGGCCAATTATTCTACTATCTAGAGAAATCGAACGATTATCGCCAAGTAAAAAGTACTCATCTTCTCCTAGAGTAACCGCTTCAAAATCACTGGTTTGATTCGTTGCATATGGATCTTCGAGTTTATGATCGTTTATATAAAGAATTCCATTTTCACATTTTATTGTCTCACCCGGAAGTCCATAAACTCTTTTAATTAATGTATCGTCTTTTTTTTCATCAACAATTAAATCAGCTACAACCATATCATAACGATTTATTTCACCAATTTTAACCAAGAGCATAATTTCATCACCTGCTAAAGTATCATACATACTTTGACCATTAACCTTAATTGGAGTAACTAAAAAAGTCCGAATGAAAACCACTACAAGTAAAATCACAATATAAGGAAATATTTCTTTTAAAAATTTCAAAGTCATCACCTTCTTCATTTTATCATGTTTCACAGATTAATTCTATGAACAAACTTATAAAACAAAAAACAAAGTGTTTCCACCTTGTTAATTTCTTTCTTTAACTTTATATTCTTTACGCATTCCCTTAATGAAATTAAGTTTTGCACGACGTACCATTCCTTTTCTAACAACAGTGATTTTATCAATTGTTGGAGCATTTACAGGAAAAATACGAGTAACACCAATTCCACTAGATTTTTTACGGACAGAAATAGTCTCAGAAACTGAACCGCCTTTTTTGCCAACTACTAGGCCTTCAAAAGCTTGGATACGTTCCTTTTTACCTTCTTTTACCCAAACGTCTACACGAACTGTGTCACCAACACGAATTTCAGGAATATCTTTACGAATATGTTTTTCATTAATCTTATCAACTAAATTCGCCATTATAAAACTTCCTTTCTATATACGATTACATATTATCATTACTTATAAGTAAGCGGATAATACATCACTTTTTTACAAAAGCATATTGATTATAACATAGCTTATTAAGAAAAACAAGCAGGTTTTTACTCTTTTTTACCATGATTCTATTAACGTTTTACTATTAATTTGCGTGTATACTCATCGCATAAATCATCTATAGTCTGATCACTTTCATAAAAAGAAGAATGTAAATGTATCCCATTAGCAGTTAAAAAGAATTTTGCTAAACAAGCATTTAATGTATCATTCAATTCTGCAGTTCTAAAGTGCTCTTTATAATAAGAATTTTTTTCCCAATTCGGAACACAATTTGTCATCATTTTTAAAAT
The DNA here is from genome assembly GCA_944363605.1 of uncultured Bacilli bacterium. Lineage (GTDB taxonomy): Bacteria > Bacillota_I > Bacilli_A > RF39 > UBA660 > Ventrenecus. Next base: position 19,764 of record CALVUM010000008.1, read on the forward strand.
AATTTCACTAATTTCAGTAGAATTTTGTATTCTTTTATCACGGTAAACACGTTGAATTCGCTGAAGAAATAATCGAATATCAATAGCATCCAATTCTGAAATGTAATCCTCTAGTTTTCCTTCTTTATCAAATGCTTTACGACGATACATAGAACATAAATATAAATTCCTTAATCCTACAGTCGCAGTACTATCTGTCATTTGAAATAAAGTGGAATCATGACGCATCTGATAAAAATATATTTGTTTATTTGTAAAATAACCTTTCTTAGCATGCATTGCTAACAAATATGGAGCAATAGTATCTTCATAGATAACCACATTTTGTTCAAAGAAAAATTCAGGAATCAAACTCTGATGATAAACTTTCCCCCACACCGTATTTAACAAGTCACCTAAATTACGAGGATTTTTTTCAAAGTCCATAATGCCTTCATGACGTCGTCTAGAAACGCCACACCAAAAGTCGTCATAACTCAAACGTACTCTACCTACCCCAAATTTTAATTCATTCTCTTGCATTTTATGACATAAGTGTTCTAAATGCTTAGAAAAAGCCAAATCATCTGAATCAGCAAAAGTAAAATATGGAGTTTCTACATATTGTAAAGCTTTTTTTCTAGTCTCCCAAGTTCCAGCATGATCTTCTAAAACCACTTTTATATGAGATTGCTTTGAATATTTTTTACACAAGTTAATCACAGATTCACGATTAATTGTTGAACCATCATCAATTAAAATCACATTACAAAAACCCGGATCAATAGATTCAATTAAAAATTCAAGTTTTTTCACATATTCATAAACTGGTATTATAATAGTCAATATTTTTTTCATAACAGCACCTTTTCTTTAAATTAAATTTATATATATTCCTATAACTTTTTTCCAAAAAATCACCTTTCATATTGAGGATTATTATAACATATTTTTCGCAAAAAACAATTTCTTTAATTTTCTAGCAAATCTTAAGACAAATTTTCAAAAAGAAATTGATATAGTATTCTAGAATTCACTCAATTGATAACTTTATTTAAAAATTTGTGCAAACGTTTCAAACATCAATATAAAAAATGATATAAGCCATCCATGACTTTATCATTTTTTAATTCATTTTTTTCTCAAGTTTTTGTCCTAAAGGGATTTCCTCAGCCTCTAAAGTCTTTTGAAGTATAACATTTGCATAATGATAAGCTTTAGCCTTATAAGGAGCTAGTTCAATATAATATATGCTAGGAAAAGACGTAAAATACATATCTGAATAAGAAATACAACCTATTACTTTCTTATCCATTGCTCGATTTAAAGAAGCATTAAACTTTTCAACAACTTCATTAATAGTTTGTTCAGGGGATGTTTTTTTTACATATTCATCACAAAATCCCTCTCGAAGTTTTAAAACAGAACAAAAACTTTCATCTAATTCGCTCAAAACAGCAATCGTTGCTAAAAGCAAATTATCAAAGTCCAAACCTTTTTCATCTCCTGTTAAAACATAGCATGATTCACATTTTGGTGATAATTCATGTATTCCACCCGATTTACGAATACCTGCATTCTCAAATGTGGTATAAATAACTAAATCTGCGCTACTTCTACTAGAAAGACAAATATCAGGAATTTGTTGACCAGTTATTTTAGATAGCTCATCATTAAGTCTTTCATGCCCCCCTTTTGCAGTATCTTGACTAAACACATCAAACCAATCTTCAGGAATATATGTTTTTACATCTCGAAAAATTTCCTTTACTAATCCTAGATATACTTTTCTCCAATCTCTTTCCGTATAATTATCAAAAATCTGTGCAAATAAAGCTTCATTTTCATCTCTTGCACCACCAATTTCTATTTCCCTGACTCTATGTCTTAGGCTATTAACCCACCAATATGCAGTTGTTTCCATTGGGGATAATTCGATTTCTTCTTTTTTCTTCATAAATTTCATCTTCCTTTTCCATATAAAATACTATCGTATGCACACTTTAAAATTTAAATACCCCCCTCATCTTAAAATCTTAAATTAAACTATCTAAAAATCACATTTTATTATCTATTCTCTTTACCAAAAAGATTTAAAATTTCTAATACAAGCTTGCAAGCTTCACAATCACAGTATTTCCCGCCATTAGCTTCTATTTCTTTTGCATGAATCACAATATTTTCGGCAACTTCATCTCCAAAATAGTTTTTTCCTTCTTCGGAAGATGCAAAAGCAATTAAATTTTCAATGGGCATAATATCTAATTTTAATTCTTTTTTAAATGTTTCATCTGTCTCTAAACCTTCTAACCATCTAGTGGCAACTTCTTTTAATTCTTTAGAACAAGTTTTCGCATGGATTAACTCTCTTGTTTTTTCTTTTATTTCATTCATTTTTCATTCCTCTTTCTTTCATTATTACTTTATCACAATTCTTATAAAAACTCCAAAAGAATTTTATATTCGCTAACTAAATCCTCAAGATGTTTTTTAGCATTAGCAGGAGAAGTACTTGATAAACAAATGTCTTCCCGTTTATAAATAGGATACAAATATTTTTGATAAATTTGATGAGCTTTTTTTCCAGTTGTAAAAATTTGCTTAATAGATGCTTTATCTAAAATAGTAGCTAAATCATTGGGAACAATTTTCTTAATCGAGGCATCACTAGAAGCATTGATTTCACAAGAAGCGCATGTATCCCATAAAGCTATATGATGTTTTAAACAAAATTCTTTTTTGTCCTTGATTTTTTCTTGAAATACATTTTCTAAAACTTTCCAAAACCTATTCTGCGGATGCATATAATAAAAACCCATTTCTCTTGATTTAACACTTGGAATTGAACCTAGAATTAAAATCTTCGAATCTTTATCAAAAACAGGTGGAAATTCATGAAAAACTTGCATAAAATTAGCCTCCTATTGTATTACTATAGAAAAATAAACATACTACAATTTTTTCTAATTTAACACATTCGATTATAATATTCATAATATCTTCTTCGCTATCTATATACTGATTTAATACTCAAGCATTTAATAATTGCCATAATACCATATATATAAAATTCTATCACATATTTTTTCCTTTCATCTATTCTATATATTTTAGTTATAGGTAAAAATATATATTTTTTTATATTTTCATATTTGGTAAAGAAAAATGTCTATTTTATGATTTTAATAAATATGTATTTATCTAAAAAACTACTAAATTTTAATTTACACTACTGCTTATTTTCCAAAATTAATGTATTTTTGATTTCACATAAGGTTTTACCACTTCAACGGTTTTAACTAAGTGATAGCGTTTAATTTCTTTTATATCTTTAACTAATCTTATTTTGCCATAATACCCATTTTTCTCTGACCATGTCCCATCATAATTTTGTCTAATAAAATGAACATCGTAATCTGAAATGGAATTCGGAGGATTATTTTCTAGATATATTGCTACCTTGGATCCTTCATGTTCAATATCATTATCCAGCTTACTATCAAAAACATCTATTCCTAAAATTTCACAATCTGTATAAAATCTTTCTAACAATTCTTGTTCATCATGAAGTTCTCTATATTGATCTGCTTTGGTGAAACCAACATCAAACATTAATGGCCCCATTTTTATTTGCCTATAAAGGCCTAAAAGTTCCTTAGTACATTTTAAACAAAGAGCATATGTATAACAATTTGCATATTCATAATTTCTTTTATCGCTTTTAAAATCTAATTGGTTACTACTAGTAGTAATGTTTTCTTTTAAATATTGTATATGTAAATCTCTAATTCTTTTCCAAATATCTAGAGAAGAAGCAAAATCAGTTGATTTTAATGATTCTAATAATTTGAATAAATCATTATAAATGGTTAAAGGTTCTTTTTGCATACTACCTAAAAAAGAAAAAGAGATTACTCTCTTGGTTCTTTTATATCTTTCAAATGTGGTGGCTTTACTTCAGGATGCATCGTTTCTTGAAGTACAGTACCGAAAGTCGCGACGTTTTGAAGTTCTGTTGGCAAGAAAATTTTAGTAGCTTTGCCATCTGCCATTTTGCTTAGTGTTTCATAAGATTTTAATTGTAAAACGGCTTTATCTGCTTTTGCTTCTCTTAACAATCTTATTCCTTCCGCTTCAGCATTTTTGATTTTTAATAAGGCATCCGCTTCTCCTTCTGCTCTTTTAATTCTTGCTTCTTTATCGGCTTCAGCTCGTAAAATTGCACTTTCTTTTTCTCCCTCAGCAATTAAAATAGATGACTTTTTTTCTCCTTCAGCTTGTAAAATCTTTTCTCTTCTTTCTCTTTCAGCACGCATTTGTTTTTCCATTGCATCTTGGATATCTCTTGGTGGTAAAATATTTTTTACTTCTACCCGATTCACTTTAATGCCCCATGGATCAGTTGCTTCATCTAAAATAGAACGCATTTTACTATTAATAATATCTCTTGAAGTAAGTGTTTGATCAAGTTCTAGTTCGCCAATAATATTTCTTAAGGTTGTTGCCGTTAAAGACTCAATCGCACTTATTGGATACTCAACCCCATATGTATAAAGTTTTGGATCTGTTATTTGAAAATAAACAACTGTATCAATTTGCATGGTTACATTATCTTTCGTAATAACCGGTTGCGGTTCAAAGTCCCGTACCATTTCTTTTAAGATCACTACATTTGCAATTCGATCAATAAACGGAATTTTAAAATGTAATCCATTATGCCAAATCGTTAAATAAGAACCTAATCTTTCAATTACATAAGCTTTTGATTGCGGAACAATTTTAACATTTGGTAAAACAATGATGATAACAATAACTAACAAAATAATAAATATTTCCATAATACTCCCTACTTTCTATGCTTTTTTCACATTTGTTTTTTTCGTAGTTGTTTTTTTTGAAGTCGTTTTTTTCTTTTTTGGACTTGCTACTTTCTTTGGCTTTTCTTCTTTTACTTTTTCCACGACAAGTTTAACACCCTCAATGGAAGTAGCTTTTACAATGCTATCAACAGGAATTTTCACGCTGGAAACTGCACTCCAAAGTTTCCCATCCACTTTTACCTCGCCAATTTTATTTTTAGAAATTTCTTCTGTTACAACGCCTTCCATTCCTATTATACGTTCCAAATTTAATTTTATTTCTTTTTCTTTCAACATTTTTTTGATAAATGGCTTCGTTAAAAGAAGTAATAAAATTCCTACTAAAACAAAGACCCCAAATTGGATATAAAATATATCCGTAAATAAAGAAACTATCATTGCGATAAGCCCACTTATCACAAACCAAATTGAAACTAAATTTACTGTTGATGCTTCAATAATTGCTAGCAAAACAACAATAACTAACCACATTGCCCAATAAACCATTTTTATCCTCCTCCTTCAAAGTTTTTTGACAACTTTCCACTTTCTCATTTTTTCTTAAAAAAATTTAACTATCAATTTTCCTTAATATGCCTCGTATCCCTCCATTAGTCTTATTATAACATCATTTTCTAAATATGCAATTTTTCATTATTTAAATTTTTCTTTTATACCTCTTTTTACGTTTCTTTTTTCGAAAGCATACATATAAGAGAGAAAGAACTACTATGATAATAAGAATAGGAATTTCGGGAATTTCTTTGAATAACCGAATAATTGATAAAGAAAGGGTTCCATCATAAGAAACTTCAATTGTTTTTAAAAGCGTATTTTCTAAATATACTTCTAATGTCCCTATTTTTCCCTTTTTAGTAAAAGGAGTAACTACATCTATTCCCTCATATTGAAAAGAAATTTTATCTAAATTTGTATCATTTGGTAAATAATATGAATAATCTTCTACAGCCTTAATTTCATATTTTTCTTCTTGACTATATAAAGTATCTAAAAAATACAAACTTTCTTCTTTTTTATAAATATTCTGATACTGATAATGCGTCCCATAATACTCATAAATCTTTAGGGCATCCGCAAAATGATAAGGATATTGATTCGTTGTTGGCGCTTTAGCTGTTACAAGTAAATACTCTACACCATTAGATTCTGCAATGCTTGCTAAACAAAAACCTGCGATCGTTGTAAACCCTGTTTTACTTCCATAAATATACTTATTATCTAAAGCAAATTTTTCCGTATAATAAACAAGTGTACTTTTTAAAACTGTCCCATTACTCATTAGATACTCTTGGCTTGTAAAAATTTTCTTAAATTCTTCATTTTTTAAAGCATACTGTAAAAGAATACTAACATCTTTTACTGAAGAATAATTATTTTGATCATCTAAGCCTGATGTATCCGAAAAATGCGTAGAAGAAAGATTTAATTCTTGGGCTTTTTCATTCATAAGTTTTACATAATTTTCTTCATTACCTGAAACATAATACGCGATTGTTCCTGTCGCATCCGCCCCAGATGGAAGTAAAACTCCATAAAGCAAATCACGGAATGTCACTTCTTCTCCTACTTTTAAGCCTACAACCATCGCGTTTTTCGCGGCAAGCCCTTCTAAAGCTTCTTTAGGAACTGGTACTTTTTCTTCTAAATCCGAGATATTTTCTATTGCAACAATTGCTGTCATAATTTTTGTTAAACTGGCAATTGGAATTTTTTTTTCCGCATTTTTTTCAAACAGTACGGTATTTTCATTCATATTATAAAGAATCGCATGTTCTGAATAGATATCTAATGCTTTAATAGAAATCGGAAAGAAAAAGAGAAAAAAGAGAAAAAAGAAAATCTTTGGCATAATTTTACTCTTTCTATAAAAAGAATAATACGAAAATTTCTCTGTCATATATATCCAAACTTTCTAATAGCCAAAAACTTGAACCCAGTAGTATCGACCATTAAAATAGTTGATACCAATACCTATTTTTGTATAATCGCCAATCATATTTTGATAATGTCCAGACGAATTTTTCCACGATGTAAAGACAGCATTTGGAGTACTTTGACTATGTGCAATATTCTCGGCATAAAACAACTGTCCAAATTCATACCCAAGTGTAAAACAAGAGCTTCCATCTGGTCTATCATGACTGAATGTATTTCCATAACTAAGTTCCATCGCACGAATCATAGCCATTGTAGTTAAATTCGAATCTAAAGAAAGGGTCGATTTATTAAGACTAGTTCGTAATTCGTTAACTAAAGAGACCACTTCATTAGCCATACCACTATATTTTGAAGCATTTTCGATGGCCTCAAGTTTCAAAGTAGCTGTAGTTCCATTATATGAAGAATAGTCATAGGTAGTGCTTATAATTCTAGAATCATATAATTCTTCGCTATTATCCTGTTTTACTCGGTAATAATCAGTTATTTCTTTTACAGCTTTCACGCCATATTTAAAATCCTCTTTTTGGGTGCGAGTTTTTGTATAATAACTCTTATAAGGGTTATTAGTTGTTGAATTAGAATTTGTTGTAGATGAAGATGAATTAGAACTATTGGAGCTACTTCCATTATTGGAAGTGTTTGAATTAGAAGATGCATTATTTGTAGTTGAAGAATTTTGCTTTATTGGTTCTTGCTCATCTTTGGTTATTGTTAGCTTGGTTTCTTTTTGAACCGCATTTCCTGTTTGGTCTTTGGCAAGAATAACAATTGGATATTCTCCTATTTCTTGATAATTTCCCATAGCATTATCCTTATATTCCAGTATGCATTCTTCTTTGGAATTATCTACACAACTTACCACAAAATTGGCTATCTCATAAGTAGAATTTTGAGGGGTAGTTACCTCTTGTACTTCTAATTGAGGAGATTCTTTATCTATAACTTGTAAAATGGTCTGATACTCAGTATCTTTATCTTTAATAACAACTTTAAATTCTCCAATTTTATTATAAACATCAGAAAAACTTACTTCTTCATCGTTTAAAAAATATGCAATAGAAGCATCTTCCACATTAGTAGTGGTAACAAAAAAATCTGAAACTTCTAAAACAGAAGAATAAACTTCTACCTCTACTTCTTCTTTTACCACTTTGTTATTTATTTCATTTGTAGGTTCTTGATCGTTTTTACTACGGTTTAACAAAAATAATGCACTTCCTACTCCAATACCTATCAATAAAAGTACTACACATACAATAATCATCACATTTTTCTTCTTCACTCTTTCTCAACTCCTACCATTATTGTACTCGTCTCAAGTAAAATTGTCGATATTTTTTGCATATTTTTTGTCCGACTCATTATGATACTACTAGGTGATGCGATTCGTGAGCTTAAAAACATGGAAAATTATTAGTTGTATTGGAATTTTTTTATTAAGTGCTCTTTCCCATTTTATCTATGATTGGTTTCCTAATTTTTTTACCAGCTTATTTTTCCCGGTCAATGAAAGCATTTGGGAACATAACAAAATTATTGTCGATGCCTTCTTCATTTGGGCAATTTTTGAAAAAATCTTTTACAATAAAAGAAAAAATATCTTTTTTACTGAAAGCATTTCATCTTTAGTATGTATGATTTTAGTTATGAGCTTATTTACCCCTGTCTATTTATATCTTTTAAAAACGAAAGATAATCTCATTATTACTTTTACAATATTTTTTTTCTCAATTCTCCTTAGTCAAATTTTATCTTATTATTTACTTCAAAAAAATTATAATCCAAAATTAGAAAAAAGAGGAATTTTTCTCTTCCTCTTCCTTGCATTTATAAATACCCTTTTTACCTATTTTCCTTTAAAGGTTGCTCTTTTTTACGATTTTACTAAGAATATATATGGTCTTTTTAAAAAGTAAAAACATTATTTTTTTTCTAAATCAATTGCTACTTTCTCGCCATTAATATCAAACATATCAGATAAGTTTTCTTTTAAAATAATTTCTGTTGCCAAAGTTTCTTCTTTAATATATTCGCCAAACATTTCTAATACTTTTGCAAAATTTTCAGTTCCATTATAATACAAAACGATTCGATCCGTAATTTCTAATCCTTTTCCTTTACGCATATTTTGTATTTTACTTATAAATTCTCTAGCCATACCTTCTAAAATAAGTTCTTCTGTTCTTTCTGTATTTAAAATAACGAAATTTTGATTTTCCATAGAAACATTAAAACCTTCTTTTGCTTCTACTCGAATATCAACCATATTTTTTTCCACATTTATTTTCTCGCCATCCATAAGGATCGCTACTTCACCATTATTCTCTAATGAAGTGATTTCTTCATTAGTAAGGTTTTGTAAAGCTTCTTGGAACAATTTGATTTTTGGTCCAAAAATTTTTCCTACTTCTTTAAAATTTGGTTTCACAGAAAAGTTCATATACTTACTTAAATCATCAATAAATTCTATTCTTTTAACGTTTAATTCTTCTTCGATTAAAGAAGTTAAATCTTCTAAAACACTTTTATTTCGACCATCTAAATAGACTACACTTAATGGTTCACGAACCTTTATTTTAGCTTCTTCACGACCATTACGACCTAAACGAATTAAATCTCTTACTAAATCCATTTTTTCTTCTAAAGCATCATCTAAAAGTTTCTCGTCACACACTGGATAGGTCTCTAAATGAACACTTTCCTTGCCTGTTAAGTTCCTATAAATTTCTTCTGAAATAAACGGTGTAATTGGAGCGATAAGTTTTGCAAGTCCAATTAAAACTTCATAAGTGGTAATGTATACACTTTTTTTCGAAAGTGTCATTTCACTATTCCAAAATCTTTTTCGATTTCTTCTAATATACCAATTCGATAAATCTTCGGAAACAAAATTGGCAATAAAGCGTGTCACTTTATTTAAGTCATATTCTTCAAATGCTTCTGTAACATTTTTTACTAAACGATTATATTTTGATAACAACCAACGATCAATATCTTCTCTTTCTTTATAAGGTACGTCACATAAATCCGTATCAATATGATCCGCATTTGCATACATTTCAAAAAAGCTATAAGTATTTTTTAGTGGATTTAAAAATTTCGAATAAACTTCTTTTAATCCTTCTTCGCTAAACTTTAACGGAGTCCATACAGGTGAGACATATGGTAAGTAAAAACGAACTGTGTCGGCACCATATTTTTCCATAGTTGTAAATGGTTCGACAATATTTCCTTTACTCTTACTCATCTTTTTTCCTTCAGAATCAAGAACTAAATCGTTAACCAAAACATTTTTATATGGAGCACACCCCTTTACAAAAGTAGAAATTACTAACAGTGTATAAAACCAACCTCTTGTTTGATCAATTCCTTCACAAATAAAATCAGCTGGAAATTGCGATTCAAACATTTCTTGATTTTCAAATGGGTAATGATATTGAGCAAATGGCATAGCTCCTGAATCAAACCAACAGTCAATTACATCATTTACACGGTGCATTTCTTCCCCACATTTTGGACATTTTAAACGGATTTCATCAACAAATGGACGGTGCAATTCAACAGTTTTTGAATCAATTTTAGTCGTCGCCATAGTAGCAAGTTCTTCACGACTACCAACCATATGATCATATCCGCAAGCACATCTCCACAATGGAAGTGGGGTGCCCCAATAACGATTACGACTTATGGCCCAATCTTTTAGCTCTTCTAGCCAATTTCCGAAACGCTTTTCGCCAACATATGCCGGATACCAATTTACTGTTCGATTTGCTTCAATGATATCATCTTTAAACTTCGTAGTTTCAATATAAAAACTTGGTTTTGAATAGTAAATTAATGGGGTATTACATCTCCAACAATGTGGATAGTTGTGAATTATTTTTTGTTTTTTAAAGAGTTTGTCATTTTCCTTTAAATATTTTATAACCTCTACATCCGCATCAAAAACGAGCATTCCTTTCCATGGTCCTTCTAAGTATTTACCATCTTCGCCTACTGGATTTATATAAGGTAATTTATATTTTTTCCCAACACGAGCATCATCCTCACCAAAAGCAGGCGCTAAATGAACGATTCCTGTACCACTATCCATACTGACATATTCATCACAGCAAACAAAGAAACCACCTTCAACTTTAAGTTCAGGGATAAGTTGTTCATATTCTTCTTTTTCTAAGTCTTTACCTAGATAGGTTTCAAGTACGGTAAATTCTTCCCCTAAAACAGTATGAGCTAAAGCCTCGGCAACAATAAATTTATTGCCTTTTGATTCACAAAGAACATACTTTTCCTTTGGGTTTACACAAACAGCAACATTTGCAAGAAGTGTCCAAGGAGTCGTTGTCCATACTAAAAGATAAGCATCTTTATTTTTTAATTTCATCGGAACAATAACCGTATCAACACTGACCTCTTTATATCCTTGTGCTACTTCATGACTTGCGAGTCCTGTTCCACATCTTGGACAATAAGGCAAGATTTTACTTCCTTCATAGAAGTATCCTTCGTCAAAAAACTTCTTTAAAATCCACCATTCTGTTTCAATGTAATTATTATCGTAGGTAATATAAGGATCTTTTAAATCAATAAATTGTCCCATTGTACTCGTAAGTTTCGAAAAACTCTCTTCATTTTTCCAAACACTTTCACGACATTTTTGATTAAATTCAGGTATTCCAAATGCTTCAATATCTGCTTTACTATGAAAACCTAATTCCTTTTCGACTTGTAATTCTACAGGCAAACCATGAGTATCCCAACCAATTTTTCTATAAACAAGGTGCCCCTTCATTGTTTGATATTTACAAAAAGTGTCTTTCAAAAATTTTGCCATCATATGATGAAGTCCAGGATGCCCATTTGCTGTTGCGGGACCATCATAAAAAACAAATTTCGGATCATTTAGATGTTTTTCAATCGATTTCTCATAAATACCTTGTACACCTTCCCAAGACTTTAAAATATCTTGTTCCATTTCATAAGGACTTCTTTTGTCTAAACTTTTAAAATCTTTCATTTTCCTCACCTTCCTAAATAAAAAAGGACAGTACCAAAGGAGTCTTTTAAAAGACGGTACCATCCTTAATTTTTACTTTTTTTCACTATTTATCGTTAGTGGGTCCGCAAAAACAATGATTTAAGTGATATTTACTATATTCATTTATCTAGTTTCACCAACCCTAGACTCTCTTAAAATACCCTATAGTAAACGTGTCTTAATGTTTTTGAATACTTTTTTATTATAAGAAACTTGCTGGTATTTGTCAAATATTTCTTTTACCCTGTTATATAAACTACCCAATAGTAATGATTATGAACATATGCAAATCCAACACCAATTTTAGTGAAAGATGCATCATTTAATTTTACTTTCATTTCATTGTTATTATACATTTGATTAACAGCTATCGTAGGCTCTGAAATATCTTTTAAAATAAATTCTCCACTTCTTTCATAAGGTATTTCGACTTCATCTAAAATACTTTGATTTGTAGTTGGCCGAATCGTTGAATATTTATTTGAATAGCCAATTTCTAAAGCTCTTAGTTCCGCTATAGCTGTTAAGTCTCCATCCATCTCTAACTCTTCTAATCCATTGTTTTTTCTCACTTCATTTGTCTTTAAAAATACGCTTGCAATGTAATCGGCATAAGTTACCATTTGATATCCTGACTCATAAGCTAAATCTTCTAACGTAGCATTATAGGTTGTAAAATCGCATGTTACTAAAGCTTCAGACGAGCCAACCTCATGAGCTCCTTCGTAAAAAGTTGTAATAAGATACTCACAAGTTGCTCCATATACATCTCTTACTTCCACTATTTCTTCTTTAGTTATTTCTTCATTCATTGTAATATTTGGTTGCTTGTTTTCTAATGAAGGAAGTTTTTTGTCTTCTTTAACCTCTTCCGTATTCGATGAATTTTCTTCCCCTATTTTTTCAATTTGTTCTTTAACTGAATTATTTTCTTCAGTATTTTCTTTAACAGGAGAACCATCTTGTTGAATGGTTAATTTTACAGTTTTTAAAGTTTCGTTTTCTGCATCATCTAAAGCTCTTACAATAATTTCATATTCTCCAGGTTCTTTATAATCTTCCATTTTCTTTTCTTTAAATTCAATAGTACACTTTGAAAGATTATCTTTACAAGAGCTTACAAAATCTTCAACCTTATATAAATCCCCTTCATTTATCTTAACATCTTTTACTTCTAAAACAGGTGACTCTTTATCCATTTTCTTTGCTTCTAAATCTGCCATACTTTTTTTAACAAACAAATATGTTCCAACAGAAATTCCACCAAGTACTAAAACAATTGTTATACCAATAACCCAAGACTTCCACTTTTTCATAACTCACTCCTACCACGACTTCTAAATTAAAAATATCATACAAAAAAGCAAAAGTAAAGAGAATATCAGAAGTAGACATTCTCTATTCATTCATAAATATTTTTTCATAGATATCTTGATATTCTTTAACAAAAATAATTGTTAATTTATCTCGGATTTCTTTAGGCACTTTTTTTACATCTAACTCATTAGCCTTAGGCAAGAAAACAGTTCGTATTCCTTGATTATAGGCACTGATAACTTTCTCTTTAATCCCACCAACTGGCATAACCTCACCTCGCAAGGTCATCTCACCAGTCATCGCGATATCTAAAGAAACCTTTTTATTGGTATAAAGACTTATCAAACTTGTTGTAATAGCCACACCAGCACTCGGTCCATTTTTAGGAATTGCACCTTCTAACATATGGATATGAATGTCCTTTTTTTGAAAAACATTCTCATTAATTTCAAAATTTTTGGCATTTGCTTTTAAAAAACTCATTACAACACTTAAAGATTCTTTCATAACCTCACCAAGTAATCCAGTAACAATGACATTTCCTTTTCCATCATATAAAGTAGCTTCAATAGGCATCACTACTCCACCAACACCTGTAACTGCAAGGCCATTTACTAAACCTTTTGTAAACAATTTTGGTTTTAAGTCTTCAAGCGTTAATTGTTCATTTAAATATTTTTTTAAATCTTTTGCATCAATTACCATTTCTAAATTTTTCTTTTTTTTCACACTTTCCATAATTACTTTTCGTAAAATAGTTTCCAGTTTTCTTCTTAAATCACGAACTCCAGCTTCATTTGTATAATCTAAAATAATCTTGGTTAAAGCTTCATCAGTAAAGGTAACTTCTTCTTTTGAGATATGATATTCTAAATAAATCGCTGGTAACAAATATTCCTTTGCGAGTTTTAATTTCTCTAAAATGGTATAACTTGAAAGTTCAATCATTTCTAACCGGTCACGAAGTTCAATTGGAATATCTTCCTTATAATTCGCGGTTAAAATAAATAAAACATGACTTAAATCAAAAGGTTCTTCTAAGTAAGAATCTGTGAAAAATTGATTTAAATTGGGATCTAACACATCTAATAAGACACTTGCTGGGTCACCATGATAATCTTTAATCATTTTATCTACTTCATCAATTAATAAAACAGGATTTTTGCTACCACATTTCTGAATAGCTGTAATGATTTTTCCTGGGGAAGAACCGATATAAGTTCTTCGATGCCCCATTAATTCGGCGGAATCATTTAATCCACCAACACTAATTTTATAAAACTCGCGATGAAGAGATGTCGCGATGGACGAGGCAATTGTGCTTTTTCCAACTCCTGGAGGACCAACTAAACAAATAATGGGACTCGTAAGCATTGGATTTCGACTTTTCATTGCCGCATATTCTAAAATTCTTTCTTTTACTTCTTTTAATCCATAATGGGATTTATTTAAAACATTGGTAATATATTTTAAATCTAAAGCTTCTATTGTTTCATCATTCCAAGGAAGCGAAAAAAATGTTTCTAAATAATTACGTACAAAAGCCAAATCAGGACTCATTTCATTCATAAATTCATATTTTTGAATTTCAGATAAAATCTTTTTCTTGGTTTTTTGAGAAATTTCTAAATTTTCTAATTTTTCTCGATAAATATCTGCTTCTTTATTTTGATGATTATCTTCTCCCAATTCTTTTTGGATTTCTTGAAGTTTTTCCCGTAGTACATATTCCTTTTGACTTTTATCCAATTCTTGTTGCAAAGCTTGATTAATTTTTTGATCTAACTTCACAACTTTTAGTTCAATTACCAAGTCATCAAGTAAAGCATTTGCCCTTACAACTGGGTCAATTTCTTCCATATAAAATAATTTTTTTTCAAAATTCATCGGTAAGAAAACGACACCCATATCTGTTAAATCGCTTAAACTTTTTTCTTCGGTTATTTCTCTTAAAATAGAATTATCTAAAGATAAAGAAGATTTCACATAACGCCTAATTAACCGAATCACTTCTTTTTTTAAAGCAATTTCTTCAGGAGTTCTAGAATCAAAAATTTCAGGAATATAATACTGACATTGTAATAGCTCTTTTTCTTTATCAGAATTAAAATATTTATGAACTTTTACTCTCTTCCCGCCAAGAATAGTCACTCGAACATGATTATTAGGAAGAAGGATTTTTTTAGAAATTTGAGCTACAACAGCTGTTAAAGGTAAATCTTCTACATCGGGAATCTCTTCTAAAAAATCTTTTGGTGAGACAAGAATAAATTGGTTTTGAAAATTCTTTTCACTAAGTTCTAAAATATTTAAAGAAAGTGGGTTACTTAGCTCTAGTTTCACTTCTTGATTAGGCAATAAAACTAAGTTTTTTAATAGCATAACTGGTAAAGTTTTTGCCATGTTACCACTCCTTACACAATAGATTTTATTATAAGGTGGATTTAAAAAAATGTAAAGAATTTTAAGCAGAAAAAATAAAAAAACAGGTTCTTTTCCTGTTTAATTATTCTCTTTTAAAAATTCTAATGTTTTACGCATTTTCGCATCATATTTTAAAACTTCCATACTACCAAAAGCTTCTAACAACTCTTCTT
>CALVUM010000009.1 GCA_944363605.1 uncultured Bacilli bacterium
TACTGATTTCATAATGATTCTCTTTATATAAAGCATTTAGAATATCACAACGCATATCTCTTCCTGTTCTTGGATCTTTATATACACCGGTTTCATTATCTGCTGAGATTTCTCCTGCTTCAATTAAAGTTTTTATATCAAAAACACTCGCATGATTTTCACTGGCATAACTCTCTCCCTTAGCCAAGACTTCCTTAATCTTACTATCATATATATTTTCATTGATACCTTCTCTTACTCCATTATAGATAGGTACTGCGATTAATAAGACCACAGCAAGTATCACTATAGTGGCCATGATTTCTACCAGTGTAAATCCTTTATTCATATTCTCACCTATTTTCATAATATCATAAATTCATTCAAAAAAATAGAGAGGAATATTGTGTAAAAAAGACCATTTGAAACCAAGAAAAAAGTATAGTATAATAAAAGCAGTCGGAGGGGTATTATGCTAGCATATGGAAAAAATGTACTATTAATGATGAATCCAAAAGAAATTAAAAAAGTGTATATAAGTAAAAATGATCTAGAAATAAAAAAATTTTTAAAAGATAACAAAATTCATTTTGTAGTAACTTCAAATGAAGTTTTGAATAAAATGGTTAAAGGAAATCACCAAGGCGTAGTTATTGAAAGAGAAGAATTTAAATATTTTGAACTAAAAGATATCCAAGATGAAGAGTTTTTAGTGATTCTGGATCATTTAGAAGATCCTCATAATTTTGGAGCGATTATTAGGACTTCTGAAGCGGCTGGTATAAAAACAATTATTATTCCTAAAGATCGTAGTGTAAGCGTGAATGATACAGTAATTAAAACAAGTGTAGGAACTACAAGTAATGTGAAAATTATTAAAGTGACTAACATAGCTGAAACCATAAAAA
The DNA here is from genome assembly GCA_944363605.1 of uncultured Bacilli bacterium. GTDB lineage: Bacteria > Bacillota_I > Bacilli_A > RF39 > UBA660 > Ventrenecus. The sequence goes on from CALVUM010000009.1 coordinate 888, forward strand.
AATTACAAAAAGAAGGATATTTTATTTATGGAACTTCAATGAATGGCAAAGATTGTAAAAACATGGACTTTTCTGGCAAAAAAGTATTAATAATTGGAAATGAAGGGAAAGGAATAAGTAAAATAGTCGAAGAAAAATGTGATGAAATAATAAGCATTCCAATGAAAGGGGAGGTAAATAGTTTAAATGCTTCAGTAGCAGCCGGTATTCTAATATTTAAAATGGGAGGTTTGTCGTGAAGTATAATGAAGATGATGAATTTTTATTTGATATGATTTCCGAAAGTAATGAAGAGGTAAGAAATAGTTTATATGAAAAATATGAACCGTTAATAAAATATATTGTAAAAAAATATACTGTAGCAGCTTCTCGTTATGGATTGGATTACAATGATCTGATTCAAGAAGCAAATGTGGGTTTTACAGATGCTTTAAATAGTTATGATGAAAAAAAAGACGCTAGCTTAAAAACTTTTATATCTCTTTGTATAGAGAGAAAATTAATTAATGCGATTCGAAAAATTCAAACGAATAAAAGCCAAATGGAAAAAGCGAATCTTTCATTAGACTATGATTATGATAAACAAGGACTTCCACTTATTGATGTATTAGGGGATGAAAATGCGGATCCTTTAATTAAATTTAGCGAAATAGAGCAAGAAGTAAATTTAAGAAGAAATATAGAAGAGCAACTGTCAGAAAATGAAAAGCAAGTATTTAATTTGCTATTAAAAGGACTAAATTATAAAGAAATTGCAACTTTACTTGACAAAAACGAAAAACAAATTGATAATACTATTCAAAGAATCAGAGGCAAGGTACGTCAACTTTTAAAGGAGGAGTAAAAAGTGACAAAAAGAAAATGGATGATTATCGGAGTGACTTTAGGAATTCTTGCATTATTCAGTTTAGTTTTATTAACAACCTTCAAATTTCAAAGTAATCACGAAGATATAATTGAAGATTTAACAGATAATGAGTCAGAAGAAATTGTATTTCAAAATAGTAGTGATATGAGTGAAAGAGATATTAGAATACTAGTTGAAGAAAAAAGAACCACACTGAAACAATTTTTTGAAAACGCAAAATATTATAATATCAGTGAAATTAGTAGAAATTATACAAAAGAGGATGATGAAAAATATATTGTTGTAGATGAAAACTTTTTAAATGAATTTCGAACACTCGTAACAGAAGAAATATATGGGCGTTATTGGGATGAATTAACTGAAATAACACCTGACACAGATGCTTTAGTAAATAGTCGTGTACATCGCGGTTCTAAAGAACTATTTGATACCATTGCTTCAGATAGTGCTATTTCTTTATATAATGTAAATGAAGAAATTTTGATTTTAGAATCAGCAACGAATGATCGAATAGTTGCTAGAGAAAATATAAAACTTTGTCCAGAAGAACTAGAAATTTGTTCTAGAAATGATTTTTATCGTTTGATTTTAGAAAAAGATCAAGATGTTTGGAAAATTGCTGAATTTCAAGAAAAAATTGAATAAAAATACTTGCAAAGCTACATGGGTTGTGCTAAATTATAAATAACAAACACGTAAGTGTTTTTATTTTGGAAAAATTTATGAGGTGAAAAGAATGGCCAAAAAAGAAATATCAGAAAAGAAAACAACAAAGAAAGACACAGAAAAAAAAGTTAAAGACAAAAAAACAAAGAAAGAAAAGAAACCAGGATATTTTAAAGAAGTAAAAGGAGAAATGAAACAAGTTACATTTCCATCATCAAAAGAAATCGTAAAATATACAATTGCAACAATTGTAATCGTAGCCTTTTTGGTGGCATTTTTCCTATTGATTTCTGCAGCATTATCGTGGATTAAGGGGGCAATCTAATGGAAAAATTATGGTATGTTGTAAATACTTACTCTGGACATGAAGAATCTGTAAAAGAAAAACTAGAAATGCGTACAGAATCGATGGGCATGCAAGATCATATTTTTAGAGTAATTATCCCAGAAACAACTGAAATTGAAATAAAAGACGGTGTAAAAAAAGAAAAGAAGAAAAAAATGTTTCCTGGCTATGTTTTAGTAGAAATGATTATGAGCGATGAAGCATGGTACATAGTGAGAAACACTCCGGGGGTAACAGGGTTTATTGGTTCAAGTGGGAAAGGTGCAAAGCCAACTCCATTATTACCTCAAGAAATTGATCGTATTTTAGTCAATATGGGTATGAGTAGAATGGATATCGAGTCAGAAATGGCAGTTGGAGATAAAGTGTCTATCGTTGATGGTCCATTTAAAGGTATGGAAGGTACAGTTAATAGTATTGATTTAGAAAATAATCGAATTGTTGTATTAATTGATTTATTTGGTCAAGAAACATCTGTAGAAGTAGAACCATATCAAGTAAACAAGGCATAGAAATATGTCCTTTTTTGTTAACTAAATAAAAAATCACAATAAATATGCATTATTTGTACGGAAAATATGCACCAACATCACATTATTCGTACGGAAAATATGCATCAACATCACATTATTCGTACGGAAAATATGCAAAAGGCTTGAAAAATAATAAGAAACAAGATAAAATATAGTTGGTGATAAGCATGTTAAAACGAAAAATAGAAAAAAATTTATTAGAATGGAAAGAAAAAAAAGAAAAAAATTGCTTATTAATAAAGGGTGCAAGACAAGTAGGGAAAACATTTATTATTGAAAAGTTTGCCAAAGAGAATTATGAAAATTATGTTTATATAAATTTTGATGAAAATGAAAACTATAAGGCGATTTTTGAGGATAACTTGAATACAGATACAATAATTAAGCAGATGTCTATTAGAATACCCAATGTAAAACTTATTCCACATAAAACATTGATTTTTTTGGATGAAATTCAAAATTGCCCTAGAGCTAGAACATCTTTAAAATTTTTCTCTATGGATAAGCGTTTTGATGTAATTGCATCAGGCTCTCTTTTAGGCATAAACTATAAGGAAGTGCCATCATATCCTGTAGGATATGTAGAACATTTAGAAATGACATCCCTGGACTTTGAGGAATTTTGTTGGGCAAATGGAGTATCTGAAGAATCAATAAATGATTTAAAAGAGTATTTTAATCAGAAAAAAGCGGTTCCTTTAGCTATTCATGAAAGAATGCTAGAATTATTGAAAAATTATATCGTAATAGGAGGAATGCCACGGGTAGTCTATGATTTTGTTACGAATTTAAATTATCAAAATGTTTTGAAAATTCAACGAGATATTTTAAATGATTATAATGATGACATAATCAAATATGCTGAAGGTCAAGAAAAGGCGAAAACTAGAGATTGCTTTTTATCTATACCTAAACATTTAGCAAAAGATTATAAAAAATTTCGTTATGGTTTGGTTGAAAAAAAAGGAACATCTAGAAAATATGCAGGAAGCTTAATGTGGTTATATGATGCGGGAATTATAAATTTTTGCTATAATCTTTCAATACCAGAACTACCCTTGGAAGGAAATGCCAAAAATGATATTTTTAAAGTCTATATGCGAGATACAGGACTGCTAGTAGCAATGTTAGAAGATGGATCGGCAAAAGATATATTAGATGGAAACTTAGGAATATATAAAGGTGCGATTTATGAAAACATAATTGCTGACATTTTTACGAAATCTGGAAAAAAGTTATACTATTTTGAGCACAACTCTCAATTAGGAATAGATTTTTTTATACGATATGAAAATAAAGCAACGGCTGTAGAAGTAAAATCTGCAGAAAATACTAAAGCTAAATCTTTAACATCTATCATTAATAATTGGCATGTAGAACAGGGGATTAAGTTATCAACAAAAAATATTAGCGTTAAAGACAATATCATAAATTATCCTTTATATATGGCAATATTTTTGTAAAGTAACCTCACAGAGTTAGTAAATCAGCCTATGTGTAGGTTATAATAATATACAAGAATTTTATTTTTTAATTATTTTGCAAAAAAGATTCAGATATAGGTTTAAAAAATTCAAAAATTTCAATCTGAAAGAAAAGGCAAAACCTTCTCATCGTTTCTAAAGAAGGATATCGATCAATTAAAGAAAGAGTTAACATATCACTGTAGGCTTGAAAAGATATGTCAACACCTTCTGCAACTTGAGCTCTAGAATAGCCACTTTCATAATGAATCCTCCGCAAATTTCTCTTGATTAAAAGATAAAATTCTTTTTGATTGTAGTTACCATTTTCCATTTTTTAACTCCTTTTTCTTTCATTATTCGAAAAGATGTGATACGATAATATCGTAATAAATACGATAAAAACACTTTTAAGTTTAAAAAGCATTTTTTATTACATACTATGTAAGAGAAAAAAAGTTGATAATGGGAGAGAAAAAATGATAGAAAAATTAAAAGAAAATAAAAAAGCAATTGTAATATTAATACTATTATTAATTACTGTATGTGTAGGAATCAGCTATGCATTATGGACAGTAACATTAAGTCAACAAAGTGAAAATAAAATTGCTACGAGTTGTCTAAATATTGAAATTTTAAAAGAAAGTGAAGAAATTGTTTTAGAAAATGCTTTTCCTATAACAGATGAAGAAGGAATGAAGTCAACACCTTATACATTTACGATAAGAAATACCTGTGATACATTCATTGATTATGAAGTGTCTTTGGCAGTGTCAAATGCAACGACTTTAAATAGTAAGTATGTAGCAGTTGTTCTAGATTATAATGAAATCAAAACATTAGATACCTATGAAAGTACAACCATTGATGGTTATAAAGAAGGAAGAATACTTCAAAAAGGAAGCTTATCACAAGGAGATGAAGTAACCTATAATTTAAGACTATGGCTAGATGAAGAAGTGACAACAAATGATCCTGTATTTAATACAAAATTTCAAGGAAAAATCCACATAACAGCAACAATTGGAAGTTATAATCCAGTAGAACAAGGATTTACAAAACTTGCCGATGCCATATTAGTAAATGAATATCAAAGTACCGATGTGGAAAGTGCGAAAACAAAAATAAAAAGCAAACAAACCCCAGATTTTAGCAAGACAGCTCCAATCATTGATTGGGAAGAGAGCCATGCAAGTACAGAAACAACTGTAACATCAACTATGCCTCATCCAGATTTAGTAGGAAATGGAGAATCCTATACATCTAAATTAACAACAACTAATATATTACCAACCATAGGAACAGGATATGAATTTAACAAAGAAACCGGAAAATATACTTTAACTAATTATCAAAATTTAGATCCAACCACCTTAGATTATAGTAATGATTACTATTATTGTACTTCTGGTTTTAATACGAATGTAAGTGATGTAATTACTTCATATGGCAATTATAAAGACTGTGCGACTATATACAAAATAACTGGAGCAACCAAGAGTGAAGGAACGACAATTGGAAGTGGTGGAACTAATATAAAAACCCAAATATATCAAATGACTGCCTATCCATATACTCAAACAGAAAAAGAAAATGATAAATCCGATAAAGGATTATATATTATGGAAGATGATTATGGAGATAGTTATTATTACCGAGGAAGTGTCAGTAATAATTATGTAAAATTTGCTGGATACTATTGGAGAATCGTGAGAATCAATGGCGATGGTTCGATCAGACTTTTATATGCTGGGGAGACTCCTGATGCAACAGGAAATGCCTTAAACATGAAATTAACTGACAGTAGTTTAGGATATACCAATAAAACTACTTCACCATTTAATTCAATAAGAACAAATCCAGGATATGTCGGATACATGTATGGAACAATATTAAACAGTAGTTATGAAGAAACGAATGCCAATGAAAATGATTCAGAAATCAAAAAATATTTAGATAGTTGGTATAAACAAAATATCTTAGATAAAGGATTGAGTGAATATATAGCCGATCCAGGATTCTGCAATGATCGAAGTTTGTCAACAAGAAGTAATAACGGAGATGGAGTGCAAACAACAGATAAAAATACCTATTATGCTGGATATACAAGATATTATGAAACCCATAATCCTATCTTAACTTGTCCAAATGAAGAAAATGATCTGTTTACAACGAGTACATCAAGTGTTGGAAATAAAGCCTTAACTTATCCAATTGGCTTAATCACAGTTGATGAGTTAATGTTAGGAGGACTTGCTAACGGATACTTAAATCGCTTATCTTATACGTATTCTTCATCTACTTACTGGACCATGTCGCCCATTGATTATGACGTCGCGCGTTCATCTGCTATTGTGTTTGGGTTTTATTCAGGAGGTTATGCAAATACCGGTTGGGTTATAGAAAGTTATGGTGTTCGAGGAGTTATCAATTTAAAACCAGATGTTGAAATATCTGGGGGTATTGGTACTGCAAATGATCCGTTTGTATTATCAGTAAATTAATATTATCAGGGATCCCTGATAATTTGTAATAAAAGTAAATGAAGCGTAAAAAGCGCTTTTTCTATATTTTAATTTGCAAAATTATAAGATGTCAAGCAATTGTAAATTGACGTGGGGGGGGGGGTACACATGATAAGATTATCTTAGGAAACTAAGATAATTTTTTTTACAAAAAATGGAGTTTAAGGAGTTGATTTATATAATGAAAAAATTAAAAGAAAACAAAAGAGCAATTGTAATATTAATACTATTATTAATTACTGTATGTGTAGGAATTAGTTATGCTTATTGGCAAATCAGTTTAAAACAAACAGGAGAAAACAAACTTGTTAGTAGTTGTTTAAGTATTGAATTAGTAGAAGAATCTGATGCAATAAAACTAGAAAATGCTTTTCCTATAACAGATGAAGAAGGAATGAAAACAACACCTTATACATTTACGATAAGAAATACCTGTGATACATTCATTGATTATGAAGTATCTTTAGCAATGTTAAATACAACCACTTTAAATAGTAAGTATGTAGCAGTTGTTCTAGATTATAATGAAATCAAGACCTTAGATACCTATGAAAGTACAATAATTGACGGGTATAAAGAAGGAAGAATACTTCAAAAGGGAAGTTTATCACAAGGGGATGAAGTAACTTATAATTTAAGATTATGGTTAGATGAAGACGTAACAATAGAAAATCAAGACTCAATGAATCAAACCTTTGAAGCAAAAATAAATGTTACAGCAACAATCGGAAGTTATAGTCCAGTAGAACAAGGATTTACAAAACTCGCTGATGCCATATTAGTAAATGAATATCAAAGTACCGATGTGGAAAGCGCGAAAGCCAAAATACAAAGTAAACAAGTTCCAGATTTTAGTAAAGCAGCTCCGATCATTGATTGGGAAGAGAATCATGCAAGTACAGAAACAACTGTAACATCAACCATGCCTCATCCTGATTTAGTGGGAACAGGAGGAATTGCAGCTAATTTAACAACAACTAATATATTACCGACGATAGGAACAGGATATGAATTTAATCAAGAAACAGGGAAATATACCTTAACTGATTATCAAAATTTGGATCCAACCACCTTAGATTATAGTAATGACTATTATTATTGTGATTCTTATTTTTATACCAATACAACCGATGTTATAATTTTGTATGGGAATTATACAAACTGTGCTAGCATATATAAAATAACTGGAACAACTAAGAGTGAAGGAACAACAACTGGAATAGGTGGAGCCAAAATAAAAACTCAAATATATAAAATGACCGTCTATCAATATGATCAAATAGAAAGAGAAAGTGATAAATCGGATAAAGGTTTATATGTCATGGCAGATGATTATGGAGACAGCTACTATTACCGAGGAAGCGTCAGTAATAATTATGTGTTATTTGGAGGATACTATTGGAGAATAGTAAGAATAAACGGTGATGGTTCTATCAGACTTCTATATGCTGGAGAGACTCCTGATGCAACAGGGGATGAATTAAGTATAGGTACAAGTTTATTTAATAAGGAAAGAACAAATCCAGGATATGTCGGATATATGTATGGAAGTGTTTTAAATAGCAGTTATGAAGAAACGAATGCCAATGAAAATGATTCAGAAATTAAAAAATATTTAGATAGTTGGTATAAACAAAATATCTTAGATAATGGATTGAGTGAATATATAGCCGACCCAGGGTTTTGTAATGATCGAAGTCTCTTAAGTGGAGATGGAGTACAAACGAATAAAAATACCTATTATTCTGGACATGAAAGAAATGAGATAATTTATAGTCCTATTTTAACTTGTCCAAATGAAGAAAACGATTTATTTACTACTAGTACATCAAATACCGGAAATAAATCTTTAACTTATCCAATAGGACTAATAACAAATGATGAATTGGTAATAGCTGGTCTAAAAAGATATGAATTAAATACTTTAAATTATCTTTTTACTGGAACTGATTACTGGACAATGACTCCCAATTTATATAATTCCTCAACTAATATAGCTGGTGTGTACAAAGTATATAAAAACGGTGCTATATATAATGCATCTACTATAAATCCAGATGGTGTACGACCAGTTATCAACTTAAAGTCTGATGTAGAAATATCTGGAGGAATAGGAACATCGAAAAACCCATTTGCGATAAAATGAATAGTTATAAAAGCTTTTGACGAGGCTTTTATTTTTTTACAATTATGCTTGTAAAACAAGAAATTTTATGATAGTATCATATTGCATTTATATTTTTATATAGATGCAAATGAAGTGGGAGGGAGTCATGCGGACTTGCCCAAGACCACTTACACGTTGAAACTTAAAAAAATTCCAAAGAAAGGAGTGGGTTTTCGTGGCAAAAGAAGTCGTAAAAAAAGTAAAATTACAAATTCCTGCTGGAAAAGCAAATCCTGCACCACCAGTTGGTACAGTATTAGGACCTGCTGGT
>CALVUM010000010.1 GCA_944363605.1 uncultured Bacilli bacterium
GTTCTGGATATCCTAAAAAATGGAAACATTCGATTTTTAAAAAAAGAGGTAATATATATTTTCTTAAAGATGAACTCGGTTTGGATATAGAAAGTGAAATGCCTTTAAAAAATTATGAACGTGAAAAAGCTGAATTAAAAGATCGATTTGGTCTTGGACAATATTTTTGGGCTTTAGCTTTTCAAAGATTTGTTATTGAAAATGCTTTTAAAGAACAAAAGAAGGAAATTTCTGTTCATTATTACTTAGGCGTATTAAATGATGCTTATACTTTTTCTGGAAAGTATGTTGATGGTAAGCCTTTGTATGAGAAGGATGAAATTGGTTAGGAACTTATTACTTTTTTTCATGCAGATGAACTTACTCAAGAACTACAGAAAGATATTCAAAATTCTTTAGATGAGCTTATTGATAGATTACGAAACCTCCAGGATGTTTTGTGTCCTCTTGGAAGTGCATGCGGATATAAAAAAGTCAATGGCTGTAAATTTTTTAAAACGGTATGTGGTAAAGAACTTCCTTCTACCAATAGTGTTTTGAATTATGTGAATAATGGCTTTGGCTTTGTTTTTGAAAATGGAAAACGACTTAAAGGACTAGAACTTATTAATGCTGGATATTATGATATGTTAGATATTGATGAGAAATGGATTACTAAAGAAAATCATAAAATTCAAAGAGAGTGCTATCAAAATCATACGCAGTATGTAAATAAAGAAAAAATTAAAGTTGCCTTAGATTCTTTAGAATATCCAATTTATCACTTGGATTTTGAAACTTTTCCTTGTCCACTTCCAAGATTTAGAGGGGAACACCCATATACACAAAGCCCATTTGAATTTAGTTTGCATATTGAGACAAAACCTGGTGTATGTGATATAGAAAAAGATCATGTTGTTTTTTTAGCTAAAACAATGAATGATGAAAGAGAAGAACTCATTAAATGCTTACTTGAACATGTTGATGTTCATAAAGGAACTTTATTTGCCCAGAATGTTTCGTTTGAAAAAGGAAGAATTAAGGAACTTGCTTCTATTTTTCCAAAATATCAAAAAGATTTAATGTGCTTGTATAACCGGAGTTTTGATTTACTTTGGATTATTAATAATCGTAAAGAATTTTATCAAGAAAAAGGATTTAAGGGAAAAGATTTAGAAACATTTAATTTTTATGATGAAAGATTAAGTGGCTCTTTTTCTATAAAAAAGACATTACCCGTTTTCTCATCTTTATCCTATAAAGATTTGGATGTAAAAAATGGGACGGAAGCGATTATCGTGTATGCAAATTACAATCGAATGAGTAAAGAAGAATTTGATAAAAATTATCAAGCATTGATTACCTATTGTACTCAAGATACATGGAGTATGGTTTTAATTTTACAAGCTTTACGTGCTTTAATCATGTAATGTAAAAAGTGCGTCAAAAAAAGTGAATATTTATTGTATGAATATATAAGAATATCGTATGATATTAGAGTAAGGACGTGATATCTATGCTATACCCTTCTATTGACAAGTTGTTAAAAGTCGTTGATTCTAAATATAAACTTGTTCATGTTGCTTCTATAAGAAGTAAACAAATGCTAGAAAATCATCATTTTCAAATGGCAGAGAATGAGTATAAGAATAAACGAACAATTGGTAGAGCTTTAGAAGAATTAGATAATGGACTTATTAAGGTTATCACGCATAGTGAAAAGTAAGTCCTTTTTTATGCGAAAAAATTTTTTTTGTGATAAAAAAACAAGCAAAAATTAGCAAAATTCATAAATTACTCATGAAAGGAGTATTTTATGAGTCGAATATTATATGAAGGAGAAAATCAGATTACGAATGGCTATCGTAAAAATGTTCATGAAGCGGTAGATGTAGTAAAAAAATGGTATCAGCAAGATGCTATAATTGCTCATAGTGACGGAACAGTTATTATGGTTCAAACTGGGCAAAGAAATAACCCTGGATCAACGGGAAATGCAAGTTATGGGAATTTTGTTAAAATAAAACATGGAGATGGTTATTATACCTTGTATGCTCATTTGAAGGATGTTTATGTAAAAAAAGGAGACACAGTTCGGGAAGGACAGCAAATTGGATATATGGGAGATACTGGAAATGCGTACGGGGTACATCTTCATTTTGAAGTTCGAAATACTTATGATGTTCGTATTGATCCAGAGCCTTATTTAGATGCTGATTTGCCTAATGAAGAACGAAATATTTTATATCAAGCTTATGATAATGTAAAAAAATATTGGCTTCCAAATGTCGCGGTTGCATCAGGTGAATATGCTGGAAATTTTGGAAATCCTATTGGAGGCATTTATGCTGATCAATATAAAATGCGTGTGCATGACATGAAAAAAGGTTATTGGCTTCCTTGGGTAGAAAATCGAAATGATTATGCTGGAAATTTGGGAAATGATATTGATGGAGTACAAATAGAGAACGCTACTTACCGTGTACATTTAAAAAATGGAACTTGGCTTCCTTGGGTAAGTAAAGTAGATGATACCAATCAAGGTTATGCTGGGATTTATGGAAGAGCTATTGATGCGATTGAAATTAAATAGTTTCTTCTTTTTTTTTTTAGAAAAAATCAAAAAAAAACTTGCATAGACAATATTTCTATGGTAAGATTAATACGTTCTTGGAGGATTAGCTCAGCTGGCTAGAGCATCTGCCCTGCACGCAGAGGGTCGCGGGTTCGAATCCCACATCCTCCACCAGATTGATAGTTACTCGAACTTTTTTAAGTTCGTTTTTTCTTTAAATAAAAGGATGATATATTATTTTTCTATTTAAAGTGGTCAAAAAGTGAATTGAGGGGATAAAATGTTTATTGAAGATGAATGTCAAATTGTTATTGAGATAGAATTAATTCCTTTGTTGAAAAAACAATGAGAAATAAAGAAAAAATAAGGATATGAAAAAAAGTGTTCGCTCCGAAAAATAAAGGAAAAGAACACTTTTTAAATGGAAAAATAAGAAAAAAAGAAAATTTTCGCTCCAAATAAAGAAAAGTCCCTAAAAATAGAAACTTTATAAGGTATTTCAACTTTGATATAATAAGATTGAAACAAAATCAAAGGAAGTGAAATACCCATGAAAATCATAACACAATTAAGTGCATTTGACTACTCTGAGATAGAAATTTTAGAAGATTTAGAAAGGTGTAAATTAGTAATAGATAATGTTCCAGATGAAAACCTAATTGTAAAAGAATTAAAAAAATATGAAAATACCAAGATACCACCAGGTATCTGTAATCTTCTTGCTTATTTAGAACACAATAAAGATAAAATTGATTATTCAAATTATGAACGTAATGATTGGAAGTGGCGCTATGGAAAGTTCTAATAAAACTGTAGTTCAATCGATATTAAAACAAGCTGGTATGAGATGGAGTGCAGGTGGAGCTAATGCCATATTGACTTTAAGATGCTATGCCGAAAGCGGTAATTGGAATATAATTGAAAAAATAGTAATTGAAGAATTGCTTTCTTAATTACTATTTTACCTACAAAAAAATTATGCACCCTTCCCAAAAGTAGGTTGCATTTTATTAATAAATAGTGTATATTATTTATCGAGATGTGCCTAGGAAACTTTTGAAGCCCTAGGTCTTTTTCATTCTTTTTCATTTAAAGTGGCCAAAAAGTGAATTGAGTTGATAAAATGTTTATTGAAGATGAATGTCAAATTGTTATTGAAAGAGATAAAATATTCAAATCTAGAGAATTTTGTAGTAAAGTTAAAGATTTGACAAAACTATATAATTTATCATTCTTTTTTGTTACAGAAGGTGCAAGTGCGGTTTCAAATAATGGCTGTGAAGCAGTAAAACATGCTAGAGATTGCCATATAGAGTGGGAAAAACAACATAATTTTGATCCTTTTGAAGATTGGTCAAAAGATAAAAGTGATGTGTAAGGAAAAATAAAAAACAATGAATGTAGTAGACCAAATTGAATATATTTTTTGGATAAAATATTATTTTTGATAATGTAGGTAATGAATATATTTAATAATGTATATTATTTAATGTCGTCAAAAGAATTATTAAATAAAAAGTCGGATTGAGAAGAAAGTAAAAAAACAGACAATTATGATAAGGATATCTAATCGTCTGTTTATCTTTTTTTTATGGTTTCTTCAAATCCATCGGTTGGTAAATTTCCAAATTTATTTGCATAATAACTATCGATATTAATATAAATCTGTTTCACTCTTTCGACTTGTTCAAAATACTCTATAACCATAGTATCTTCTGGAGATTCATCAATTTTAGGTATAACACCGTTTCTTGAAAGATGATCAACTTTATTTACGGCATCAACTAACTCTTCGAAATTCTCTTTTCCAATATACTTTGTAAGTTCTTCTGGTTCTGCATTTATTTTAGCTTTAATAACTTGCTGTCTAAATTTTTGTAGTAACGGTTGTAGTAAATTTTTTGTAATTAAGGCAGTATTACAATTATTAGTATCTAACGATGTAAATTCTTCTGATTCAAGTAAATATATTCCTTGTTCTTGGAGAATTCTTGTTGCTTCTATTGTAAATATATCATTCAATGTTTCATTAAACTTTTCGTATTTACGATAAGCCTTATCATATGGATTTTTTTTACAGTTTGTGTTAAAATCATTAAAAGCTTCAAAGCCAACACCCTTTTGACTTTGATCTATAATATGCCCCATTTCATGCATAAAAATATGAAATAAAAATCCACCATCAAATACTCTAATTGTGTCAGGATAAACGCATGAGAAATTTTTAGATAAGTCTATGTTTGATTTTCAAGCATAGACTTTATTTGCGTAGTATTAATAGTTTTGAATATTTTTTCTAATTCTTCTTCAGTATTCATAGATATTTTATATCTAATTAACTTTAAACTAATATTATAAAAACATTGTACTAATTTAATGATATTTAATGCTATTCTTTTTAGAACGCTTAGATTCCTTGCACCATTTTTTTCTAATGTAGTATTGTCATCTTCTTTAAAAACTATATCTAATGGAGCATGTAAATTATTTTCTATCCCCCAATGTTTTCTGACTGCATCTGCAAATATTTTTATATCATTTTCAAAACTTATAATAAAAAATCTTTCTTCTATTGTCTTTTTATCGTTATTTAGAGATTCTATTGTTTTCTTCTCATAACCTATAGATTTAATATTTTTCCATTCTTTATAATTTGTTATCCAATTTATATGATTGGTCATATAATATTCTCGTTTAATAAATTTACTATGAGATTTCTCTGTTTCTGAATAATATTCTAATTCCTTTAATAAATCATTATCATGAAAGTACTCACTAACTTCTTGATACATAATTCCTTGGTTAGCTTTTAATGCTAAAACATAGTTTCCTTTTGCTTTGATTATGGCTTTTGCTGTTTCTTTTTGTGTATTTAAAGCATCTGCTGTGATTATGGAATCACTCAAGTTTAATTGTTTTATTAACTCTGGTCCCATTGGTATTTCGTTCGATTTTTCTTCTATAAAGTCTTGAATTATAGACATTCCGTAATCATGAGAATAGATACTCATTACATTTGCTGGTAAAATTTTATCTGTTGTTAACTCACTTCTTGAACTTCCATTTATTGTTTTTCCGTCCATACTTTTTACATCTTTTTCTTCTTTTGTTATTGTTAAATTATCGATTAAATTTATCAGACATTTAACAGTACTTGTATATAAAGTAGTTGGATTAATCATTGCTATAACTCTTTGAATGGTATCATGGGATGGTATTCCAGATGGTAATTCTAAAAAAGTTTTTAACCATGTTTCATGTGATTTGGCAAAGCAATGTATTTCATTCCAGGTATTAGCATTTGCTAATATTCCTAGTAGGGTAATCATTACTATATCACTCATATTATGTTTTACTTTATATTGTACTCTTGTATCATTTAATTTCTTTGTGATT
>CALVUM010000011.1 GCA_944363605.1 uncultured Bacilli bacterium
ACTCCTTATGACACTTTTAAACATCGCATCATTTAGCATATTAATTTCGGTTATTTTTGATTTCAAAATTGTTTCCTCTCCTTTTCCAAATCCGTTATATCAAAAGAAAAATGAGAGGTCAAATTGCAGATTTAGGAGTTTTTACAAGAAAAAAAGAACTAATTTTAAAAATTTGTCTAATTAAATATCGTAATTCGTTCTTTATAAATTACAGATTTTTTAAATTGGTATAAATTTAAATTTTTAGTAGAAGGAAATTCTACCTAGTAAGGAATAATCAACAATTCGTAATGAGTTTTATGCTGTTCGTGTAACATTCCAAGCAAAATGTAGACAGCCAAAAATAGGAGAGTATTAAAGTCTTAATATAGTCCTTAAATAGAAAGACGACATTTTAAAGGCACAAAAGATCTAATTTAGAAAAATATAGGATGAATTAACAATAAATTATACAAGGACAAATTTATTTGGTAAAGAAAAATACAATGACGAAAACAGAAAACGATGAAGTCTTTAACGAAAAACAACTGAGATGAATTTTTTTCAGGAATATATTTGAGATAGTTCCCAAACAATCCGATCGTATGGATACAAGATTACTGTTAAGTAAAATTAATGAAATTGTATATAAAGTATTTTTATCAAAAAAACACCTTAAAATTTTAAAAATACAGAAACTCAAAGGAGTATTTTATTGAAATAAAAAAGAGGTTGTGATACAATTTTAGTATTGAATGATTAGGTTGGTGAAAGAATGAAAGGAAAAGGAAGAATTCTGTTTGTGATAATCTGTTTTTTTGGATTTATGACAAACACGTTCGCAGCATGTGATTACGAAACACAAGTCAGGTTAGCAACTGAAGCTTCAAATGTTAATGTGACATATGAAATAGAAAGAGAAATCATCAATGCGAATACTGGTCAAATTGCACCAGAAGCTACAGATGAAGATGTAAATATTGATAGCGATTATATATATCAAAACATAATTTATATAACAATAATGAATATTACCGAAAATATTTATGTGGAGTTAATTGGAAACGATGGAAGTTCTCAAAGTATTTATTTTAATGAAACGAATGAAGGAACCCTTGAATTAGATGGCGGAACAGGTGAGAATATTATTACTTATACAGTCAATATTCGTAGTAATGATTCAAATTGCACTAGTGATATATTAAGAACATTTGAATTTGTTACGCCAAAATGGAACCCATATAGTGGTTTAATGGCATGTGAGGGAGTAAAAGAATATTATTGTGAACCATATGTCACTTATGAAATCAATATGACCGAAGGAGAAGTTCTTGATCGAGCATCACAAGCCAAAAAAGAAGAAACAACCACACCACAAGAAGAAGAAAAAAAAGATTGGTGGACAGAATGGTTAGAAAATAATTCGTGGTTTATTCCAACAGTAATCGGAGTAATTGTTTTAGCAGGGGTTGCTACTACCGTGATAATTATAAAAAGACGGAGGAGTAAAGTAATATGAGAAAAAAAGTAATAGGAATAACACTGTTGTTATTTAGTTTGATAATTTTTCCAACCAGAACAAATGCAGAATTAACTTGCGATAGAAGTGTTGCATACAATGTTTCATTAGATAGTCGTCAATGTGTTATGCTAAATGGAAATAGGTCTTATCGCATGAATCTTTATACAGCATCAGTAAATGGGACCCCAATCAAAACATATTGTATTGATCCAGCATTAAGAAATGGTTCTGGGGTAAACCGCTGTGTAAGAAGAATAGACCCTTCAAGCAATGCCAACGGGAGTCTTAGACAAGCTTATGATGTCGCCGTAACTAAAGCCTATCAAATCCTTACAGAAGATGGAAGAAATACCACATCAACTGCGGATAGAGTTTTAGGTGAAGTGATTTTTAGATGGATAGGTTCAAATTATGGTCAAATGGCGAATTCAGCACATCCAAATGCGGTAGGTGTAGGTAATTCTGAATGTGGTGTTGCAATGTCAGCAGCTACATTATTAGGAGTTTTTACTAATCCATTTTTAACTACTTATTGGAATACGGGTAATGCGGATTATGAATATGGAAAATCAGTTTTTCGTGAAGCAACCACAGCCGGAGACATGATTCTAAACGGTTCTACTTATGAACAAGTAGCCGAGGCACATGGCTTATGGAAGGATGAGTATACATTTAATACAACATATGAAAGCCGTGATGGTGTAATATATGCTACAGTAAATATGACTGTAGCAAATGATGTAGAAACAATTTACTGGAGTCAATTTAAAGGCGGATGTTCGAATAGTACAGTAAGCTGTACAACAACCGAGGCTTCAGGAAGTGGAAATACTGGTAAAGTAGTAATTCAAATTACACAGTCAGCAAACTACGATGGCCAACCTTATGGAATATATATTGATTCAGCAATTTATGATATTAGATCATCTTCGGCTAATATGATTATAGTTCAAGGATCTACAACAACTCAACAGATGCTTTTAGTGGCGGATGGCTCAATAAATATTACAAGCAATCCAGATTTTCCAGCAGGTGGCAGAAGACATCGTACCGATAATGAACCTAACAACTACTGTATCTGTGATGAATCAACAGGATACTATGTTTACACAGATAAAAATGGCAATAAAACACAATGGCAAGAAGGTTCATCAAGACCAAGTAATGTTCCTAGTGATATATCATGCCCAGGAACTTGTTCAGCTAACAAACATGTTTGCGAGATTGTAGGAGATAAACACTATTGTAATGATGGAGAACCTTGTTCAGAACAAGAATATCGTGTAGACTGTTTAGGGGAAGTTAATTGTACACCAACCATATCAATGCCTTCTGATTGTAAAGATATTGAAGGAGACGAAAGATTTGATGATGAGGGATATGATGCAACTGTAAGTGACATTAATCAAATAAAAACCTCATGCAATTCAGATACAAATCAAGTAAAATCATGTGTTTTAGGCAAAAAAGACTTAACAGATCAATCATTTGAATCTACCCAATATGAATTAGGAGAAGATAATCCATATTGTAGTATCTGGTGTAATGAAACTTATAATTTCAATTTACCAACAGCAAAATATTCAACAAGTGGCGGATACTTTACTTTATCAATGTCTATAAAAGGTCAAAGAGATTGCTATGTTAGTAGTGCAAGCGACCCAAGTAAACCAATTGATACCGAAAAATTTACTCAAGATTTAGAAGAGGCTCAACGCGCGGTTATTGATGCATGGAATGAATATTCAAAATGGAAAACAGCAGTGAATATCTTTGATACTTTTTCGCGCAGAGAAAGTTCAGGAACTTGTCATTGTTGTGTCGGAAATAGCTGTGGAACAGCTGACGATCCATCATGTTGTCCTAAGACAGGCGGTCCTTATGAACATACCTTATATTATTATAACTGGGATTATAAAGCTTACAATAGAAATACGAAGTCAGAAACAGTATATCATGAAGATCTAGGAGTTTCAGGAAGTGTTGGGTGTGATGAATGCTCAGATGGAGGAGAAGATGGAGAAAATAGGTTAGAAGAATTTAAAACAAATCGGGATAACGCTTTCAACACTTTAAAACAAAAAATAACTGATCTTACTACTATAATAAGGCAATATAACAACTGTACAGGTGCGATTACTAACTCAGCATATATGAATTATATTTCTGGTTTGACATCTTCAACTGCTGATTCTAGTGGATGGGATAACAAAATGAATTTTGATCCAGTCGTTGAATTTGATTATTATGAGGATTATCTAAATAATGTTAAAGGCGAATTTGTCATGGATAGCTCTGATCCAGAGCCTCTTGATGAAGAATATTTTACAGGCGATGTCGGAGAAACCTATGGAGATGAACAAGATTCAAATAAAGGGACAAGTAGTCAATCTTCTGTTGTAGGAACAAAATCAATCTTTGTTTGTATCGAATCTGGATGTCGAAATGTTACAATCAATGTAAGTAATGCTACTTGGATTAGAAAAACAAGAATAAATAAAGCGGATTATAAACCTAATGTTCAATTCTCTACATATACGCAATATGGAACGGTTCAAGTTCAAAGTGGTTCAAATAATGATTATTTATGGACAAACTTACCGGATAATGCTTTCCCAGTCGCGTTAATAAGAGAAACTGGCGTTTTCCCATTCAAATTTACTTTCTATGATATTGGTCAATCAAATGTTAATGGGGCATTAGGAAGATTGATGAATGGAACGGATAAAAATACGGTTTTAGTTCAATTATCTAAAGTTGATGAAGGATTAAAATGTAATGAAGATGATATTGAAGAACCATCTGTCAATGCAGGTTATGTATGTCATTATCTAAATAACTGTCCAGGTTGTGACTTTGTTTGCGATGATGATAACAATTGTGAATTTGAGGAATGTGATGATGGTTACTGTGTCATGACATGTACAGACGATAATAATTGCCATTTCATCTTTGATGGAGCTAACTCAACTTATGTATTTAGACCTGTTTCTTTAAATAATTTATTCCCAAATGATCGAGATATTGGTTATAACTGGAGTAAGACTTCGAAAGCAGAGGCAACTCTTAAAGATATTAGTAAAGGACTAGATGATCGAAATCCTGAAAGTATTTATGAAACTCCGCAATATTCCTATACTTTAACACCAACGAATTTGAAAAATATTCGTGAATATAATGATGATGCTGGTTCATTTACAAATAGTAAAATGCCAGATGCAGTCGATAATGAAACTGCCGCTACGGTATGTGAACAAGTAACCATTAACGGGAAAAATTACCCTGTAAAATGTCAAAGTACATTCTTAGATTTAATTGAAAAATCTGGAAATAAATATGCAACAAATGTAATTAGACCAGATCCAGATGATAATAAAAATTGGACTTTATTTACTGATACTGACTATTGTCCAAACGGAAACTGTTTAGGCGATGGTATAGGTCCAGCGTGGAAGTAGGTGATTAGATATGAGAGAAGCATATTGGGGATATTGGTTAATTTTATTAGGTATATTTGTTATCGTAATTATGATGTTAGTATCTAATCTAACTACCACAAATACACAAGATTATTATTTGATAAAAGAAGTAACCGAAGCATCAATGGTTGACGCCGTTGACTTCGCTTACTATCGTCAAAGTGGTGAATTAAAAATTAATCGTGAAAAGTTTGTTGAAAGTTTTTTAAGAAGATTTGCGGAAAATGTTACTTTAAATACCAATAAAATTGACTTTTATGGGATTTATGAAGCACCTCCAAAAGTAAGTGTTCGAGTTACAACTCAAACTTCAACCTATACAGTTGCAGCTGATCCAACTTCATTTGATATCGTAAATGAAATTGATGCAATTTTAGAATTAGATAATACAATTACATCTTCAGGAACCCAAGATAATAACATTTAGTTAAGATACTAAAGTAGAAGGAGGAATAAAAATGGGGAATATAATGGTAAAAATTAAAAGATTTTTTCAAAATAAAAACACAGTTACAATTATCTGTGTTTTAGCCGGTATTTTAGTTTTATATGTCGGTTATAATTGGCGAGTGAATTCAGCAACGAAACCAGTTTCTATTCCTTATGCCAGAAATATTCTAGAATCTAGGCATGTTATTACAAGCGATGACATTGGGTTTGTAGAAGTAGCAAATTCCGTTTTGGAAAAAATGCCAAACATTGTAAGAACTTCCAGACAATTAATTGGTCAAGAAGTTGCTTATGGAAATACAATTCAAGCAAATAGTTTCTTTTTTACAACAGATATTGCGGATCCAGTTACGAACCAAGAAAATTCTTCAAAACTTTTAGGAATGGAAGATGGGTATTCTCCAATTACGATTGAAGTCGATCTTCATTCAACATATGGTAATGCAATGTATCCAGAAAATTATATAGATCTTTGGTTTAGAGGAGAAGATGAAGCCGGAAGACTCATTTATGGTAAATTCATTCAAAGTATTAAAATACTTGATGTCGATGACCAAGATGGAAATTCTGTATTTGAGTCGACTGCCACTTCTAGAACACCTTCTCAGCTAGTGTTTGCTGTACCAGATGATTTAAGAGCTTTAATAAATAATGCTCAAGAACTTGGCGAATTAGTGCCAGTACCAAGAAATAAATCATATACATCACATCCAGGTGAGACAATTGTTGCAAGTAGCTATTTACAAAATTATATTTTATCTCAAACGGCTATTATTACAGATAATAATACAAACAACAGTAACAATAATACAACGATAGAGGATGAAGGAGAATAAAGATGGGAAATTTTATAACAAAAGCCAAACGCTTTATTAGTAATAAAAATACGGTAACCATTATCTGTGTGGTTTTGGGCTTACTTGTTCTTTATTTAGGTTATAATTATCGTGTTCAATCTGCTTTAAATCCAACGAGAGTTCCTTACGCCAAAGTTGCCTTAGAAGCTAGACATGTAATTACAGCGGAAGACATTGGTTTTATCGAAGTAAACAGCGATGTCATTTCAAGAGCTACAAACCTAATAACCAATCAAAATGAGTTAATTGGTAAAGAAGTTACATATGGGAATACTATACCAGCTAATAGTCTATTTTATGAAGGAGATGTTACCGATCCATCTTTATCACCAGATTATGTTTTAAATGATATTCAAGATGGGTATACAGCATTTTCTTTATCCGTAGATTCAGCAAGTACCTATGGGAATTCTATTCATAAAAGTGATTACATTGATTTATGGTTTAAAGGAGAAGATGATACCAATAAAATTATCTATGCGAACTTAGTTGAAAGCATTAGAGTTTTAGATGTTCGTGATGATAAAGGAGTAGCACTCGAAAATTCTAAGACCGGAATACCTAGTGAATTATTATTTGCAGTACCAGATGATCTTTACAGTTTATTAGTTAAAGCTGAATCCATTGGAGAATTAGAAGCTGTACCACGAAATAAATCGTATACAGCCAATCCTGGTGAAACAAGAGTAGCTAGTGAATATGTAAAAAACTTTATTTTATCAAAGTCAGCTACTATACCAGAAGAAAATAATACCAACAATACAACTACAGAAGAATAAAAAGAAAGGGATGAGGAGTAATGAATGATGCAATATTTTCCCAATTAGATTTTGGTCCTCTTGACGAGTTTTTAAAAGAAGATAATATTACCGATATTTCCTATAGTAATGGAGGACAAGTTTGGTTAAAATCTTTGGATAAAGGAGTTTATCAAGCAAATCGACCAGAAATCAACAATGCATTGTTAGAAAAATTAGCTTTTCAATGCGCGAATGTCATGGGAAAAACATTCAATATGGCTCATCCTTTTTTAGATGCCGAAAGTGCCGAACTTCGTTTGAATTTCATTCATGAGTCCATCGCGACCAATGGAATTGCCTGTGTTATTCGTAAAACTCCAGCCAAAATTCGTTTAAACAAAGAAAAATTAATTAACGAAAAATATGTTTCGGAAGATCTATTAGATTTTCTCTTAAAATGTGTTGAAGGACATGCAAATATCATCGTGAGTGGCGAAACGGGTTCTGGTAAAACCGAATTAGTAAAATACTTAGCATCTCATACGAGAGAAAATGAGAAAATTATTACGATAGAGGATACGCTGGAATTACATCTTGATCGAATTTTTCCTCATCGAGACATAGTCGCGATGAAAACAAACAACATTGCCAGTTACTCAGATGTATTAGTTACCTGTATGCGACAAAATCCAATCTGGATATTACTATCAGAGGTTCGTAGTGCCGAAGCTGTAATGGCCGTGCGTAACTCAATATCTTCTGGCCATCATATTCTATCTACAATCCATTCGGATAAAGCAAGTTTAATTCCGATGCGTATGTTTGCCCTTATTGAGAGTAATATTGATGTGGAACAATTTGTCACGACAATTCATCGTTATGTGCAAATAGGAATATATGTCAAAGGATACATGAGTAAAGAATTGGGAAGATTTCAAAGAGAAATATTAGAAGTTTGTGAGTTTTATGTTGATGACAATAATAAACCTCAAGTAAATACGATTTTCAAAAAAACTTTAACAGGGGAAATTACCATGAATAATCCAACGAAATATTTAAGAGATTATCTAGGAATTAGTGGTGTTACTTTAGATGAAGATATTTTTCATTTAGAGAATCCAAAAAATGAATCTTCATCAAATGCATCGCCTGCTGCTGGAACAGCAATTGAAACTTTATAAAAGAAAGAAGGAGTTCTAAATGCTTGAATTAATAATATTGATTGGTTTAGCGGTCTTCGCTTTAACCTATCGATTTAATAATGGAGAAAATGTCTATAAGTTTTTTGTTATCCAAGCATCCTCTGTATACGATAAATATGCTCCATATAGTTTTAAAGAAGTAAGAGCAAAAACCAAAGAATTAGGACAAGAGTATACAACAAGACAGTACATGACTCAAGTAATTATCTTTGCTGTTGTTGCATTTGGAATAACCTATTTATATTTTTACAATATTATTATTTCAATCATTTATGCGTTAATCGCAATTGCCTTTATTCCATATCTTGCTTATCTTAGATGTCAAAAAGTATATAGTGAATTTATTTTTGAACAAATTCAAATTTATACGACGAACGTCATCATGGAATTTAATACTACCCAAAGTTTTGTTAAAGCTTTAGAAGGTGTAAGAGATTCAGGAATTTTAGAAGATCCTGTTTTAACCGATGTAAAAACTATGGTTGACATGTCTTATCAAAATGGTACCATTGATGAATCAATTGAATATTTCAATTCAAAATATCCGTTTTATATGGTGAAAAATATGAATCAGCTTTTCCTTCAAATAACCAAAGAAGGAGCCAAAGATTCCGGTCAAGCCTTAGAAAACATGTCAATGGATATCGATGCATTAGTAGAAGGTGTTTATCGTGATCAAATTGATCGTAAAGAATTCCATCGTCGATTTATTACTTTTGGTCTTGCCTTATTTTTACTAGTTATGGCCATGCAATTTTTATTAGGAACGGATTCTTACATTGAGTTATTAGATATGTGGTATGTTCAGTTAATCCTCCATGCCATCATTATTATTAATAGTTTTTTCCTTATTACTGGTGAAAAATTCTATTATGAAGATGTGGGGGTGGAATAATGTATTGGGAAGTTTTTGCACTCGCTGGAATTTTACTTTTCCTATTAAATTATACAGGTAAGATAAGTGCCAACCGCTTCGTAGCCGACAATGAAGTATATTTTAAAAAATTAAAAGAAAGTGATTGGGATTTCTATGTAAAAGCGAAATATGGAGATACCCAAAATCCGGATTTTCTTTTTAATAAACGAATTAAAAACGGATTAATAACCATATTTGTTGTTCTATGCTTTATGATTTCAAATTTATCTTATATAACAATTTTATTTAGTGTCTTAGCTGGTTATTTTGTTTTTAAAATGGATTATTCAAGTATCAAAAAATATTATAAAAAACATTTAAATGACATCGATGCTATGTTGCCTCATTATTTAAAAAGTTTAGAAATCTTAATCCAACATTACACAGTTCCGGTAGCCCTTGGAAAATCAATAGATGATGCCCCAGGAATATTTAAAGAAGGATTACAAGAATTAATTAATCAAATTAATGAAGGAGACGACACAATCCAACCATACATGCAATTTGCCAAAACCTATCCAGTTCGTGATTCCATGCGAATGATGCGACTTTTATATCGTTTATCATTAGGTCGTCAAGAGCATAAACAAGAACAGTTATTAACATTCTCGAGAACCATTTCCAATTTACAACAAAAAGCAAGAGAATTAAAATATAAACAACGTTTGGAAAAAATGGAAGGAAAGACTATGAAAATGTTAATTACAACCGGTTTAGGCGTTATGGTTTTATTGATTTTTGCAGTTTTAATGTTAATGAATATGTAATTCATTGATATTTTTGAAAAAAAAAGTTATAATAATAGACAGAGTAGGAGGTTTTTATAATATATGAAAGAAGCAACAGGTGAATTAAATATGACAGTTGTAACAGTTGTTGCAATTGCTGCAGTGGCTGCATTCTTCTATGCATTTATTTGGCCATCAATTCAAGCAAATATTGAAAATAGTACAAAATGTTCAAGCGCTATGAATTGTACAGATTGTGATGGAAAAACATGTAAATGTGTTTATATGGATGGAGATACAGCGGAAGATGTTACTTGTCCTGACAATTCAAATACGTAAGCTAAAAGGAGAATTGAAAAATGAAAGAAGCTACAGGAGAATTAAATGCTACTGTGTTCGTGGTCATAGCCGTAGCTTCTCTTGTAGTTTTTTTCTATACCACTATTTGGCCACTTATTAAAAACAATTTAAATGAAAATGTCGCATGTGGTCGTGCTATCTGTGCCAAGGAACCAAATTCAGACGGTCGAACTGTTGATTGTTATATAATAGAAAACGGAAAAAAATCGAATGAATTCACATGTGTTTGGAAAGGGTAATAGGAGGTTGAAAATATGAGAGAAGCCATAGGTGGAACATGGTTATTTCAAATAGTCATTGTTTTTATTCTATTATTTACAGGCTTTATGTGCCTTACTATAAATCGTTCTAAAGCATTTAATGTAAAAGATCAAATTATCCAAACAATTCAAAGTTATAATGGCATAGATACAGGATCTTCTGTTGAAAATTCCGAAGCATTAGCGGAAATTGTAAGTTATATAAAAGACAACTCATATCGAACTGCTGGAAAAGTTCCAGCTGATGAAAAAGTGAATGGCGAAAAAATCCCATATACTTGTTATAACCGAGATGGGAAAGAAGACAGAGATAATCCGGTTTTTTGTATTGCAAAAATGCCTTCAGACAAAGATGCCTGCGCAGGCGATACCTGCTTTAATGAACTTCCAGATATGAGTTACTATCGAGTGGTGGTATTTTATCAATTAGATTTACCAATATTTAAAGAATTATTTAGTTTTAAAATTGTCGGAGATACCAAAACCATGTATGGAGGTCCAAAATGAGACAAGCAATAGGAACAACCTGGATTCTCCAATTAGTCATCATTTTTATGCTCATTTTTGTAGCTTTTCTAGCACTAAGCATTAACTATACAAAAGCTTTCAAAGTAAAAAATGAATTAATAACTATTGTGGAAAAATACGAAGGAGTAAAAGAAGGAGAAAATGGTCCAGTATATCTTTTAAATAATTATTTAAGATATAACAATTATACAGTGATGGGGCGTTGTCAGGAAGGAGACTTTGGCAATCAAAATTTAGATGAACCGATATTAAAAGAAGTAAAAACCAATGAGCGTTATTATTACTGCGTAAGAAAAATCGATGACAGCACAGAATCATCTCCTTATAAAGCCAAATATAAAGTGCGAATGTTTTTTAAATTTAGTCTTCCGGTTATAGGAGACATATTCACTTTTTCTGTAGAAGGAACAACGATTTCAATAAAAGATCCTTCCAATGATATTGATGTAATGAGTGATTAGAAAGGAAGAAAGTTATGAATGTAAAAATCGTAAATAAATATGCAAGTTTACTAGCTAATATTGATTTAGATTTTATTAAAAGTATTGAAGGAGAATTTACTCCCGAAGAAATTATCATGCAATTTCAAAACTTCTTTTTTAATAAAATGATATTAGATATTACAGCCATTAAAAATTATGAAGATATTACAAAAATACAAGAATTATCTGTAAATATGGATATGAGCAAAGTAATTCTTCTTCTAGACGATTCAGAAATCGTGAATAGCCCTAGATATTTATCACAGTTAGTATCCATGGGAATTTATAACTTTACAAGAAATGTCGATGCAATTAAGTTTTTAATTGATAATCCGAATTCTTATAAAGATGTCGCTCAATACCATCAATTAAATAATGTTATGGTAGCAAATGATGTTACGAGTCAAGAAGAAAGTTCAGGAAGTAAAAGTGTTACTCCAACCGTTATTTATGAACAAAGAGAATTACGCGTCATCGGCATAAAAAATGTTACTGAACATGCTGGAAGTACAACCTTAACTTATCTATTAAAAAAACAATTAGAAAAGAAATATAAAGTAGTAGCAGTAGAAGTAGACGATAATGATTTTGTTTTCTTAAATGATAAAACCTTAAAACATACAAGTCATTTAGAACTTCAAAATTTTATAGCCACCAACTATAATTTAGATGTAATATTAGTTGATTTAAATGACAAAGGTTCAGAAGCTCTTTGTACAGAAGTTTTGTATTTAATTGAACCAGGCCTAATCAAATTAAATAAGTTAATTCGTAAAGATCGTAACGCTTTTGAAAAATTAAAAGGCAAAAAAATCATTTTGAACCGAAGCGTATTAAACAATACAGATATTGCTGATTTTGAATATGAATCAAGAAGTAAAGTATATTATAACATTCCATATGTAGATGATAAATTAGAAAACAATCATGTATTAAACGAATTATTAATTCGCATGGGATTTACAAGATTAGATGAAGAAAATTCCGAAAAAGGTGGCAAATTATTTAGTATTTTTAAATAAAGAAAGTGTTCTAAAAAAACATTTTCTTTTTTCTTTTTTTAAAAAAGAGAATAAGAAAACAAAACCATTTTTGACTTCAAGAACCATAGACTTTAGCTAGACAATTTGTTAAAATAAATACAAGATGAGGTGGTGGTACTATGAACGATTTTACTGAAGAAGAACTTACCGAAGAAGAAATGCAAAATAAAGCTACCACTGAAGAATTGCCTGAACCAACCGAAGAGATTGCTGAAAATATAGAAGGAGAATTTGAAGCAGACACCCGAGACAAAACTTTTGTTGCCGAAGGAAGCAAAAGTTTAATCAATCTTCTTTTAAAAAAATATAAGTTTGCTATTGCCATAGCTTTAGGTATTATTGGCTTGTTTTTTATAATATTTGCTGTTTTGACTGGTGCCGGTGTTCCTGAATATGAATATGTGGAACCGACTTGTGAACAAGTAACAGTTGTGTATAAGCCATACGGAACAGAAGAAGAACAAACCGTTGTAATGGATATTGAAGAATACGTAAAAAAAGCGCTTTACGCATATACAGAAGATCTTCCATCGAAGAGTTTATATCATCTATATTCTTCGTTATCAATAGCTCTTCGAACAGAAGCTTTAAGTAATCAATGTCGCATAACTTATCGTGATAAAGAATTACGAGAACCAACCACGACTAATGACGATATTGAACGAGCTTTAGATGATACTATCGGAGTCGTTATGGTAGATAAAAATGACAATTTTATTCCTACATCTATCTCGGACTTTTGTTGGAATTCACAAACAGAAGACAATTATCAATTATATCAACATCTAGCGGTGCCATTAGATTTTTCAAATGAAAACTTTAATAACGAAATTTATACTTTTTGTCCATGTAATAATGAACAAGGGGATCCAACAGATGAAGAAAACGAATATTCAATGTGTTGGAGCAGTAATGAAAGTGATGCCGAATGGTTACATCAAGATGAAACAACCGGTTATAGTGTTTATGGAGCCTATTATTTAGCAATTGAATATTCTTATATCGACGACAATATTCTTAATCATTTTTTTGGTGACGATATATATTTAAAAACCATAAATAAAACCAATGCGAAACAGACAGATGATGATGTTTTATCCTTCAATAATAGTGGCTGTATGTGGTGGCCAATTGGTAGTGAGGAAACAACAACAG
This sequence comes from uncultured Bacilli bacterium, assembly GCA_944363605.1. GTDB lineage: Bacteria > Bacillota_I > Bacilli_A > RF39 > UBA660 > Ventrenecus. The sequence goes on from CALVUM010000011.1 coordinate 13,702, forward strand.
AAAATGGCGTATTAATGGCTAAAGATGCTCCTTCAACAACTGCCATAACAAGTAATTTTGGTTATCGTGATGCTCCACTTGCTGGAGCAAGCACCTATCACCGAGCTATTGATATTGGAAATGGTGTAGAGGGAGTAACAAACATTATAGCTGCAGCCTCTGGAAAAGTTATTGCTGTAAATACTGGATGTGTAAGAGGAGAAAATTCGTGTGGAGGACAATTAGGAAACTATGTCAAAATAGAACACGCGGACGGAACAGTTACTAGATATGGACATATGTATTCTGTAAATGTACAAAATGGTGATAGTGTAATCCAAGGACAAGTAATCGGAACTATGGGAAGTACTGGTAACTCAACCGGAACCCATTTAGATTTTCAAATTTTAGTAAACGGTGAAGCTGTAAACCCATTAAACTATGTAAGTACCACATCACCTAGAAAAAAATGTAATCCAATAGTTAGTAATGGTAACAGTAATCAACAAACAATCTGTTTAAATCTTCTTCGCTACGAAAACAATTATTCTCTAAATGCTTTAACAGGAATACTTGCTAATATTCAGGCTGAAAGTAATTTTAATCCACAAGCTATAAATAAAAGCAGTGGAGCTTATGGGTTAGTTCAATGGTTAGGAGGAAGAAAAACAGGAATCATGAATGCTTGTAGTCCAACTCTAGAAAATAATGAATATATTAGTTGTCAAGTCGATTACATTTTCCAAGAATTAGCAACCAGTGAAAGAAACGCCAACTCCTACATGGTAACAGATTCTTCTCCAGCAAACATGGCTTATTATTTCTGTAAATACTATGAACGTCCTGAAGCCGGAATCTGTGAATCAGGTACGAGACAAAATTATGCGAATACTTTAAGTAGCTATGTTAATAATGGATGTAATTAAAAAAAGAAAGAGAAAGGAAATGGGATTTTTATGAAAAGTGAAACAAAAACCAAGATTTTTATCGTAACGATAATTATGATTGTATGTATTCTTTTTTGTAGTATTTTATTCTTATTTCAAAAGAACCCAAAACCATTAGAAAAAGAGCCACTTTCTCTTTCAACAACTCCAGTGAACGAGTATAGTACTTTCTTTGCCATAGTTAATGATGTAAATCAATATTTTAGATATATAAAAGAGCAAAATAAAGATGCTGTTTATTCACTACTTTTTGAAAGCTTTATTTTAGAAAACGATATTACAACAACAAATATTTTTTCTAAAATAAAATTAGAAAATGAGGATCAAATAGTACAAGCCCAAAATATTTACTATCAAGAAATAAATGGGAACTATTTATATTTAGTGGAAGGAAATTTACTAGTAAATTCATTTGAAGAAAATACAGTTATCAACGAAAATTTTCAAATATTTATTCTAATGGATTATGAAAATTCCACCTATGCTATCTATCCAATCGAAGAAAATGAAGAAATAAAAAGTCCTTTAACAGAAAATAAAATTAGTATTCTAAATAACGATTATAATCGAATGTTAACTACAGGAGTGATATCAAAAGATTACATTTGTAATCTATATTATGCAGACTATTTAGAAAAAATAAGCACTAATAGAGCAGAATCTTATGAGGTTTTAACAGACAAATTTCAAAAAGACTATTCTTTAAATGAATATCAAAATTATTTAAATAGGAATATCAATAAAATTTCATCAGAAATAAAAGAATGCACAGTTAGTGAGGAAGAAGAAAAGAGAATTTATAGAATTATAGATACGAATGAGAATGAATTTACTTTAATTGAAAATTCAATTATGAATTATCAAGTGGAATTTTCTTTAAATACAAACTGAATTATAGTATAATAAAAGAGTTAAATGGAGGTTTTTACATGAAATTTCGTGTCTCATCAAAAGATTTTATAATCTTTGTTATATTTTGTATTTTTTTACTTTATTTATGTGCGATTGCTGTTTTAAATTTTTCTTCTTTTGCTGAAGATGGTTCTTTCTATGGATTAAATCCTTTTCCAGCTTTTACAGGGGATTATCTAATTTTAACAATTTTCATGTTTATCATCGCTTTAATTATCATTTTTTCTAGTGTTTCATCTTATATTTTTGATCGAGATAAAGGTGCAAAAAAGATATTAACTATCGGGGAAAAAGAGGAAAAAGGATATTCTAGATGGGCTAAAGAAAAAGAGATAAAAGATGCTAAAGATGTAAAACATGTGAAAGCAATTGACCAGCACGTTGATGGAGCAGGCGTACCATTAATGAATAACGGTACAGATATTTGGGTTGATGATGGCGAATATCATACAATGATAATTGGTTCAACAGGTAGTGGTAAAACAGAATGTATAGTAAAACCAATGGTCAACCTTTTAGCCAAAAAAGGGGAAAGTATGATTATCAACGACCCTAAAGGAGAGTTATATAAATACTGTGGTGACTATTTAAAGGAACAAGGTTACAATATAGTTGTTTTAAACTTTCGTGAACCAGATCAAGGAAATTCTTGGAACCCATTAACAATGCCTTACTATTATTTTAAAAATGGTAATGTAGATAAAGCAACAGAATTGCTAGAAGATATTGCTAATAATATTTTAGTTGATCCGAAAAATAAAGATTCTGCTTTCTGGGAAAAATCAGGCGCGGATTACTTTTCAGGCTTAGCTATTGGTTTATTTCGTGATGGCAAAGAAAATGAAATTAATCTAAATTCTATCAATTTAATGAGTACTGTCGGTGAAGAAAGATTAGGTGCCAAAACCTATATTCAAGAGTACTTTAATATGAAAGGAGAAGCATCTCCAGAATATATTTTTGCTTCAACAACTTTCAATGCTCCATCAGATACGAAAGGGGGTATTCTTTCAACATTTAGACAAAAAATTCGAATTTTTGCTTCACGTGAAAAGCTTTCAGAAATGCTCTCTTACAGTGATTTTGATATGCGAAGCATTGGAGAAAAAAAGACAGCTGTCTTCTTAATTATTCATGATGAGAAAACAACTTATCATAGTTTATTAACCGTTTTCTTAAAACAATGCTATGAAACATTAGTTGAGGTAGCTCAATCAAATGGTGGCAAACTTACTTATCGAACAAATTTTATTCTTGATGAATTTGCCAACATGCCACCTTTATCCGATGTGGATTCCATGGTATCCGCGGCAAGAAGTAGAAATATTCGATTTTCATTTATTATTCAAAACTTTGCTCAATTAAATGATGTTTATGGTAAAGAAGTTGCAGCAACTCTACGTGGAAACTGTGGAAATACCATCTACTTAATTAGTACAGAAATGGCCGCTTTAGAAGAAATTAGTAAAATGTGTGGCGAGGTAAAAAGTAAAGAAAAAGATAAAACAGCTTCTACCCCTTTAGTAACAGTAACCGACTTACAAAAAATGAAATTGTTTCAAGCTATTATCATGCGTATTCGAATGAGCCCATTTAAAACTCAGTACGAACCAGACTTTAAAATTAATTGGGGTATTGAACGTCGCGAACTTGCATTACCTATAAGAGACCAAAGACCTGTGGCCACATTTGATTTAAAAACCTATGTTTCAGAAGAAAAAAGAAAACAAATGGCAAATAATGCTCAAAATGGAATGCCTAATAATGAAGGATTTAATCCATTCATGCCATCATCAAATCCTTTCATGGGCGGGGGATTTGGAGGAATGACACCGAATCCTTTTATGAACAATAATTCAAACTCTCCATTCCAATCACCATCACAAAAACCTATTTCAAGTTTGACAAATGATGAAATTGATAAAATGATCGCCGATATTGATAAAAAATTAAAAGAGCTAGATGAAGAAGAAGCACGAGAAAAAGAAAAATTAGCTAAACAAAATAATATGGAATTGCCAAAATTAGAAACTCCAAAATTAGCTGACCAAAACATAGAAATACCTCTTCCTAAAATGGAAGAAAAACCAAAAATCAATGTAGATGCTGATTCAATTATTATGGATGATAATGTAATTACAGATGATGAATTTTTTGATGATTTTTTTGGCGATGAAGAATAAAAATAAGAGAAACCCATTACTATGTCAAATAATTGTAAATTGACGTGGGGGGGGGGTATAGTGATAAAATTATCTTAGGAAACTAAGATAATTTTTTTAGCTTGAGAAAAAATATGATATAATGACATAATAAGACGTGATATAAAAATAAAAAAATTATCCATATTATTTATAAGGCGAGGAGTGTATGTAATGGAAAAATTAAAAGAAAACAAAAAAGTAGTTATAGTATTTATTTTATTATTAATTGCAATTAGTTTAGGAGTTAGTTATGCTTATTGGTTGATAGTAAAAACACAAACAGGGAATAATATCATTTCATCAGCTTGTTTAAATATTACTTTTACAGGAGAAAATGATATACAACTTTCGAATGCCTATCCTATGAATGATGAAGAATTGTATGAATTTTTAACAACAACTACCCCATATCATTTTACAATAACCAATGAATGTGAAGAAGAAACCAATGTTGTTATAAATTTAGAAACTCTAGGAGAAGAAGAAAACAAACTAGGGGATCAATATATGGATGTTATTTTATATAATGGAGAAAAAAACTTTGAAGAAATCCTAACAAAAAATCAACAAAAGACTCAAGTATATAGTAAAAAAGGAGAAAGTCATAGTTATAATAATGTAGAGATATATGATTATAAATTAACCAATAATTTAGAAAACAGTGAGAAAGTACTAGAAGAAGCAATCAAAGCATACAGATTATATGAATTTACCTTAAAAGGAAAAGAAAGTAAAAGTTTCAATTTAATTGAATATATGAGTCAAGATAC
>CALVUM010000012.1 GCA_944363605.1 uncultured Bacilli bacterium
TTCGGTAGATTACTTTCAAGAAATTATGGGGGAAAACAATCATGAATAATATTTTAGGTGTACATTATTTAATAGATTTTTATGACTGTGATGAAAATTATTTGATTTCTGTTTCTAAGATAAAAGATTTGATGATAAATGCTGGGGAAATTGGTAATTTTAATGTTGTAAAAAGTTGTTTCCATCAATTTAAGCCGTATGGTGTTAGTGGTGTACTTGTCTTGAAAGAGTCCCATTTTACAATTCACACATGGCCAGAACATCAGTACGCTACTGTTGATATATTCTTGTGTGATACAAGTCTTAATGTTGATAAAGTAGTAGAATACTTATGTGAAATATTATCAACGGATAATTATAAAATAAAGAAAATTAATAGAGGTGTATTATGTAATGAATAATTTGTTTAATTGGAGGATTGAAAAATGAAAAAGAAAATTAATCAAAAGAAACTTATAAGATTATAAAAGGAATAGATTATGAATATGAAGATTTTAATGTGGCAGTAGGGTTTACTATTGAATAATAAATTTGCTGATTAGATCAACTAAAATAGTTGGTCTTTTTATATACAACGATTACTTTTTATTTTGGTTTTATCTGCTCTGAGAGAGCCATTTCTATTTGCAGAGGATAAAATTTTTGATAATTATAGACAAACAAAATTAAAATAGTATTATTTGAACAGTAAAGCGTTTGTGATTTGCTTTTTTATGGAAATAACTATCTAATTTAGTTAAAAAAATCAAAAAAATGCGAAAAAATACTTCACAAATGACTTTAAATGGTTATAATGAATTAGGAAGTTGATTCTTGAGCTTGTAATTTTGTGATTTTTTTTACTAAAAAGTTGTAAACGAGCTCACTAATCGCACCAGATTGATAGGAAACTCTAACTTCTATGGTTAGAGTTTTAATATACTTAAGATTTTGATATAATATTTATATAAACTTGATTAATGATGTCAATTTAGTAAACACACTTGTATACTGTCAAAAACAATATACAGATTAGGAGAATTATATGAAAAATATAAATATTTTAATATTTGGTGACTCTATTACTTATGGAGCCTGGGATAAGGAAAATGGTGGATGGGTAAATAGACTAAGATTAGCTTTGGAAAATAAAAGGGAAACTTATTTTAATATTTATAATTTAGGGATACCGGGAGAAACTACTATAAATTTAAAAAAACGTTTTGATAATGAGTGCAATTATAGATTTAATACTAATGATAAAACTATTATTATTTTTTCCGTTGGCATTAATGATTCTCAAATAATCAAAGATAAAAACCTCGTTTTAATAAAAGATTTTAAGAAAAATGTTATTGATTTAATTGACAAAGCAAAGCAATATACTCTATATATTTTATTTATAGGATTAACTAAAGTTGATGAAAATAGAACAAAGCCGGTGCTATGGGATAAAAATATTAATTACTCTAATAAGGAAGTAATGAAGTATAATGAGGTATTAAAAAATATTTGTAAAGAAAAAGTGATAAATTATTTAGATATATTTAATTTGTTAGATACTAAAGATTTAGATGATGGATTACATCCAAATAATAGTGGACATCAAAAATTGTGTGAAGAAATTTTAAATTGTTTACAAGATTATTATATTTAGAAGAGAGTTGTTGCGTCTTCCCTTAGGGCACCAGAATGATATTAAACTCTAACTTTTATAGTTGGAGTTTTAATATGTTTAAAATTATAATAGAATATTGTTATAAACATAGCTAAAGTATATTGGTATTTTTGTTAAAATGTGCTACACTTATCTTATAAATCAAAGACGAAGGAATATTTTTTAGTTTGAATATATCAGAGAGCTTATGGTTGGTGAAAATAAGTTATGTAACTAATTAATTCCTACCTTCAGAGTGAAGTGCAAACACTTTCGGTAATTTCCGTTATCAAAATTAAGCTAATTAGAGGATGGCACCGTCATAAATTGACTCCTTTGTGCTATCCTTTTATTTTTGGAGGAATTAAAATGTATAAACGACCGAAAAGATATAAAAAATTGATAAGAAAGGATGAGTAAAAAATGAAATTAAGTAAATTAAATATTAAAAAAATTAATTTTGAAAATGTTGATATTAATTATTCTGGGCAAGATATTTTAATGAAATTAGGAGAACTCTATCAATTTGAAAGTGGAATATATGGATATGGAAATATTTGGAGTAAAATTGAAAGAAACATAGAGAATATTATTATTGAGGAACTTGATAAGGCTGATTGTATTCAGGTTGAATTTCCAAAACTTCAACCAAAAAAAATATGGGAACAATCTAAGAGATGGAATATTTATACCAAAGACAATGATATCATGTTTACATTAGATAATAATTTAGGAGAATATGGATTAGCACCAACTGCAGAAGAATGTGCAATTTTATTTGGAGCTAATCGTTTAAGTTCATATAAAAATTTACCTGCAAGTTACTATCAAATTGGTGAAAAATTTAGAAAAGAGATTAGAACAAGAGGATATTTATTTAGACCTAGAACTTTTGTAATGATGGATGCATATTCATTTGATACTTCAGAGAAAAATATGAAAGAAACTTTTAATAAAATGCATGATGTTTATTTAAATATTTTTAATAGAATTGGTATAAATATAATTCCTGTTGTTAGTGATGGTGGAACAATGGGAGGAAAAGTATCAGAAGAATTTCAAGCAATAACAAAATTAGGTGAAGATTTAATTCTATATGACGAAAAACATAATATAGGAATCAATAAAGAAGTATTAACATTTGAAGATAAAGATGAATTTATGACCCATTTAAATAATAGCGATTTAGATTTGATGAAAGAATATAATTCAATAGAATTAGGAAATAACTTCTTATTAGGCACTAAATATTCTGAAGAGATGAAACTATATTTTAAGGATGAATATGGAGAAGATAAACCATATTATATGGGATGTTATGGTATTGGATTAGGTAGAATAATCGCAACTATAATAGAAAATAATGTTGTAATTGAAAATGGTAAAATAAAAGGTATTTCATTACCTTATAATATAGCTCAATATAAGGTTCAAATTATTTACAAGGAGGATAAAGAACAAATTGCATTAGAATTGTATGAAAATTTACAAAAAAATGGAATTAATGTAATTCTTGATGACAGAACTGAATACTCTATTGGAAATAAAATTAAAGATGTCTATGCTTTAGGAACTCCATATATTATAGTAATTGGTGATAGATTTAATGGTGAAAAAATAGAAATAGAAAATACTAAAAATAATTTTGTTGAATCTATAAGTACTAATGATATTGTTGAATATTTCAAAAAATTATCAGGATAAAAAGTGTAAATTTTTGATAAAATAGTCATCAAATCTAGTAATTACCGGATATTGATGGCTTTTTAAATGATAAAAACTGATTATTTAATGGCAGATAAATTCTGAAAAAAACTCTTCAAAATTATTGAAAATATGTTTCCGAATTAGCTTTAAACTTTTAAATAGATATACATTATTAAAAAAGAAAGGGGAAACAAACTTGCGAAAATGATAAAAGTTTAGTATTCTTAAATAAAGAAAGCTGAGGATAAAATATGAAAGTTTTAAGCTTAACAGAGCCATTCGCTACATTAATCAAAAATGGGTTCAAAACTATCGAAACAAGAAGCTGGAAAACGAACTACAGAGGTAGATTATATATTCATGCAAGCTCCACTAAAATTTCGAAAGATACATTAAAGAGGCAAAAATTAATGTCTTTAGTTAACGATTTATCATTTCATTTTGGCTATATAATTTGTGAATGTGAACTAGTAGATTGCATTTATATGACTGAAGAATATGTAGAAAATATGAAAAAAAATCATCCTCAAGAATATTTATGTGGAGAATACAAAGTCGGAAGATATGCTTGGATTTTAAAAAATATTAAACCGTTGAGTAATCCGATTAAAGCCAAAGGAAATTTAAATATTTGGAATTTTTATAACGAATGTGAAATAATGAACCTGATGAGAAATACAGAATATGGTTGGTTAGATAAAAATAATAATAAGCATAGTGTTGTGGATGAAACATATTCAGATAATTACATATTACAATCTCCAAAAGAAATTATAAAAAATAAAATTGGCGTATGTTGGGATCAAGTTGAACTTGAAAGATATTTTTTTAAAAATAATGATTGGAATATAAAAACAATTTTTTTAGTTCATTATGATGAAAATAAATGTCCTACTCATACATTTTTAACATTTGAAAAAGAGAAGAAAGTATATTGGTTTGAACATGCATGGGAAAGATTTAGAGGGATTCATGAATATAAAAACTATGAAGAGTTATTTTCTGATATAAAAAATAAATTTATAAAATTTGAATTAAATAATGAATATGAATCTGAAAATTTGATGCTATATGAATATTCAAAACCAAAGTATCATATTGGTACAAAAGAATTTTATAGTCATTGTGAGTTAGGGAAAAAATTATGATAAAATAGAAAAAGCTTTTGAGGTGATAGAACTTGAATCAATACTTAAATATTTTTATAGATGAAAATTATCCCAAATTTATAGATAAATATCTTTCCACAAAAACTCTAAAAAGACTTAAAAATATTACGCAGTTTTGTGGTTGTGATTATACACAATTATATTCTCCATTATTTTACTATACAAGATATGATCATAGTTTAGTAGTTGCACATATGACATGGCATTTTACTCACGAGAAAAAAGAAACAATTCTAGCATTATTACATGATATTGGAACTCCTTGTTTTGCCCATTGTATAGACTATGTATTTGGAGATTACTTAAATCAAGAGTCTTCTGAAAAAAGTTTAATGGAAATTATTAATAAAGACAAAGAACTTCAAAAGTATTTAAAAGAAGATGGTGTAACACTAGATGACTTGAATGATTATTCACATTTTCCTATTTTAGAAAACAAATCACCTAAACTTTGTACAGACAGATTAGATGGGGTATTACATACGTGCTACATTTGGCTTCATACTCATTCATTAAAAGAAATAAAAGAAGTGTATAACAATTTAACCGTGCTAGAAAATGAAGAGAATAATAAAGAAATCGGCTTTAAAGATATAGATATAGCCAAAAAATTTGTAGAAATGGTCTACGTTTATGCTAAAGAATTACAAGGAAATAAAGATAAATATGTTATGAAATATATATCTGAAATAGTAAAAAAGGCTGTAGATCAAGGCGTTTTAACATTAGAAGACTTATATAAGAAAAAAGAAAAAGAACTATGTGAAATATTTGCTTCCAACTTTGCTTCATGGGAAAAATTTACTCAAACAACGACTATAAATAATACAGATACTGAACCAAAGCAATTTTATATTTCTTTTGCAACAAAAAAAAGAAATGCTATACCTCTAGTTAAAACGCCAAATTCTATCAAAAGAATTTCTGAAGTTTCAAAAGAATCTGAAGAGAAATATCAAAAATTAAGCGAATTTAAAGATTCAAAATATGCCTATATTAAAGAAATAAAAGAAATATAAACTTATTTTTAAGAAAGGAAGAAAAGAAATGGCCAAAAGTAAAATAAAAGAATTATTTAAAGATCCTAAAACTGTTTATATATTTGATGTCGATGGAGTCTTGGCTCCTATAGAATACGGAGAATATACCCATTACGAATTAGATGATGAAGCTTGGGCTAGGGAGCTTTTAAAGGAAGATTTTTATCAAGATAGAATGCCTTTTAAAGCTTTTCAAGAATTTTTAAAAGACAAAGAAAAATCTAAAGTTTATGTAGCAACTAAGGTGATGAATGAGATAGAAAAACAGCAAAAAATTTGTTTTTTAGAAAAAAACTATGGAATTTTAAAAGAAAACATCTTTGAAGTATATAAAAACGAAGAGAAATTAGATGTGATAAAAAAAATAAAAGAAGAGTATCCTTTATTAGATGCTAAATATTTTGTTATGATAGATGATTCAATAGAAGTTTTAAATCATATTATGGAAAACTCAGAATTTTCGACAGTCCATGTAAGTAGTTTTTTAAAATAGTTAGTATCGGTAAGAAAAGAGGGCAAGGATGCCTAAAAGAGCATATTACTATAACCATGATTTTTTTACAATGTCTAATGACGAAGAAATTATTTTATTACCAAATTTTAAAACTTTTCAGCAAAAGGAAAATTATACATGTGGCCCAGTATGTGTTCAAATGATTTTAGAGTATTATAAAGATACCGTGCCAACTGAAGAAAGTTTAAAAAAGGAATTAAAATCAAAAAAACAAAAAGGAACAGAAATTGCAAATATTGTAAAATTTTTTAAGAAAAAAAATTATCTTATAGATAGTAGTTTAAATCGCAAAAGAAATAAAGAAGGGTATATTTTCCCAGATTTCTTTTCTTTTCAAAAATTTGTAATAGAAAATTTAAAGGTTGGCTATCCCATTTTAGTAGAAAGCTTTTATTATGGCGGACATTATGAAATTATCATTGGCTATGATAAACGTTCAAAAGAAAAAGATTTCAAAAAGGATATCTTGATTTTTGCCGATAGCGCAGATGACACGGACGATTATATAGATGGTTATCATTACTTATCGGCATATAAATTTTTTTCGATGTGGCGAGATGTCTTATGTTTAAAAAAGAAAAATCGAATTCAACCCTTTATCGTAATTAAGAAGAAAGATGGCTTTTAAAAGTCATTTTTTTGAAACTTTTTTTAAAATTTTAACACTTATTATATAGAAAGAGGTTAGTTATGTCAGAGTTTGAAGAGTTTTATCAAAAAAGTTATACCAAATTTTATCAATTTTTAATACTTCAAGCATCAAATTTAAATAATATTGATGATATTTTACAAAATGCCTATTTAGCAGTTTATAAAAAAATGAAAAATCAAAAAATTGATAATTTAGAATCTTATTTATATAAAGTAGGCTGGAATCTATTAAAAAAAGAACGAAAACTTTCAAAAGAATGCCATTTAGACGAAAATATTCTAAATACTTATTGGAGTGTTGAAGAAAAAGTCCTCTTAAATGAAGATTTAAACCTTGTATGGAAATATTTAAAAACAAAAGATTTGTCTATTCAAAAAGCTTTTTATTTATACTATTTAGGAATGAGCATTAAAGATATTTCAAAAAGTTTGCGAGTAAATGAATCACAAGTTAAAAATTATATTTATCGTACCCGTAAGGAATTAAAGGAGATGATGAAAAAATGAGATTTACCGAAGAAGAAAATTTACAAAAAATAAAGATGAGAATCCGAAGAAAAAGAATAGGATCTATCAGTTGCGCTTGTTTTCTTGTTCTTGGCATTTTCCTTCTGTTTCAATGTTCTTTTACAATTTATCAAAAAGGGGAAAATGTTATAAATTTTCAAGATGTTACTTTAAATACTAGTTCTTCTGATGTTTCTATAAACATGGTAAAACAGAATATAAAAGAGAAACTATCTTGGTTTCCCGAAGTCGCTTTAGCTAATGAAACCGTCCACGATGAACTAGCTTACAAGTGTATTGATAAAGGGTGTATGGAAGAGGGATTTGAACATTACGAACTTTTTTCTTCCTCAAACGAAGCCGATTTATTATTAAGCATCTCAACCGATAATCGTGGTCCAATTACTTACTGGTGTTTTGGAGAAAATCTAGAAAGTATTCTTCAAGATAAAGAAACTTCTAAAGTAGCAGGGCATGAGGTTTGGCTACTAAAAAACAAGAAAACCTATTATCCAACTGAAGAAAAAAATGAATATATAATGTATACCAAAATCAATGGCTATTTTGTTTACTTAGGCATTGTTGGAGATTATAGTGATTATAGTGAAGAAGAGTTTGTTTCATTTATCACTCAATTTCTCAAAGATATAAAATAAAAAATTGCTCTTTTCTTTAAGAACAATTTTTATTTTGCTATATAAAATGCATAATATTCATCATAAGTAATATTTTCTTCATGCACAACTGTTGCCGCCTCAACCCCTACATAACGCCAGTGCCAAGATTCAGGACTATAACCAGTCAAATAGGTTTTTCCTTCGGGATATCTTTCAATAAATCCAAATTCATGAGCATGTTCTTTCAGCCATTTATAAGCTTCACTTTCTGAAAAATCTGTATCTAGGGGTTCTGTTGTACTAGTCATATCCACAACGAGTCCCGTTTGATGTTCAGAATGTCCTGGTCTTGCCGCAGTTTCATCTGCTTTTCTTTCACCTTGCGTAGCCTTTCGATAATCGTAAATGTCTTTTTGACTAGCATAATCGCGATAGCTAGAAGTAACCATTAAATAAAAACCTTCGTCATGAGCGGCTTGCCATAAATCGATAAATTTATCATAAGCATAGTCAATTAATTGATTCGATCCCTCATCTCCATAAGAATAATCTAAAGGAATCGAAACAAGATTTTCTGGAGTATACTCTTCACTCAAGGCATAAAATTTATTTACATTCATTTTTTCCTTTAAAGAAATATCCGTTTCCAATTCTTCCTCATACCATTTTTTATCAGCACCTACATTGACCACTGCCACAACATCGGTTAAATCTTCTTCTTCCTCATCTAAAATATAAGCTAAATAACGATCTAAATTTTTTTCTAAAAAGTATTTTTCTTTTACAAGGCCGACAACTGTCTCATCTTTTTCCTTTTCAATTAAAGAAAGAATCGTATCAGCAGAAAGCTTATCTAACAAGATTTTTGTCTCATCCAAACTGTATCCCTTACTCATTAACTTATACTCATCCGTTTGCTTATAAGTAAAATCATTATAAAAATTTATTCCTAAAATGATGCCTACAACGCCAAAAACAAGAATAGCTAAAAGATAATAAGCTTGCTTTTTTAACCGAATTTTTTTCTTTTTCTTCTTAACCATACTTCACTTCCTATCTTTCTAAAAATATTATATCACAGATTTGTTTTTCCTTGCGTTTTTTTCCTATATGGTGTATTCTTTTATTAAGAGTAGAAAAGGTAGGGTAACAAATGGAAGAAAACAAAGAAGTATTAAAATATTGTCCTAATTTTCATAAAATTGTTAATTTTGATTATTTAAAAGAAGATAAAATAACCGCGAAACTTATTCGAATATACAAAGATTATATTTTTGGTGTTGACGTTAAAGATGGAGAAGCCTTAAAAGAAGTAAAAGAATTTGACTACGTTTTAAATCGTTATATAGATGATTATGATTTTAGAAAAGAACTAAAAAAAGAAATAGTCAATGTTAAAGTCAAAAAAAGTTGTACCGATATCTTAAAAGCTATTGTCGAAAGTATTCTTCATATTTTTGACAAATACATCGAAAGCACTACTAGAAAAATTACAATTGCTCGTTGGATTTAAAAAGACTTGTCGAAAGTCTTTTTATTTGCTATAATCGTATCAGTTTGGAGGTTATAAGTTATGAAAGTTTATAAAAAGAATTTACCAGATGGTGTTAAAAAAATGTTTGCATTAGATCGTGGTGTAAAAGTAAAATTAGTAAATAAAAAATATTGTAAGAAAAACAAAAAAAGCTCAAATTAACTTTGAGTTTTTTAGTTGCAAGAACCTTGATGGTTCAAAAAATATTCTTCAATATTCTCTAAAGTTTCTAAACTTTTTAATTCGTTTAAAAATGAATCACTGCACTCTGGACAAGAAATATTGTTTTTACTATCTTTGGAAATTGTGTAAGTTTGATTTTCTAAAGTACAAGAAAAACCTTCGCTTACTTGATTTGTTGTCGTTGTTTTAAAACTTGAAAAACAAAAAATAGCGATAACCATAAAGATTAAATAAAGAATAAATAATATTCCAAGAACTTTTAAAATCGTTAAAATAATCCCGGCTAATTTTTCAACATTACTAACTTTTTGAGTTAGGATATTTTTTGAGTCAAAACCTACTAACTCATCTAGGCTAACCTCAAACAGTTTGGCTAACTCCTTAGCTTGATGTAAATCCGGTGACGTTTCCTCAAGTTCCCAATTAGAGACAGTTTGCCTTGTCACATTAAGTCTCTCTGCCACTTGTTCTTGACTTAAGTGTTTACTTTTTCTTAGTTCAAATAATTTTTTTCCTAAATTCATAAAATATTCCTTCTTTCTTCAAGTAATATATCGAAATTAATGAAAAAATTCTATCAAAATTTTTTGGAAAAACCGCAAAAAAAGTTAACATTAACTAATTCGGTAATGACCAACGATTTTAGAATTTGTTAAAACATCTTCTTCATAACGTAATTGATAAGGGCTTGCATGATGAATTAAAAAAGGAATTCCTTTTGCATTTCTTTTGTCCGAAACAAGACCAATATGTGTTTCATAAACCACAATATCGCCGCCTTGCCAAGCAGCAATATCTGATGTATCCGTTGTTAAACTTATCAAATGTCTTTGAAAATAATTTTGTAAATTTCTGACTCTTCGAAAATCGATATTTTTATCAACAAGTTCAATTTGGTAAGCATCACGGTTTTGAATGACATCTTCATGAAGTAAATTCATAATATCATAACCAGAGTTAAGTAGGGCAAAAGAAACTACGTCCGTACATACACCATATTCGTCATCAGGGTATCCACTTCCATAATATTGACTTTTGTATTTAGGCTTTGTCGCTAAATATTCACGAGCACTTTTTAACATATCGGTTTGATCATCGATACCATCATTATCTTTATCAATAGAACTTGTATAAACAGGAATATTAAAATGAGCATTATCGTAAGCCATATGAGGAATGATTTCTAATTTATAAAGAAAAAAAACTAAAAGAAAAACTCCAATGAAAACCGCAATACCAATAATCCATTTCTTTTTCATACAATTCACCTAAATCCATTATAATATAAGAAAAAAGGAAAAAAAAGCACTTTTTATAGTATAATAAAAAGGGTGAAGAATATGGCAAAAAGAGTATGTTGTCGAGGAATTATTGTTGATGAAAACACTGTTTTATTAATGTATCGTGAAAAAAAGACTTCAAAAGGGATTCAAAAATATTATACCTATCCAGGTGGTGGTTTAGAGCCAAATGAAACTTTAGAGGAATGCATAAAAAGAGAGATTCAAGAGGAATTTAGTCTCGAAGTAGAAATTTTGAAACATTTAAAAACTGTTGAATATCCTGAAAACATTACTCATTATTTTGCTTGTAGGAAGAAAAAAGGACAGTTAACATTAGGAGGTGAGGAAAAAGAAAGAAATCATAGAGAGAATTATTATGAAGTAAGAAAAATTCCCATTTCTAAAATAAAAGATTTAGAATTATATCAAAAAGAATTAATTTTTGAAAGCCAACAAATTGTTGAAAATCAAAAAAATGAAAATAAAAGAAAGAAGGAAATGTAAAAATGAACAAAACTTTAGTATGCTATTTTTCAGCAAGTGGGGTAACCAAAATGGTCGCGCATAACCTTGCCGAAGCAGTTTCTGGTAATCTATTTGAAATAGAGCCTGTAGAAAGATATACAGAAGAAGATCTCGATTGGAACAATGAAAATAGTCGTTCTTCAAGAGAAATGAAGGATCCAAATTCAAGACCCAAAATTGTAAATAAAATAAATCTAGAAAATTACAATACAATTTTATTAGGATTTCCTATTTGGTGGGGCGTATGTCCAAAAATCATAAATACTTTTCTTGAAGAGAATGATTTTACCGATAAATCGATATTTGTTTTTGTTACAAGTGGTGGTTCAAGTGATCGAGAAAGCTTAGAGGATTTAAGAAAAAAATATCCAAATTTACAGTTTGTAAAAAGCAAGAGATTTTTTGGAACAGAAAAAGATGAGGAATACGCGAATTGGATTCGATAATAAAAAAGACAAGCAATATAACAGAATTTGGAAATATATAAATTAATGGAATAAAAAACAAAAAAGGAGAGATAAAAAATGAAATATTTAGGAAGCAAAACTTTAGAAACGAAAAGATTAACATTAAAAGCACAAACAATGAAAGAACAAAAAAGACTATGGGAAATTTTAATGATTCCAGAAGTAAATAAATATTTTTTAACAATTCCGAAAAAGTATAAAAATAATTTAAAGAATTGGGATAAGCAAAAAGAATTTTATGAAGCAGAGATAGAACACGCTAAAGATTCTAATGTTTTTCAATGGAGTATCTTTTTAAAAGATACCGATACTTGTATTGGAAGAATAACTTGCTATGAAAAATATGATGAAAGCAAATCTAGAGGGGATGAAATTTATGATGTGGGTTGGATAATTGATCCAGCCTATCAAGGTCAAGGTTATGGCAGTGAAGCTGCTAAAGCGATGATAGATTATATGTTTTTTGAGTGTGAAATTAATGAGATTAGAACAGGAGCAGCTATTTGTAATCCATCTTCTTGGAAAATCATGGAAAAATTAGGTTTTGAAAGACAAAAAGAAACCAAAATGATTGAATATACATTTTTAGATGAATTAACAGAAATTTATTTATATCAATTAACAAAAGAAAAGTATATGCTTTTTAAAGAACAGTAAAAAATTTTAAATGAACTTTGGAGCGATAACTATACACGTTTGTGAAAAATTATACTTTCAAGATTGATTAAATTAACTGATAAATAAATTATAGCAGATATTAGGATTTTTCATATGAAACAATTATTTTAATGATATAATTATTGTAGGTGATAACTATGGAAATAATAGATTATTCTAGTAAATATGATGAAGATATTAAAGATTTGCTTGTTGAGTTACAAGAACACATTGTAGAAATAGACAAAGAAAAATATAATATTTTAACTCCTGATTATAGAGAAAAATATTTTGAAAAAACTATGAGTGAAATAAAAAAGTATGAAGGAAAAATATTTTTAGCAAAAGAATTAGATTCAATAGTTGGTCTTATCATCGGCGTTATTAATAATGAAGATGAAAAAACTTATGACTTTTCTGCTCCAAAAAGAGGGCGAGTAATTGAATTAGTAGTATCAAATAAATGTCGTTCAAATGGTATTGGCAAACAATTATTAAATAAAATGGAGAATTATTTTAAGGAAGTTGGATGCAAAGGTGTTTTAATTGATGTTTTTGCTTATAATGAGAATGCTCAAAGATTCTATTATAAAAATGGTTATTTTAATAGAAATATAGAGATAATGAAGAAAATTTGATATATTGATATGTATGATGAAATATTTAATAACTTAGAAAAACAATTACCAAGTAGTGAGTTAAACGAATTAAGAAGTAAAGCTATCCATTTAGGAATATTTAGTGAGCCTTATTTAACTTATATGTTGGAGGATAAGATAACTATAGAGTCAAGATTTAGTAAAAATAAAATGATGCCATATAATCAAATTGCTAAAGATGATATCGTGATTGTAAAAAAATCTAGTGGAGATGTATTGAGTTACTTTACGATTAAAGATGTATTATTTTTTGATTTAAATACAACGTCAATAGAAGGCATAAAATCAAAGTATAATAAACAACTATGTGTTGATGAAACTTTTTGGATTAATAAGAAGAATAGCAGTTATGCAACATTAATCATTATAGATAAGTTGTTCAATTTAAAACCATTTCATGTTAATAAAAAAGGAATGCAAACTTGGATAAAACTTAAAGAAAGCAATTAAGATGTTGGATGTGAATTTTAAACAAATCATTGAAATGATTGAAAAAAGAAAAAATAATGCTTAAAATGAAAAGTAAATGAAGAAATGATTTTGATTTATTTGGAAGTTGGTAAGTTTTTATTTGAATTAAAAGAAAATAGTGGTTATGGAGATAAAATTACTAAAAGAAACATTGAAAGAATGATCCGGTTTTATAGCACTTATAAAAACGATGAGATTGCGACACCACTGGTGACGCAATTGTCATTGACAAATAATCTTCTTATTTTAAGTGGTTCTAAAACAAAAGAAGAAAGGCATCTTTGTCTATAACTATTAATAGAAAGTAATTATTCCAAAAGAGAATTAGATAGACAACTTACTTCATTATGAAAAATATATGCTATCAGATGGAAAACTACTACCAACTACAAATAAAACAATTGATGAAGAGTATTCATTAAGTAAAAATATGTCGCAAACTTTAATATCAGAATATAAATTGAAATTGATAGATAAAAAATTATTAGAAAAAAATTAAAAGAGATGAAGTCTTTAATTGAGAACGATTTGGAGGAATTGAAATGAAAATAGCTACATGGAATATAGGTGAGGACGAAAGAAATAAAGATAGAAAACTAAATTTAAGCTCATATGAATATATTGTAAATACTATAAAGAATGAAGAAATTGATATTATTTGTCTGCAAGAAGCAATTACAGATTCTAAAGATTTGCCATCTATTGCTAAGTATATTAAAGAGAATACGAATTTACATTTTATAGTAGAATTTGAATTATCTGATTCACATATTAATATTGGCTCTAAAATGGGCGTTGCAATTTGTTCAAAATATGAAATAGAAAAATATACATTTCTTAAATTAGAAAATCCAGAATTAACTTATAAAGAAAGTGAAAATAAAACTTATTTTTCTCATGATAAAGGTTTTATTATGGCAAAAATCAATGACTGTATTCTTGCTACCGGGCATTGTTTACCATTTCATATTTTTAAAAAAAGTCCATTAGATTATTTAGATATTTATGAAAAGATAGAGAAAGAATTTCTTGAGGCTTTAAAAGAAAACAATTCCTTTATTCTTTGTGGAGATTTTAATTATGAAAATGTTTCTGATTTATTTCCTGTAATTATGCAAAATTGTATAGATTTAATTGATTGTCCAACTAGAAAAGAGAAACAGTTAGACCATTTTATTATTAGTAAAAATTTAGAATGCACATCTAAAAATATTCAAGAAAATATTTTTGATCACAAGTTAGGAATATTTCATATAAATTCGTAAAGGAATAGGAAATCATTATGTTAGAAAAACAAATTTTGATGGAAAATATAAATAAAATTCATACCACTGAATTAGGGATAGAACGCATTAAAAAAAATTTAAAAATAGACGGAGATGTTGTTGATTATTGTCGGAACAAAATATTAAATAAAAAAAGTAAAATTTATAGGCAAGGAAAGAATTGGTATTGTGAAATACACAATATAAAGATTACTATAAATTCTTTTAGCTATACAATTATAACTGCCCATATCTTATAACTTTTGTATAAATAAAAATAGATATCATAAAAATTAAATAATTGACAACATTTTAAAACGAACCTATTCTTTTTTTTATAAATAATTTATAATGATATAAAAGGAAGGAAAAGTTCATATGAAAAAAAAGAAAAAAATTGGTGTAACTATTTTTATTATTGTTTTAGTATTAGGAGCTTTTTTCCTTTCCTGGGCCTCTAAACCCGAAAATCTTAGAGAATTAAAAAATCAAATTCGTGAAGTTTTTTCAGAAACAAACGTAAAAGAATCTTACAATGCCAAATCTTTAGTTTTGGTAGATTTAAATAGTGAGGAGATTTTTATTTCTAAAAAAGCAAAGTCTAGAGAACTACCGGCAAGTTTAGCCAAATTATTTGTAATCGAATATGCATCTACATTAGTAGGATTAGAAGATATCGTAAAGGTAAATCAAGAAGCCCTTTCTTTTACGAAAGAAGGCTCATCCATTGCCAATATTAAAGAAAAAAATTACTATGTAGAAAATCTTTATGCCGCGATGCTCGTGCCATCTGGAAATGATGCAGCGTATGCTCTTGCAGATTACTGTGGGTCTATTTTATCTCCAAACACAACTTCTAGTGAAGAAAGAATTCGCATTTTTATGAACCATTTAAATGGGTATTTAAAAGAACAAGGATATAAAGATACGTATTTAAATGACCCGAGTGGTTATGATATGGAAGCTTATACAACAGTATTAGATTTAAAAGAGGTAGTAAAAAAACTTTTGAGCAAAGACTGGTTTCGAGATATTGTATCTAAATCAACCTATACGGCTATTCTACCAGATGGAACAGCGGAAAATTGGACAAATACAAATACTTTTTTGAATAAATCTTCAGAGTATTACAATGAGAATGTTTTTGGAATAAAAACTGGTTCACTCGCTGATGATTATAATTTAGTAGTTTTATATAAAAAACATGATAAAGAGTTCTTAATCTGTAGTTTGGGCTCTGAGTCAAATTCTAGTAGATACGATGACGTAAATTATATTCTCCAAACAATTGATGAATCAAATTATTTAAAAAACTAGTTAAAAATACGGGCTAAAATGGAAGATTTATTTGGTAGAAAAAAGAAAGCCATTTTTATACAATAATTTTGGAGGTGTCAAAAATGACTTTAGGAAAAAGCTTGTTTCAAGCAAGAAAAAAAGTGGGGTTAAGCCAAGAAAATGTCGCGGAAAAAGTAGGAGTGAGTAGGCAAACCATTTCAAAATGGGAGACCGATGAAACAATTCCCGATATTTATATGGCTAAAAAATTATCTAAAGTTTATAAAATATCTTTAGATGAACTTATTGAATTTGATGTGAATCAAAAGGAAATAGAAGAAGTGATTAAAAATACAAATGAAGAAAAAGAAGCAAAGATTAATTGGACAAATGCTTGGGGAAAAAAATATCCTATTTTACGTGAGTATCAAAATAAAGTAAAAATAGGAGAATATAAAAAACAAATTCGTGAAATGTTAGAGCATTTAAAAAAAGAATATTATTTAAACGATTTAGATAGTATGCTTGTTTTAAAAGATATTTTATATCACGAGTGGAAAGATAGATAAAAATTAAAAAAATGGAGGTGTGTAAAATGAATAGTTCTACAAATAAGTAGGCATAAACTTTGATTATGCCAGATTGGAGGCATAATATGTTTGAAATAGAAAATTTGGATATCTATATTTATCCAAGATATCTTATAAAAAATTTATCTTTAACTTTAAATAAAGGAGATAAACTAGCCATTATTGGTGAAGAGGGAAACGGAAAAAGTACCTTATTAAAAGCTATTTTAGGAATTGCCAATTATGCATCAGTAACTGGAAAAGTCCATTTTCACGGAAATAAAGTTGGGTATCTAGAACAATCATTAGATGAAAATACTTTAATGCAAACAAGTAAAGAGTTTCTTTTTAAAAATGAAAATGATTATTATGAAAAAATTGGTACCTTTTATAAGTATTTAGAAATATTTGAGTTAAATGAGAAAATACTAAATCAACCACTTCATACTTTATCTGGTGGAGAAAAAGTCAAAATAAGAATGTTAAAACTTTTTTTAGAAGAAGTAGATATCTATATTTTAGATGAACCAACCAATGATTTAGATATTGCCTCATTAGAATGGTTAGAAAAATTTATTAAAGAAACCGATAAGCCAATTATTTATGTATCTCATGATGAAACATTACTTGCAAATACAGCGAATAAAATTCTTCATTTAGAACAGCTTAAGAAGAAGATGGAGCCTCGGCATACTTTAGAAAAGATAGATTACGATACGTATGTCAAAGAACGGCTACGAAAAATTACACATCAAACACAAATAGCGAAGTTTGAAAAAAAAGAATTTAAGAAAAAAAGTGCAAAACTAGAAAAAATAAGACAAAAAGTAGAAAGAGAACAAAACACAATTTCTAGAAGCGATCCACATGGAGCTAGACTTTTAAAGAAAAAAATGCATAATGTAAAAGCTCAAGAAAAAAAATTAGAAAACACCAATTTAACACCAATTCCAGATATTGAAGAAAGTATTTTCTTTGCTTTTGAAAAAGTTGCTATTCCTAAAACAAAAAGAATTCTTAAAATAGATCTTCCAGTACTTGAAGTTCCAAATAAAGTATTAGCTAAAAATATTCATTTAGATGTCAGTGGGCCAATGCACTCTTGTATTATAGGAAAAAATGGAAGTGGAAAGACTACTTTATTAAGAAAAATTAAAGAGGAATTAGAAAATAGAAAAGATATAAAATTAGGTTATATGCCTCAATTTTATGAAGAAGTTTTTAAAGATTATGAAACCGTGTTAGATTTTATTTCTAAAGGAAAAAGTAAAGAGGAAATAACAAAAGCCAGAATGTATTTAGGAAACATGAATTTTACTAGTGATGAGATGACTGGAAAAATTTCTAATTTAAGTAATGGTACAAAAGCAAAACTTCTGTTAATGAAGTTTGTCTTAGAAAAATGTGATGTTTTATTATTAGATGAACCGACAAGAAATGTAAGTCCTTTATCAAATCCTGTAATTAGAAAAGTTTTAAAAGAATTTGATGGAACAATCATTTCTATATCTCATGATCGAAAGTATTTAGAAGAAGTTATAGATAAAGTATATCTTTTAACAGAAAATGGGTTAATAGAACAAAGATAAGTAAATTTTAAAAACACTTCAAAAAAATGAAGTGTTTTTTTAGAAAGTGAAAATAATTATTTATGAAAAGTTTCAATAATTTTATCTAGCTCTTGCCATTCTTCTATTAAGATTTTCAAAGCTTTTAATTTTTTTTGGTTCAATTCTATTCTTTTTTTATCCCATTGTTTATGAGCCCTTTTAAAAAATTTTAATGGTTCATTTTCCATATGTAATTCATATAGTGCTTTAAAACTTTTGTATTCAGTTTCATAAAGTTCTATAAAGCTTTTTGTACTACTAAGCAAATAGTCTAAAATACCAAGAAATATTTTATTGTTAGTTTCTATTTCTTCCTCCTTTTTCATTATAAATTATGCATCACTTTGCTTTCTAGAAATTTCACCTTCTAAGCACCATATCGTCTTTTTGTATATTCTGTACTAACTTGCTACATAGTAACTATGGTTGGAATCTTATAATCTTATTACAATATTAGTAAGAAATTTAAAGAAAGGATGCGATGTATATCAAATATAAAAAAATTGCTCGTAAAATTTTAGCAAATAACATTACATACTTTCGATTAAAAAGGAACTGGTCGCAAGAAGATTTTGCAGATGAACTTGGGACAACTCCTACTTATGTTTCAAATTTAGAAAATGCTAAAAGAAATGCGAGAATAGATTATATTGGACATATTGCCGATGTTTTAGGAGTATCATTGGAAGAACTATTTACTGAACGGCCCCTAGTTGAAAACCATCGCATACCAAGACGATAAGGAATACTTTTGATATTCCTTTTTCTGTGCACTTTAATTATACCATTTTTTTTGAGATATGAAACAAAAATATGCGTGGATATGTGGCTAATTTATTTGGAACAAAATGTAATAATTATTACAAGAGGTGAGAAAAAATGGTTATTTATGATTTTTCAAAACTTCAAGAAATGGTAAATAAAATAAATAAACAAGAAATGTATATCACCATTTGCAAGAATATTAAAATGTATCGTTTACAACGTTATAATGAGTTTAAAAAAGAGAATATTCAAAATACAATTAATCCTTTTTCAACAGAAAATATTGCTGCATTATTAGAATACAGTCATACACATTATAAAAGATTCGAAAGTGAAAATGACAGTACAAAAATGATACCTTTAGATAAACTTGTAAAATTATCTATTATATTAGATCAAAAAATAGAGGACTTTTTCAAGAATGAACATGAATAAAAAGTCACAAAAGCAAAACTTTTGCCTATGAAGTTTGTCTTAGAAATTAATAGAATAAAGATAGAGGAAAAATCTATCTTTTTTTCTTAAAATATTTAAAAAATTTCTAGAAAATGATATAGTTAAAATGTAATAGAAAGGACGTGACATAATGGCTCAACAAAATATATATGATAATGAAATTTTTTTTAAAGGTTATCAAGGTATTCGCGATAATTTAAGTGCAAATGAACTTATTGAAATTCCTCAATTATTTAAATTAATTGGAGACGTTAAAGACCTCACTGTTTTAGATTTAGGGTGTGGAACAGGTGGACATGATCGAAAATTAATTGAATTAGGAGCTAAAAGAGTAGTGGGTATAGATTTATCAAATAAAATGATTAATGAAGCAAAAAAAACTACAAAAGAAAAACAAATTGAATATGAAGTCATGTCAATGGAAGACATTGATATGTTAAATGAAAAATTTGATTTAGTCATTTCCTCTCTTGCCATGCATTATGTTAAAGATTATGATGAAGTTTGTAAAAAAGTATATAAAATACTTAAAGAAAATGGACATTTTATTTTTTCTTATGGGCATCCAATGGATTCATGTGCTATTTTAGAAGAATCTCAAGAAAATTTTGTGATTTTAAATAACAAAAAATACTTCTTACTCAGTGATTATAATAATGAAGGAAAAAGAGTTAGTCATTGGTTTGTAGATGGCGTAGAAACTTATCATCGAAATATGTCTCATTTAGTTAATGGATTAATTGAGGCAGGTTTTGTTTTAAAGCGAATGGAAGAATCTTATGCAACAGATGAAATTATAAAACTAAAACCGAAGTTTAAAGAACAAAAAGATCATTCTTATTATGTGTATTTTAAATGTAAGAAGGAAAATTAAGTCATGAAAGATAAGTATAAAACAATTTTAAATCTTTTTGAAGCAAATAAAGATGAAGAAAAAGCTTTTGAAATGGCTAAATATATGCGAAATAAATTTGTCTTTTATGGAATTCCAACGCCCAAAAGAAAAGCCATTTATAAAGAATTTTTAAAAGAAGAAAAGAAAACGAAAATAATAGATTGGGAATTTCTAACAGAATGCTATAAAGATAAACATCGAGAATTTCAATATTTTGTTCAAGATTATTTATTTGCAATGAAAGACTTTTTAACCTATGAAGATATTGATAAAATAAAGAAGTACATAGAGGAAAAAGAATGGTGGGATACTATTGATGCCTTTGATAGAATAATTAGCGAAATAGGATTAAGAGATAATAGAGTTGATGAACTTATGATAAAGTGGTCACTCGATGAAGATTTTTGGTTAAGAAGAATAGCAATAGATCATCAATTAAATCGTAAAGAAAAAACAAATAAAGAACTTTTAGAAAAAATACTCATAAATAATTTAGAAAGTAAGGAATTTTTTATTAATAAAGCTATAGGTTGGAGCTTAAGAGAATACTCAAAGACGAATCCAAAATGGGTAAAAAGTTTTCTAGAAAAATATCAACCAAAAATGAATAAATTAAGTATCAAAGAAGCTAGTAAATATCTAGGAATGGAGTAAAAAATGAATAAAGAAAAAATACAAGAAACAATTTATGGATTAAAAACTGATGAAGAAATAGTAGAATTTGTTAAAAATAGGTTACAAGAACTTGAAGAAAATTCAGTAGAAGTTTTTGCTGGTCAAAACTACACAGATACTTTCAAAGAATATATTTCTTCTAAAATTCATTACAAAGCTGGGGTACGTATTGGAAATGATGAATGCCCAGATTTGGTATTTGATGATATTACACCTTATGTTGAGTTGATAAAAAAAATAAAGCAAGACAATTGGTACAGCGAATTAACTCTATTTTCTACTATTTTTTACGTTATATATGCTTATTTGCCGAGTGATGATTTATTAGGTAGAGCTTTCACTTATGTTGCAAATAAAGGGAAAAGGATTTCAATTAAAACAATCAAAGAAAATGAATGTGCTTTTTGTTCAGAAAAGGCAGGATTAGCTCATAATATGTTTAAATTTTTGGGTATAGATTCAGAACTAGCATGTGGTTATAGGAATTCAGAGGCTCATGCATTTAATTTGATTTATCCTCACGGATATGGAAATGAACCTATGGTTATTTATGACCCATCATTTTTTGTTGACTTTATAAAAGGTTCACAAAAATTTTCTTTAGGATATTTTAAAGCATTGAAAAAAGAAGACTATGAAAAACTAATGCAAGGAAGCCCAATTAAAGCAGAACTAGCAAAGACTGAAAAACAATATAGAAGAGTATATAATTTTGATGAAAGTTATGAGTTTAAAGGGGATGAACCGATTTATCTTATAGGTTTATCAAAGAAAAATACAAAACCAACGCCAGATAAAAAGATGCTCGATGATTTATATTATACAACTCATTTAGAAAACGGGATGGAAGAAAATACTTTTCATTTATAAATATTTGAAAAGATAAGAGATAAGGAGATTGAAAATGGAATTTGAAAAAGTAGTTAAAGAAAGAATGTCAACTAGAAAGTTTCAAGATAAGAGAGTACCCGAAGAAACTCTCAAAAAAATACTAGAAATAGGAAGATTAGCTCCCACAGCTAAAAATTTACAGCCTCAAAAAATTTATGTTATCCAAAGCAAAGAAGGACTTTTAAAAATTGATAAATCAAGTCCTTGTAGATACAATGCTCCAACAGTGTTACTTGTTTGTAGTGATAAAAATATTGCGTGGAAAAAAGATGAGTATTCGACTTATGAAATGGATGCTTCTATAGTCGCGACACATTTAATGCTCGCTGCAACAAATTATCATGTAGATAATATTTGGATAGAAATGTTTGATAAAAATATAATCAAAAAAGAGTTTCATTTAGAAGAAAATATAGAACCAATATGTTTAATCCCATTAGGATATAAAATGGATGATTATAAGGCAAGTCCATTACATACGGATAGAAAGCCAATTACCGAAACCGTAGAATTTTTGTAATATGAAAAACTCCAAAATAAAACCATTCATCCTATTTATATTTGGACTTATCCTAGGAGCACTTGCACGAGTATTTAATTTATACACCCAAAATATTGGAAACATATTTTCAGAAATAGCTATCTGGATTCTTTTAGGAACCCTGATTTCTATTTATAGTGCCACAAAAAAACAAGCAATGATAAATGTTTTCGTGTTTTGTCTAGGAATGCTCCTTGCCTACTATTTTATAGCGTGTATTACTGATGGCATTTTTAGTAAAACCTATATATTTTACTGGTTTTTGTTTTCACTTTTATCTCCTTTTATGGCCTACTTTACATGGATGACAAAAGAACCGGGAATATTTTCAAAAATCATAAGTATCGGAATTGTAAGTACCTCCATTTTATCAACTATTGTTTTATTTGATAAACTAAGAATTTATGATTACATTATAAATACAATACTTATCTATTTTTTGTTTTTTAAAAAGATCAAAAGATAATAAATCTTGCTAAAATGAAAACCCAGAATTTAATTAGAGGAGTAGAAATTATGTTTACAAAAGAAAAGGGATTTGATGAAAAAAGAATTCAAGAACTTGTAAGTCTAAAAAAAGTAAAATCATTTGAAAAAATGAAAGAGTCACTTACAAAAGATTTTCTCATAAGAAAAAGTGATGTTTTTTATGAAACAGTAGAGATGGATAAAGCAAATATTCTAGATATGTATTTAACTTCTTTTCGAGATAGTCTTATCGGTTTTTCTTTAGACGAATTAGAATATATTCAAACAAACCATTTATTTGATTTTAATAAACAGAATCTTGTGGATTATCGATGTCAAAAAATATTGGATGAAATAATTGAAAATTTTAAAAAGACAATTGAAGATTTAAACGAGTATATAGAAACAGAAAGGATAGAGAGTTATTTTCAAAAATTTGGCGATTTACATAACCAAGTTCAACAAGCTATGAAAATAGAAATGATCCTTGGGTTAGATAGACAAGATGTTGTACTAACTTTATTAGGAAGAAAACTAAAAAGCTATATCAGAAAAATTCTAAATAATTATATAGATTTTTTACAAGCTAAAGGTGATCTTAAATTACAAAGAATTTAAAAGAAAAACGTTGTAGTTTAATAAAATAAAAGAAGGAGTGTTATGAAAGAAATTTTTTTGAGTCTCAAACCAGAAGCATTTAAGCTGATATTATATGGAATAAAAAAATATGAATATCGTAAAAGATTTTGTGATGAACCAGTAAGGGCTTATCTATATATAAGTGGTAAATCAAAACAAGTTGTTGGAATTGTCGATTTGGCAAGACCAATAAGATTAGATAAAACAAAAGAAGATTATGTTGATCATCCAGAAACACTAAAAAGAGTGGAAAAGTATATTTTAGCTAGAAATGTGAATGCTATACCCATTTTATCTTTAACTTTATTTAAAGAACCACTTCATCTTAATGAAATAAGACAAACTCTTCCCAAATTTATGCCTCCTCAAATGTACTATCTTTTAGAAAATAATCCTGCTTTAAAAAAAATAGTAGAAAATCAACCTCTAGGAAAAAGAGTTTTTACACGGAAACATGAAAAAATTGATTATGAAAATTTAGCAATGTCCAGTACCGATTTAAAAAAATTAGAAGCTTTTAAAAAGTTAAATACATTGCATACAAAAAACAAAGATTATGATAAGATTATTATGTAATATAAGAAAGGAAAAAATAATGAAGAAAAAAATTCTTTTAGCAGGAATTATTATCGTTTTATTAATTTTACTTGTTCCAATTCCATTTAAAATGAAAGATGGTGGAACTGTGGAATATAGGGCTCTTTTATATACAGTAACAAATTATCATCGTACTACGCTAGAAGGATATCAAGATGGATTAAAAATCGAAGTTTTAGGATTTGAAATTTTTAATAATTTTGAGTAAAAAAATAACTCCACATTTTGTGTGGATGTTTTTTATAAAATTTCGTTTATAATGGAAAAAAGGAGTGAAAGTTATGGACCAAATTAAAATTGGACTTTTTATAGCTAAATGTCGTAAAGAAAAAGGATTGACCCAACAAGAACTTGCCGATAAATTGCATGTGACAGACCGAGCTATATCAAATTGGGAGACAGGAAGAAGGATGCCAGATATTTCTTTTTATAAACCATTATGTGAAATTTTAGATATTTCTGTCAATGAACTGATTCATGGAGAACACATCGCCAAAGAAAAATTCATTTCAACAACAGATGAGACCCTTATTAAAGCTTTGCATCAAAGTGTTGTAGAAAAAAGAAAATCTAGAAATGCTATGATTCTGTTGATTGCTCTTTTATTAATTATTATTTTAGCAATTCTTTCTTATCACCTTTCTCGTTATCCTAAAATAGATATTCATAATATTGTCTTATCCCCGAGTGACCCAGATAAAAAAGCATCTTTAGAAAAACAATTTTCTTATAAACTCGATCAACAAGAATATGATATTTATTACTATGGCATCGAGAATTTTGAACTCTGTGATGAAAAAGGGTGTTATTTTCTTAAAAATGCTTTAGATATGGAACAAACAAGTATCAAAAAAATTCAAGCTTTTTTAGATAAAGAATATGCATTAGGAAATATTTCTAGAATGGGCTTATATGACGGTGGGACACTGATTTATGAAAATAATCAAAATGCCATGATTTTTTGCAATACATTAGAAGGAAATAAAGATGTGTATTTTGGAACAAAGGAAATGATTCTAAGTTTACAAAATTCTTATTGTCAAAAAGAAAGCCTTCCACCAATAAAATTTATTCGAACCTACCATGTAAGTAAAATAACTGAAAATACTGAAGATGAAAATTCCATATATGTAACTTTAAAACCAAATAATGGAGAAGAGACAACGGTAAAAATTTCTAAAAGGTTTTCCATTACTGTAGGACTTGATTACGAATTTTCTTTTTATACATTAGAAAAATTTGCAGATACAATTTCTAATATATTTGAATATTCTGTTTTAGTTTCGGTTTATGAAACTTCAAAATCGCCCGAAGAACAAATAAACGAACCAATTTATGTAAATGAAAAAATGGAAAGTACAGCTGAATTAAATGAAGCAGAAAATGTTGTAATGGAAATTAAAGAGGGAACATTAACCAATAAAAAAGCCACGATTGTAATAACAGATTTAAGTGGCAAAGATCATACTTATGGAGATTATTACCGAATTGACAAATTAAAAGATGGAACTTGGCAAGAAGTAAAAGAAGTCGCAGATAATGCGATGTGGAATGACATTGGTTACGGCGTGGATAGAGAAGGTAAGTTAGAATTAGAAATAAACTGGGAGTGGCTATACGGTACTCTTCCAAAAGGGCGTTACCGAATAGTTAAAGATGTCTTAGAAGGACCAGAAAATAAAAAACTCTATTTTTCAACAGAGTTTACGCTTGAATAGAAAGGATTTTCTATGAAAAAAGTTTTAAATGAAGAGCTTATCGATTTCGTTCTTTCCATTGTTTTAGAAATTCCCGAAGGAAAAGTGGCAACCTATGGACAAATTGCGGAGTTGGCAAATCATCCAAAAAACGCTAGGTTAGTCGGCAAAATCCTTAGCATGTCTGAATTTTTTGGCGACTATCCTTGTCATCGGGTAGTAAATCATAATGGTAGAGTTGCTCCAAATTTTAAAGAACAAAAAAGCCTTTTAGAAATGGAAGGTATTACATTTAAAGATGAAAGCCATGTCGATTTAAAAAAGTTTCAATGGAAAGTATAAAAGATTTCTAATCTTTTATATTTGATGAATTTTTTGATAAATATTTCTTATCTGTTTTGGCATTTTTTCCTGCGGATAGTTTTTTACTTTTTCTTCTGATTTTTCTTTTGAAGCTGTCTCATAGTACCAACATTTAAATTCAATGAGTTCCAAAGCTTCTTTTAATTCATTTATTTTTTGTAAGACATTTTCTTTCTGTTTTAAAAATATTTCTTTTCTCTTTAAAATACTTTCATCCCCTAAGGAAGCCAAGTACATAAATTCTTTGATATCTTTAATTTGTAATCCACTCATTTTTAGACAGTGAATAACTTTTAAAGTTTCTATATGATTTTCTGTAAATATTCGGTTCCCACTTTTATCCTTTTTCATATTAAGAAAAAGCCCTTCCTTATCATAATAACGCAAAGTAGAAATAGGAATATTTAAAGATTTTGCTACTTCGCCAATAGAATATTTCATAAAATTTTCATCTCCTAAAATTTTTTCTTGACCTAAAGCTAAGTTTAGGTGATAGAATGATTTTATCAGGGACAAAAAGAAGAGTCAATAAAAAAATTTAGAAAGAAGGAATAATTTTATGAAACAAAAATTATGGATAGGGATAGGAGTCGTTTTGATTTTTCTAATTGGAATTGGAGTCTTTATTTGGTTTAATAAAGAAAACAATGCCTTAGAAAATAATCGAGAACCTGAAATAATTGAAGATGAGCCAAACGATAATCAACCTACTATAAACGAACGAAGTGTGGTTATTTATTTTTCAGCAACAGGAAACACAGAACGAATCGCAAACCTTATAAACGAAGTAACAAATAATGATATTATCGAAATCGTGCCTAAAGTTGCCTACACAAGTGAAGATTTAAATTACAATAATGATGATTCACGAGCTAACAAAGAACAACAAGATAGCGAAAGTCGCCCTGAAATTGCCGAAGAAATTGATATTACAAATTACGATGTAATTTATTTAGGTTATCCAATTTGGTGGGAAGACGTACCACATATTATTTTAACTTTCCTAGATAATCAATATATGAGTGAAAAAACAATTATTCCATTTTGTACATCAGGTGGTTCTGGAATATCTACAAGTGTTGAAACTTTAAAAGAATATTCTAATGGACGGGTTTTAGAAGGAAGAAGATTTAGTGGAAATGCCACGAAAGATGAAGTGGAAAATTGGCTAAAAAGTTTAAATTTATAAAATAAGAAAAATATGGTAAAATAAAAATATAAGAATGGAGACGATATTATGGAAAAAGCAAAAGTTTATTTTATTCGGGAGATAACCCCAGAAAACATTATTAAAGCCTATGAAGCTTTAGGAAAAAAATTAGAAGGAAAAATTGCTGTTAAAATGCATTCTGGAGAACAAGGAAATCCTAACTACTTAAGACCAGAATTTGTAAAAGATGTTGTTAATTACGTAAATGGAACCGTTGTTGAATGTAATACTGCCTATGAAGGAGCTAGAAATACAACGGAGAAACATCAAAAATTAATTGAAGAACATGAATGGAATAAATATTTTCCATTTGACTTATTGGATGCTGAAGGCCCAGATATGGTTCTTACTATTCCAGAAGGAGAAGTTTTAAAAGAAAATTATGTTGAAAAAAATATGTTCAAAATAAAAGAAGAACTCTAACGTTCTTTTTTACTTTTTATATAAAAAACATTCCTTATCATGAGAATAGATAACTCCAATAGCTTGCAAATAAGAATAAATAATGACTGTACCCACAAACTTCATCCCTCGACGCTTTAAATCTTTGGAAATACTATCGGATAGTGAAGAGTGTGTACACCCAATTTCATGATAAACTTTACCCTTAGTAAAAGTTTCTAAATAAGTATAAAAACTACCATATTCTTTGACAATTCCTTTAAAAATACGTGCATTAGTAATACTAGCATCTATTTTTCTCTTATTTCGAATAATATTTTTGTTTACAGCTAATTCTTTCTTTTTCTTTTCATCATACGCGCAAACTTTATCGATATCAAAAAAGTCATAAGATTTTCGAAAATCTTCTCTTTTATTTAAAATGCATTCCCAAGAAAGTCCTGCTTGAAAAGATTCTAAAAGTAACATTTCAAATAAATACGTATCAGAGGTATTTAAAACTCCCCATTCTTCATCATGGTATTTTATATAGGTTGGATTTTTCAGATTACACCAACTACATCGTTTCATAAAGCAGTTCCTTTGGTAGGGATAGAAAATTTTGAAATATCCACTTTTTCTATTTCTAATAATTTCACTTTATTTTGAATTCCACCACCATAACCGGTAAGGCTACCATTTGTCCCGACAACACGGTGGCATGGAATAATAATACATATCGGATTCCAGCCTACAGCCCCGCCAACTGCTTGAGAAGACATTCTGGTTAAACCGCGTTTTTTGGCAATTTCCACAGCAATATCCTTATAAGTAATAACCTTACCATAAGGAATTTTTTTTAGAATCTCAAGTACTTCTTCTCGAAAAGGAGTTAAACCAGGAATCTTATATTGAAGCGTAAAAGAAGGAATTTCCCCACGAAAATAAATATCTAACCATTTGCAAGTCTCATCAAAAATGGGGAGATCCTTCTCTACGTAAGAACCTATATGCTTAGAAGAATCTTTGGATCCTTCAAACCATAAGCCAGTTAAAAATTCGCCATCACTGGTTAAAAAAATATTTCCGAGTTTAGAAGCATATACTTTTTGATAATTCATAAAAATCACAACCTTTTTAATTTTTTTTAGTA
The DNA here is from genome assembly GCA_944363605.1 of uncultured Bacilli bacterium. GTDB lineage: Bacteria > Bacillota_I > Bacilli_A > RF39 > UBA660 > Ventrenecus. The sequence goes on from CALVUM010000012.1 coordinate 29,074, forward strand.
TAACATCCTTACTTTTAGAAAAAAAGGATCTTTAGTCAATAATTCCTAATTCCTTCATTAAATATTTCGCGTTCGTAGTCTTACATTGACCTTTCTTAATCTTATAATCAAAAAGAATTTTTCCATTTTGATAATTTTCAGCAAAATGATAATTTTTAATTTCTTTATTATCCAATTGACATAATTCAAAATCGTGAGTAGTTAAAAGGACAATACAATTAAGTTTTGAAAATCTTTTTACAATTTCTGTCGCGCCTAGAATACGATCATTATAGTTCGTTCCCTTAAATATTTCATCAATAAAAATAATCATTAAATTTTTAGTCAATTCACTATAATTCAAAATCTCTTTAATTTTCTTTAATTCAGCATAAAAAGTGGATATGCCATTTGTGATATCATCTTGAACATTGATTGAAGTAAACAATTTTCCAATTGGAGCCTTAAATTCTTTTGCATTTACATAAGACCCGTTATAAGCAAGAAGAAGATTCACAGCAATTGTTTTCATAAAAGTTGTTTTCCCACTCATATTTGAACCTGTAATAATGATAATATCTTTTTCTGTTTGAAAATCATTTGCTTGACACGTTTCTTCCTGTAATAAAGGATGTTTCAAAGAAGAAAAATCCATTTTTACCTCTTTTATAATTTTAGGTATACATATTTCCTTTTTGACTAATCCAATAGTTGTAAAACTAATCAAAGTTTCAAATTCTTCCAAAGATAAAATACTTTTCTTAAACGCATCAAAATTTTCTTTAAGTAAATGCGTGTACTGATATAGAAGAATAAAATTTAAAGAACCAAAAATATTAAAAAATAAATAAGTCAAAAAGTTTAATCGTAAGGTATCTAAATTAGTAATTCCAATAAGTTTCTTTAAAACTTCTTTTCCTTTTAAAATATCTTCCTTTATTTGCTGATTTTTTTTAGCTTTAAATTTTTCTTTTTCAAAAAGTTCAAAAACATTTTTTAAATTTTGAAATTTTCGACAATTTTCACTAATACTTTGAAATTCTGTTTTATAAATATGCATATACAAATAAGAAACAATAATTTGAAAAAACAATAAACCAACAAAAATATAAGGTTTAATAATTGTGAGCATAGATAAAACAAAAGTACCAATTGTAAGAAAAGAGAAAAGAAGAGAAATATAAAGATTTATATCTTTACAATTTGTTTTTTTATTTAAATCTATTAAATGTTTCTGATAATCAATTTCTTTTATATGAGCAATTTCGCTCATTCTTTTTTGAAATTCTAAAAGAAAAGGAACTTTTAAAGTAAGTTCTTGAATTGCCTTTTGATTTTCTAAGATTTCCTCTTCTTGATAATCATTTAAACGAAGTTTCGATAATAACTTCTTTTTTCCATTTAAAGAAAAAGTAAAATCAAGATATTTAAAAAGACCATTTTCCCCAAAAACATTAATATCTGTTCCATAACTATTGTCTAATTGAATAATTTCTTTTTCTTCTTCTTTCCAGCTATTGTTGGTTCGGTTTTCATATTTTTGAATAATCTCAAGATATTTCATTTGTTCTTTCATTTTTTTCTTTATCTTAACATGAAAAATACAAACTACAATAAAAAGGACTATCATAAAATAACCAAAAATATTAAGGTGCAAGATAACAAAAAGAAGCCAAAGAAAAAAGAGTAGAAGACGGATATTGGCATAGAAATTACTCCGTTTTTGATTTATTTTTATTTTTTTCAAACAATCTTCTTTAATCTCTAAAAGTTTTTTATTCATAAGGATCCCTCCGTTTCATTATAAAAGGATTATAACACACTTAAAGCTAAAGTAGAAAGAGGAGTTTTAGCGAAATAGAGTAGTATAGATAAAAACTATAAATAGATGTATAAAAAACTAGACAAAAGCTGTCCAGTTAAAATTATTCAGTAAAAAATGTTTTTTGTTCTGTTATTCTATTTATTCTTCTGATTGAAAATCTTGATATAACGCATTATTTTTCATTTCAGGATTTTCACCAAAAAAAGCGTTAGCTTCATGATCATTTTGTAGATAATACATAAACCATGCTGTTACATATCCATCTGCATAGTATAACATTTCTCCATGATCACAGTCATTTCTTCTTGCAAGCACTTTTGAAACTCCTTCGATATTATTGTATGTTATCTGCAAATTTTCTAATGGAGAAATCTTTGAATCAGTTTCTCCTGTTGATGAAATTAGCAAAGTATTTGTTTTAATAAGGGAAGCATCCGAATCCCATAATAATGCTTTAGCCATATCTGTTTCTGTACTACTTAAAATAACAGCTACTTTATAAAGATTACGATTCTTTTGGGTTGTAAGTGCGTTTATAACACCAATCCCGCCTTGGGAATGGCCTGTAATCCCAATTTTATCAAAATCGATATGTTCTTTAAATTTAATTTCATTCTTTTCATCCTCATATTCATTAACAAATTTTAAATATCTTATACTCATTTCTGCTGAAAATCCAGAGAAAGAGTGTTCTTCTTCAGTGGCAATAGTAATAAATCCCCACGATGTTAAATGCTTTTGAAGTGAACTATATTTTGAACCTAAAACTCCCGTTCCATTTACAAATACGACAACTGGTAGTTTGCCCATTTTTTCTATATCTTTTGGATAATAAACTTCAAATTTTTTTAACGAAGATACCGATTTCGTTTCATAATATTCTACTTCATATTTCCCGTTTGCTAAGTATTTTTTTTCAATATCTCCACTTGTTTTTACTTTAGTAACATAATCATTTGGAACCATTGGAATTTTACTTAAGAACAAACCTAATAATTTAATTAGGATAAATCCCACTAAAAAAATTAGTCCTATAATATTTATCACTTTTTTCATAACTCACCTCTATTTTACAGGCATATATTTATTTAGATACTCTTCTACTGAATCTAAATATTCTTTATACACTTTATTATCATTTTGAAGTCCATGCCCTGAATGTTCTAAAACAAAATATTTATGATCTACTCCTGCATTAGTCAATGCTTCATCTAGCCTAACAGAGCCTTCATAAGGCTGAAAGACATCATGACGTCCATAAGCCATTACAGTTGGAACGGTATTTTCATCTACCCATAATAGTGCTGATACATCTTTCATAAGTTCATCATATTCTTTTGTACCAAACATATTTTCTGTTATTTTTTTCCAGTCATATAAGAGAATAAATCTGCCGCGACCTTATTATCCTTATCTAGTCTGTAGCTTTTCCAATCTTCTGGATAAAAACTGGATGGTCCGACTCCTTGGAATACCATTTTTACAGGAACTGGGGCATCAAACGCATCTTTATATGCATAAAGAAGAGCGAGGCATCCTCCTGCAGAGCCTCCAGCCATAGTTATTCCATCAATAATATAACCCAACTCTTTTGCTTTATTAATTACTACTGGTATAGCATTCTTTATTTCTTCGGACATGGTTTTAATATTATACCCAGGATTATCATCGGTATTTAAAGTATAGTTTATGCCGGTTGTTACATAACCTTTTGAAGCGTAGTATTTTAACGTATCAGCATCATCTTTTTTGGCTCCAGTTCTAAAACCACCAGCATGTAAATAAACAATTAGTCCGTAACTTTCTTTAGAGTTATCTCTTGGAACATATAAATCGAATTTATTTGATTCTAAATCTCCATAAGAAATATCACTATAAACTTTTCCTATTTCATCAGTCCAATTCACTTTATATTTTCCGTGAAATGGGTCATAAGTTAGTTTAAAAACAATTCCACCAACAAAAGAAAATATAAATACCACTATACATAAAAATATAAACATACCTTTTTTATTTCCTTTCTTTTCTTTTTTCACAGAAAATTACCCCCAAATAACGTACCACCTATCATTAAGTTGATTATTGCTCGAACTACTAATGCACCTAAATAAAAACCGATAAGCGCAACAACACCCATAATTGCTATTCTTTTTTTTGTAAACATTTTTCTTACTCCTCCTTCTTGACAATAGTATTTTTTTGTAATAATATTTCTTTAACGCAACAAGTGTAGCATATCTATTCCATAGAATCAATATTGAAGCTTGCAAATGCAACAGAAAGAGGGGAATTGTAGTATGAAAGAAAAAATGGCAAAAGGATACATTATGGAAGCATTATTAGGATTAATGAATAAAAAGGATTATAACGATATTACTATAACTGATATAACTAAAAAAGCAGGTGTTAATAGAGTTACTTTTTATCGTAATTTTACTAATAAAGATGATGTTATAATTGAACATTTAAAAAATTGTGATAAACAGTTTGAGAAAAATAGAAATGAAAATGATAAAGGTCTATACCAAATGTTAAGGTACTTTAATGACAATAAAAAATTAATAAGTCTTATATACAAATCAAAATCTCAACATTTATTATTAAAACACCTTTTATCTAACTTAAATTATAATAAAAATGATGAAAATATTTGGGCATATACGAAATCTGCTTGGGCATATTTTATGTTTGGGTGGGCTCAAGAATGGTATTTAAGAGGGATGAAAGAATCACCTGAAGAATTGATTGAAATTATAGAAAAAGTTCAAAACCAAAAACAAGAATAATTTTTTATCTTTGTGTTTTTTATAAAAAAATTGTATTTTTTGAATTGTTGTTCTAACTATTACTATAATTGCTTCAATTAAACCTAATATAGAAAAAAAGCAATACATAGTTTATTCTCAAAATTAAAAATTAGGTGTAATACCTAATAAAAAAAACTTATTTAAAATTTAAATAAATTTTTTTAAATTGCTAAAAATTTTCTATGAATGTTTGATAGATAAATTGAATTTATTATTCACTAAAACTTTTCTTATATGCAGGATATATCTTTTTAATTATCAAGAAAATATTTATAATTGCGATTGTCCCATAAATTAATTGTATGACAATTTCAGGTATTCCAAACAATACAATTCCGTTCATATCTCCACCACCAAAGAATTTATATATTATTGCTAAATATAATGGGTCTAGTAATAGAAAAGCAAGTGTAGTGTAAAAACAAATGGCTTTGAATATTTTGTTCTTATTACTCACAATTTTGTTAGTAAATAAAACAAGCAAATATGCTACCAATAATGTGTGCTGATACTTCCAACAACACAAAATATAGCTGTTTGGAAATCAGTTAAAATTTCTGTGTTTGCAACAACTTGAACACCTAAACCTAGTATTCTTACTTTTTCAAATACTCCATAAAGTAATGCAATAATTACATGACTCCCTTCATGAATTATATAATATAAAAGTATTGCACATATAAGTCCAAACCACTTTCTTGAATTTGTTGATAATCTTTCTTTCATAATCACATCTCACTTTCAAATTTGTTATTCTAGTCTTTAATAAACTTTTTATTCTCTATTACTAATAATATACTAAATATTAATTCTATTCCAATCATCATTATTGCAAGAATATAGTTTTCAAAATTCAATCCTATAACTAACGCTAGTATAGGGATGACTATAGATAAAACCATATATGCTTTTGAATTGTATAACCAACTATAAGGTAATAAATGTCCACCAAAAATCATTGCTACCACCATTAACAATTTATCTGGTATAGTAGGATATACCCACATGGCTATTAAAAGATATATTATTTGATTTATAGAAAATAATATTCCTAAAATATTTAACGGATTACTTTTATCTTGAAATTGTATTTTTAATATTTTAGATATTAAAAATGCAATTGGTAATAAAGGTGCAGTACAACAAAAAGTCAGAAAATTTTTTGTTAATATTGGTAAATTTGTTAATTGGACTATTAAAACCATACTCCAGATAATTACAGAAGCGATGATAAAATGAATGCCCTTTTTTTGCTTTATACTACAATCCTTTTTTAATTCTTCTAAATTCATCATATTCAACTCACTTTCAAATTACTATAAATTTCTAAACAACAAAATTGTAATTTATTGTTTACTAACTTAAAATAGCTTTGCTTTCTATGAAAGCACCTATAAGCATAAATAATATGCCTATAATAAAACATATAATTTCGCTCTTTTTCCATTTAATATTTCTTATTTTTCTAGTAGATGTTTTATTTTTATAAGTCATTACAAGATATTTATTAGATACTGAACAGGTTATGAGTAATTGACCGTATAATTCAATTAAACCGGCTCTTTTAGTTATATTAAACATTGAAACAACTCTTTCAAATAAAGGTACTGATTCAGCATTGAATGTAAAAGACCAAGTACCTAATGTTATAGCAGATATTGATACTAATATTATAAACACAAAATATGATAATGATAAATATTTTTGTTTATCGTTGCTTTTCTTACTAAATAAACTACTTATAAATATGGCTACAACACTAATCATATTCCAAGCAAATATTTGAAAAGTGCATATAATAATATTCATTGAAGTATCAAAATTAGTTAGATTATTTTTATTTAATAAAAAGCCTTCTGGTAATAAATAATAACTTAATATTGTTATTCCAAAAAATGCTAAAAAGAATATTGATGTTAAAGTAATTATTTTTTCATATAATTTATCTGATGTTAATTTTTCCCTTATCATATTAATTCACTCCTAAATTACTATTTCTCTAACAAATCTAAATTGCAATTTTTGTCTTACATTTCTATCCATTCTAGCAATGGCTGTAAATACTTTTTTTCGGTCCAGTCGCATTTTTGCCCTACCGCACTCATTAATGCTTTTTGCCAAGGTTCATAAGTTTTTGGATCTTGTTTTGCAACAACTTTTTGCAACATTTTACATAGTGTCCTATCTTTAAATGTCATTTTTTCTTCATCCCAAGCTCCACGACCATAAAACATAGGAATATCTTTTATATCATTTTTTAAATTATGCTCACAAATTTGTTTAAATGCTTTTTCTTCATAAGGAGATGC